>JAFZIU010000041.1 GCA_017554185.1 Spirochaetia bacterium
TGATGTACAAATCTTTACTGTCATAATTCTTCCATCAATAACTGTTCTCATCTTAAGAAGATTTGGTTTCCATACTCTCTTTGTTTTATTCTGTGCGTGGCTTACATTGTTTCCGGTCATTACACCTTTTCCACATAAATCACATCTTCTAGCCATTTCTTCACCTCGTTTTGGTAGATTATCAAGTTTATCTATTTTTGTAAATAGCAATCAGCAAAAGTTTTTGTTTTTTGAGCCCACATATATCTGCCAGACCATAATCGGCCAAAGCCAGGGAGAACTGCTTAGGGTCTCCAGGACAGATGTCTGCTCCTCCTGGGGCAGGTCTGACAGATGATGAAGGAATACATCCCATTGGTCATCGGTGATCTTATTCATAATTATCTTCGACTGGGCAGATTTCTGATAGAAGTATCCGCAGGAATCCATCCATTGGTCAAAAACCCTTTCCTCCACATGGCGGCGTTCTTCTGCATCAGTTTTTCCCAGCCAATCGGGGATGTTCTCTCCCACAATCTTTCCACAGAAAAGGGCTTCTGTAATGCCAGCTCCCCAGATGGGGTCAACACAACCTGCAGCATCTCCTGCCTTGAAAAGGCCATGCATGGCAAAGGGCCTTTGATGTGTACCATGGAGCGGTACCTTGCCGCCGCATATGGTCCTGATCTTAGCGTGAGGGTTATTCCTGAAGATAAAATCCAGCAGTTTCTGGCGCAGGGAAAGGCCCTGGGCGGCCCCTACTGACATTCCAAGGCCGATGTTCACAGCATCATCATCCCGGGGAAATATCCAGCCGTATCCATCGGCGAAAGCAGAGCCGTAGAAAAACTGTAAAGCTTCTTTATTGCAGGGAACTCCCTCTGCAACAGCAAAAATGGCAAGAGCCAGATTCTCATCCCCCGACTCTATGCCCTTAAGACAAGGTATATCCTGGGTAATACGAGCCCCAGGTCCAGTGGCATCAACAACTACAGGAGCTGATATTATGTGCTGTGTTCCCCCTTTATCTACTGTCACATCCCAACAGCTGTCTCTGCGCTCAAGCGCTTTCACTGCAGCATTGTACCGGCAATCCACCCCCACTTCCAGGCACCTGTCCCAAAGCCACCGGTGAAACTTGGCCCGGTTCAATATGATGCTGCGGCCTTTTCTATAGGTTCCTGCAGTATATCCTTTGGGAGATGTATAATTGATCCATGAGGTGTAGCAGCGGACAAAGGAGGGATCTACGGGCAGCAGGCTGCTGAACATGCCGCTTCCTACAACCTCTGCACAGCAGACCGGCTCCCTCCAGGGCTCTCTCCTGTCCAAAAGGAGAATCTTAAGGCTGCCGGATGCAGTGCTGCCAAGGGTATAGGCGGTCATAAGACCGGCAGGACCTGCGCCGCAGATTATGACATCATATTTTTCCATTCTTGCCCATGATTGCACCGGTAGGACATACTTTTACGCACTCGCCGCAGCCATCGCACTTTGTGTCCACCAGAGAGTGGCCGAATGGAGCGTGCATCCTGGTCTTGAAACCCCGGCCGTCGAAGGAGAGGATGTTGAGCCCCTTGATCTCGGCGCAGGCCCTTACGCAGGAACCGCAGCTTATGCACTTTCCTGTCTCGATGCGGATATCTTCATGGGAATCGTCCCTGTCGTAACCTCTCCGCTCCCCTTTGAACAGGTGGGCATCGGCACCATAGCGGGTTGCATATTCACGGAGCTTGCAGTCCTTCTCTTTCTCGCAGCCGCACTTGAGACATCTCTGTGCTTCTGCTCTTGCTTTCTCTTGAGTGAAGCCTGTCTCAATCTCTTCGAAACTGGTCTTACGTCTGTCCATGCTGATTACCGGCATGGTGATGCGTGCTGCCTTCTCCTTGCCTTCGAAAAGGGATTCTGGAACTTCGTTAAGTGGCCCCATGGAGGAGTTGAAGAGTACAGGCTCGCCTGTAACTTCTTCCCCTGCCAGGTACTGATTTATGGAGTATGCAGCCTTCCGACCTGCTGCAGCTGCCCTTACAGCGATGTCGGCGCCGGACTGGCAGTCGCCTGCAGCAAAGATTCCCGGTCTGCTGGTCATGTATGTCTTTGGGTCGGCTGCCACAGTTCCACGCTTGGTAAGCTCAACGCCAAGGTCGGCGAAGCAGTCGGTGAGCACCCGCTGCCCGATGGCGGCGATTATGGAAGTGCAGCTTTCTGTGAACTCAGAGCCTTCTACCGGCACTGGGCTCCGACGCCCTGAGGCGTCCGGCTCTCCAAGCTGCATTCTGATGCACTTGAGAGCCAGGCCATCACCTGTCCGCTCTGCGGCAAGGGGCGCTGTAAGGTACTGGATCTCCACACCCTCGGCCAAGGCCTCCTCTATCTCGAAATCGCTGGCCGGCATCTCCGCCCTTGTCCTGCGGTACAGGATGATGGCCTTGGAGCCCAGCCGGACTGCGGTCCGGGCTGCGTCGATGGCTGTATTTCCGCCGCCCACTATAAAGGTCTTGGTGCCCAGGTCCACTTTCTGGCCTTCGGCAACCTTGCCTAACACCTCGATTCCGGCGTAGATACCCTGATTCTTCTCCCCTTCTATGCGCATGGAGGAAGAACCCTGGGCACCGGCTGCGATGAGGAGGGCGTCAAAATCTTTTTCCAGCTCCTTTGCCTTTATATCTCTGCCTATGGCAGTGTTGTACTTTACTTCTACACCCAGCTTCTCGATGGCACCGAACTCATCCATAAGGACAGAATCGGGCAGCCGGTAGTATGGAATGCCGTAGCGGAGCATACCGCCGGACTTGGCGTGGGACTCAAACACAGTTACCTTGTGACCGGCCAGAGCCAGGTAACAGGCGGCTGCCATTCCGGCAGGACCTGCACCTATTATTGCCACTTTCTTGCCTGTAGCTGGTGCCGGTGTCGGGAACTGTGGTGCTCCCTTCTGCTTCTTTTCTGTATCTGCAATGTAGCGCTTCATGTAGCAGATAGACATGGGCTCTTCCACCCTGGTCCTGCGGCACTGATCCTCGCATGGGCGCGGGCAGATGCGGCCAAGGCAGCCTGCAAAGGGTGTCTTTTCCCTTATCTTGTCGGCAGCCTCAAGCTCTTTGCCTTCTGCTACCAGAGCCATGAAATCTTTTATAGGGATGTTTGCAGGGCATTCGGACTGGCATGGCGGCATACAGTCGCCGCAGTGGTCGGATACCAGGAGGTTGATGCACATCTTGCGCGCCTTGTCCACCTCGCCACCCTCCACGGTGACAACCATTCCTTCCCGCACCTTTGTGGCACAGGATGGAACAAAGTTGCCTTTGCCCCCTTCCACTTTTACAGCACAGACAAAGCAGCTGGTGAAAGGCTGGAGCCCCTGGGCATTGCACAGTGTCGGTATGTCGAAGCCCAGTTTCCGGGCAGCTTCCAATATTGTAGTTCCCTGTGGAACTGTAACATCTATTCCGTTTATTTTAAGATTAACATCGTTCATATCAGATAACCCTTATAGCCCCGAACTTACACTTCTCAATACA
>JAFZIU010000042.1 GCA_017554185.1 Spirochaetia bacterium
ACCCGGTCACTCAGCAAAGAGCGGAGTAGAGAGGTATCTGTCACCTGTATCCGGCAGGAGCACTACAATAGTCTTTCCTGCATTCTCCTTGCGTTTTGCCAGTTCAATAGCAGCCCATGTTGCAGCACCGGAGGAAATTCCCACCAGCACGCCCTCTTTATGGCCGATCAGTTTGCCGGTCTCGAATGCATCTTCATTCTTTACAGTAATAATCTCGTCATAAACTGATGTGTTGAGCACGTCAGGAACAAAGCCTGCACCGATTCCCTGGATCTTATGAGCTCCGGCCACGCCGGTGGAAAGCACTGCAGATGTTGCAGGCTCTACAGCCACAACCTTGACACCAGGATTCTTTGACTTAAGGTATTCGCCTACTCCGGTAATAGTTCCACCTGTGCCTACTCCGGCTACAAAGATATCAACCTTGCCGTCTGTATCGTCCCAGATCTCAGGTCCTGTAGTCTCCCGGTGAGCCTTGGGGTTTGCAGGGTTCACAAACTGGCCTGGGATAAAGCTGTTAGGAATCTCCTTAGAAAGCTCCTCTGCCTTTGCAATTGCACCCTTCATTCCCTTTGCCCCTTCGGTAAGAACCAGTTCGGCACCATAGGCCTTCATAAGCTGGCGGCGCTCTACAGACATGGTCTCGGGCATTACAATGATAATCCGATAGCCTCTTGCAGCTGCCACTGCAGCAAGTCCGATTCCTGTGTTTCCGCTGGTAGGCTCGATGATCACAGAACCTGGTTTAAGCTTTCCGCTTGCCTCTGCATCGTCGATCATAGCCTTGCCGATCCTGTCCTTTACAGAACCTGCGGGGTTGAAGTATTCCAGCTTTGCCAGAATCTTGGCTCCAAGATTCTGCTCTTTCTCAATGTGTGCAAGCTCCAGAAGAGGTGTTTTTCCAATCAGCTGATCTGCTGAAGTATAAATCTTTGACATAATATTTTCTCCTTTTTTATTTTTCTATTAAACTGCTGCAAAGCCTTTCTCAAGGTCTGCAATAATATCATCAATATGCTCGGTTCCGATAGAAAGCCTTATGGTGTTCTGATGGATGCCGGCTGCCTCAAGCTCTGCCTCTGACAGCTGTGAATGTGTTGTTGTTGCCGGATGGATAACCAGGCTCTTCACATCTGCCACATTTGCCAGGAGAGAGAAGATCTCCAGATGGTCGATGAATGCGTGTGCCTCTTTCTGGCCTCCCTTGATATCGAAGGTGAAGATGCTGCCGCCGCCGTTGGGGAAGTACTTCTGGTAAAGCGCATGGTCAGGATGTTCAGGCAGAGATGGATGGTTGATCTTTGCCACCTTCGGATGCTTCTTGAGGAACTCGATAACCTTCTTTGTATTCTCGGCATGGCGCTCAAGGCGCAGGGAGAGTGTCTCGGTCCCCTGCAGCAGGAGGAATGCTGCAAATGGAGAGATAGCTGCTCCCTGGTCCCTCAGCAGGATGGCACGGATGTAGGTTACAAAGGCTGCGGGGCCTACAGCCTCTGCAAAGGAAATGCCGTGGTAGCTCGGGTTTGCATCTGCAATAGGTGCAAACTTGCCGGCCTTCTTCCAGTCGAACTTGCCGGAATCTACAATAATATCACCCAGTGTTGTTCCATGGCCGCCGATGAACTTGGTTGCGGAGTGGACTACAATGTCGGCTCCGTGCTCGATAGGACGGATAAGGTATGGAGTTCCAAAGGTGTTGTCTATTACTAATGGAAGATTGTTCTTGTGTGCAATGGCTGCAACTGCATCGATATCCGGGATGTCGCTGTTTGGGTTACCCAGAGTCTCGATGAAGATACCCTTTGTGTTAGGCTGGATAGCAGCCTCAACTTCCTTAAGGTTGTGGATGTCTACGAATGTAGTCTTCACACCATATAAAGGAAGAGTGTGTGCCAGAAGGTTGTAAGTACCGCCATAGATAGTCTTCTGTGCCACAATATGGTCACCTGCCTGGGCCAGCGCCTGGATTGTGTAGGTGATTGCTGCAGCGCCTGATGCCAGGGCCAGGGCTGCTACACCGCCCTCTAGGGCTGCAATTCTTTTTTCCAGTACATCCTGGGTTGTGTTGGTCAGACGGCCGTAGATGTTTCCTGCGTCTGCAAGTCCGAACCGCGCTGCAGCATGAGCCGAGTTATGGAATACATAGGAAGTTGTCGCATATATCGGAACTGCACGGGAATCTGTTACCGGGTCAGCCTGTTCCTGACCCACATGAAGCTGTAATGTTTCAAATTTATAGTTGCTCATGTCGTTCTCCTTTTTCTATTTTAGTTTCTTCGCTAGCTTTCTTTTTCTCCTACCAACCTGGTAGGTAAGTAGAATATAGCACAAAGGAGAAAAACTTGTCAACACTTTTTAAAAAATTTTTTTGAATTTTTTTTGAAAAGTTTTTAAAACAGGGAAAGAATTCTACTTTACCATGCGTTCGATGAGGTGGAGCACAGTATCCTGATCCTCGGAAGAAAGCCGATCGAAAAGCAGCACTAAACGGCGGGTCTTGGTATCCAGATGACGCTGCCTGGTGTCGCGGCCGGTGACTAGGTATTCCACACTGCATCCCAGCACCCGGGCCAGGCGGACTGCCACATCGGCCGAAGGCATACAGCCACGCGCTCCAACATAACTGTCGATTGCACGCTTGGTTATGCCGGCCCGGTCGGCCACTTCCTTGTCGAAAAGCCCTGAGTTCTCAATTTCGTCCCGCAGTCTGTCCCTGAAGTCCATGTTGACATAATATCACTTTTTTAGCATTTTAGTATAGACTATAACAATAAAATGTTGTATATTATATCTCAATACTACTATAGTGATATCTTATAGGGAGATATATTTGAAGAAAATACTGTTTATATCAGTCATCATAATGCTTATTTCTGTGGCTTTCTATGCCAGATCCATTATCTTGAAAAATGACTCGTTACAAGATTTGAAACAGTTGGAAGAAAAAATAGCATCCGACACCCTGAAATTCTTGAAAAAGGGCTATGCATCCACCGACGGCACCGTGATAGTTGTTCCAGACGATTGGAAATCAGAAGAAATAGAATGGTTCAAAATACCCTCTTCATCTACTGAAAAAGGCTGGCTTCTTTATTCTCTGACTGATAAGGGGAAAAATATGGAGGAAATAGTAATCCCCGAAACAATTGACGGGAAGCCTGTGACATCCATCTGCATCGGTGCATTCTTCCTCTGCCCAAACCTTGCCAGTGTAATTATTCCAGACACAATTCAGAGCATAGCAGAAAAAGCCTTTATTTTATGTCCCAAGCTTAAGAGCATAACCAGCAGTGCTGATTTCTTCGACGCAGTAGGTGGAGTAAGCAGTCCTGTATTTGCCAGATGCCGTGTAAGCGAATGGAACTATACCGGCGACGGCCTTGAGGTGGAGTTCGGTTTTGTGCCAATAGAGTAAAAAAAACAATATAAATAAGGAGTAAATCCAGATGAAAAAAGTATTAAAGAACACTGTGTTACCATTTTTTAAGAAGAACATGATAATCGCGCTGATACTCATCATGGTATTTCTGAGTTTCTCTGTCGCAGGGAAAAATCAGCAGACAGTTGACAAACTTGTTCTGGACACAACCACCACATTCATCTCTGTAAGCGTTATCAAAGGCACTGCAGATATGATAGAAGGCTCCACCCTCTTCGGTATAGAGGTGGGAGATGTGGTCCAGCCTGTCCTGGATTCTGTAGATGTGATCTGGAAGTTCCTGTTATGTGCACTTGCTTTCTGGGGATGCATGAAGCTTTTCATCACCATTCCGGCAATCCTTGCCATAGTGCTGCTGGTGCTGTCCCTTGTGGCATATGCGATGAACAGAGGGATGTCACGGTTCATAATGTTCTGTTCGTTTGTCTGCAGCATGATTCCGTTCATCATATTTGGAACCGGAATGATAATGAACTTCTGCACAGAGCCCCTTAGACTCGAAGCCAAAGAGCACTTTGACAACGTGGCTGCTGTATTTGCCATGGACGGTCTTGAGCGGGAGATGGTGGAAGAGCAGAAATACGAGGAAGGCAACGAGGAACACTGGTACGACTGGGCTGTGCGGCCATTCAAGTCAGCCACAATCATCATAACCCAGTCAAGGCAGAATATCACATACTTCACTGACAAAGCCAAGGAGATACTCAGGCGCAGGCACTACATCATGTCAAACCTTGCAAACGGCACTTGGAAATATGTGGTTGTCCTTATCATGAACTCAATCATTATACCTGGACTGCTTCTCATATTCTTCTACAAGCTGGGCAAATCGGTGCAGAAAGATGATGACAGGCAGATCATTGTCCAAACCCCTGCTCCGGAGTCCGCACCTAAGCTGATTACAGCAGGATGATGCCCCGCGCCCCACATCTTTTGTTGACATATTATTTAACTGGGAAGTATAATTATTTTACCGGTATTTTGGTATAAAGCTATTAATGAAAAGAAAGCTTTTCTGCGAAATAAACAAAACCTGCTACAGGATTTCCCTTGCAAAGGAAATCCTGCGCCGCAACCTCATCGATCTGTTCAGCGGTCAGAAAATAGCGCGGGAAAAATCTGGAGAGACACTTCCTGTCATTGTAAAGAGCCACAGTTCCATACTGCTCCGTAAGCTGCATGGAGTTGACATGAAGCTCCAGGAAAACAAGGTTACCAATATCCTGCTGGCCTGCTCAAGAATAAACGGGCTAATCATTCATCCCGGGGAAGTCTTCTCCTTCTGGAAGATGATAGGAAACCCCACAAGAAAAGCGGGCTATAAAGAGGGACTTGTGATAAGCAGGAACAGCCTGTCCAAAGGATATGGCGGAGGGCTGTGCCAGCTGGCTAACATGATCCACTGGCTTGTCCTTAACAGCCCTCTTACAGTCACAGAACTGCACCACCACTCAGATGCCCTCTTCCCCGACGACAGGCGACGGGTCCCCTTTGGCACAGGAACATCGGTGGCATTCAACAGCGTCGATTACCGGTTCAAGAACACAACTGGTCAGGATGTCCAGCTTCTGGTATGGTGCGATGGCGGTGATTTGTGCGGCGAACTCAGGACTACACGCGAGTTTCCCCAGAGGTACCGTCTTTCAGAGGAGAATAATCACTTCAGGATGGAGAACGGCAGATACTATCGGATAAGCCAGGTCTACAGGACTACAATCGACAGGCAGTCGGGAAATGAAATACAGATTGAGCTGATCCTGGACAATCATTCCGAGGTCATATACGATTACAGCCTTATCCCCAAAGATCAGATAAAGGACAGTCCTGATGGTGCTTGATAAGATTGCGGAAAACGTAGAGAAATATCCCCTGCGGACTGCCTACCGAGTAAACGGCAGAAGCATGACCTACCGGGAACTCTGGGGAAAAGCAAAAGAAAAGGCACAGTCTCTTCGGGAAGAGGGAAAAGCACCTTTCATCATATACGACACAAAGGAAATAGAGACATTTATAGATATCGTAGCATGCCTGCTGGCAGAACGCCCCTATGTCCCTATAAGTCGCACTACCCCGCCCGAGCGTGTTAAAGGAATTATCACGGCCATACAGACCTCCGAAATAAAGGATGGCACTGCATATATCATCTTCACTTCCGGGAGCACAGGAAAACCAAAGGGAGTGCCTATCTCGACCGGAAACCTCGATAACTTTGCCCAGTGGATAAGCACTTTGAAACCGCTGGCAGAATATGCAGGATGCAATGTGATAAACCAGGCAAGCTTCAGCTTCGACCTGAGCGTGGCAGATATGTATTATTCCCTTTTCAACGGACACTCGCTTATAGAGATGGATTTAGATGCCGCAGAGGAATACGGCGACATAATTCCGCTGTTCGTGCGTGAAAAAATCAACGTGGCCATGCTTACTCCCACCTTTATACGGCTATGTCTGCTGGATGAAAGCTTTAATGCAGAGAATTGCCCAGAGCTCAGATGCATCTATTCCTGCGGTGAGGTTCTGGACAAAAAGACAGCCCGCAAGCTGCTGGACCGGTTCCCAAGTCTTAGGCTCATCAACGCCTATGGCCCTACCGAAGCCACATCTGCGGTATCTGGGATAGTGATAACCGAAGCCATGCTTCAGGATGACAGGCCGCTTCCTGTAGGTGATATGAATACAAACGCAACAGAAATTGCAATTTACGATGGCGAGATTGTCCTTAAGGGCAAAAGTGTTTCTCCAGGATATCTTGGCGGTCTTGACGGCGGGTTCTTCACCGAGAATGGTATGCAGTGCTACAGGACCGGCGACCTTGGGTATATCCACGACGGCAGGCTTTACTGCCTGGGACGCAGGGACAGCCAGATCAAGTATAAGGGGTACAGGATCGAGCTGATGGATATAGAGAACAACATAGCCGTCATACCAGGTGTGCATGAGTGTGCAGTGACCGGCTCGTCAAAGACTGTCAAAGCATTTGTGGTTACAGAGAAAAAAGAGTTTGATTCCTGTTATATAAAGGCGGAACTCAAGAAAAGAGTTCCAGATTACATGATTCCCCGCACAATAGAAATACTTGACAAGCTGCCGATGAACCAAAACGGGAAAATTGACAGGAAGGAACTGGCTGAATTATGATAGATGTACAGAAACTTCTTTATGAGATCTGCGAGGACAAAAGAGTGTATGATGATGGCATAGACCTGATAGATTCCGGCATCCTGGACTCGTATGCATTTATCGAGCTTTTATCAAGGCTTGAGGACTATGGGATTATCCTGCACCCCACCAGGATAGACAGGACAAAGCTGCATACTGTGCAGGGAATAGAGGAGCTTATCAAAATAAACCAGCATTCAAATGAGAATAACATATGAAAAAAATCGTATTTGCATTACTTATCTTATCAATCACCTGCCTTGTGTATGCAGAAGGAGACTATAGAGGCGGCAATGGCACCCTGATTAAAAAAGAAACCGTCGGGGATAAAACAATCGAGATAAGGAAATATGAGAGATCTAATTTTTATTGTGAGATACCAGCTCCTGATTATACTGATTTCGACAGCACCCTTTATGATGACTATCTTAAGAAAAACAAAATAGGAAATCTGGAAACCGAAAAAACAATTATCATCAGTTTTTATGAAATATGCTTTGTCACTGACACTAAAGATAAACAAAAAGGTGAATTGTGGATAAAGCTCTCAGACGGCAAGAATACCGGCTGGATCTGCGAAAAACAAACAAGCAACCCCTATGGAGACGACGAATATTCGTATCTGGAAAGTATAAAGTCTGGGGCAGAAACATATCATGTCAGGAAATACAGCTATGGCGTGGAATGGTGGAAAGGCTACGACCACCGTTGCTCCCAGGTAGACAATATAACAGTAAGAGACAAACCTGGCGAAGATAGCAAAATTGTTGCCAAAATACCGACTGCCACTTCAGATCACATATACTTTAACTCCGTTGCAATAACAGAGGATAAATCCTGGGTTAAAATTGAATACAAGAAAGGTAAATACGGCTGGGTAGACAGCAGTTGTGTTTTCAATAGAGAGATTGGACCTCGGTTTCACAACCCAGATATCGTAATATTACTTCCTTTTATCTCAATGAGTATTTAATAGAAAAGTTGGAGGAGAATATGTTAGAGTCAATAATTGAAATTGGATTAGGGTTATTATTCATATGGTTGCTGATCGTGGTTATTCGCACCATAATCGGGACAAACAAGATAAACAAGAATCTGGAGACCATGTCGTCCCAGCTGCAGAAGATAATCACCGAGCTTGAAGAAATAAATCGCCACCTGCCAAGGTGATACGGGATACAGGCTCTACTACCTTGATGCCCCATCGGCAGAAAGGAAATTATGTTGACTTTA
>JAFZIU010000043.1 GCA_017554185.1 Spirochaetia bacterium
CAAGAGCAAGCTGGCCTTTAAGTCTATCTTCAAGAAGAATGAGGAGAACGGTTATGGTGAGCTTACCGGTTTTGCGGCTCTGTGTACTGCCCTTTCGGCAACAATTGGAACCGGTAACATCGTAGGTGTTGCAACCGCTATCGCAGCAGGCGGCCCCGGTGCCCTCTTCTGGATGTGGTTTGCCGCAATCCTGGGCACAGCAACCAAGTATGCCGAGTGTATGCTTGCAATCAAGTACCGCGAGGTGGACCCCAAGGACGGCCATGTTCTGGGCGGCCCATTCTACACCATAGAGAAAGGTATGGGAGCCAACTGGAAATGGCTGGCAGTGCTGTTTGCATTATTCGGCGCAATGGCTGGAATGATGGGTATCGGTACCACCACCCAGATCAACGGTATCACCTCTGCCATCAACAACGTATTCGACCCGCAGAATGCACACATCGCCTTCGAATTCGCAGGAACCTCCTACTCTTGGGCTACAGTTATCGGCGGTCTTGTGATCACATTCTTCGCCGGCCTTGTAATCATCGGCGGACTCAAGAGAATCTCCAAGGTTGCTTCTATTGTTGTTCCATTCATGGCATTCATCTATGTATTCCTGGGACTTTCCGTTCTTATCATGAACGTTACAGAGATTCCGGCAGCATTTGCCCTTATCTTCAAGAGCGCATTCGGATACAAGGCACTTGCCGGCGGAGCTATGGGATTTGTATTCAAGCAGATCACCGACGCAATGCAGAAAGGTATTGCCCGCGGTATCTTCTCAAACGAGGCCGGCCTCGGTTCTGCCCCAATCGCAGCATCTGCAGTCCAGACCGACGAGCCTGTTGAGCAGGGAATGGTCAACATGACCGGTACTATCATCGATACACTCATCATCTGTACAATGACTGGTCTTGCAATTGTAATCGCAGGCGCAGACCTGTGGAATTCGCCCGAGATCGGCGGTCAGGGACTGCGGGGTGTGGCTCTTACCTCTGCCGCATTCTCCAAAGTTCTGGGCGGCGACGGCGTGAGCGTACAGTTCTTCCTTATGCTCTGTCTTATGTTCTTTGCATTCACCACCATCCTGGGCTGGGACTACTACTCCGAGAAGTGTCTTGAGTACCTGACCAAGGGAAAGATGGGTCCTGTAAAAGTATACAGATGGCTCTACATCTTTGCTGTGCTTATCGGCCCTTACTTCACAGTCAACGCAGTATTCACCATTGCAGACATCACAAACGGTCTCATGGCAATTCCTAACTGTATCTCCCTGATTGTACTCAGCGGAGTTGTGGCAAAGACCACCAAGGATTACTTTGACAGGCATCCGAACGGACGGCTTTGAGCTGTCCCTCTCTTTTTGAGATAAAAAAGCCCTGGGAACCCCAGGGCTTTTTTAAGTTTATTCTAAAGTCTACTTCATTTTAAACTAAAAATTGAATTACTTACCCATGATCAGCGGTGCAAAGATGTTCCAGTATCCTGCGACAAAGATAACCAGGATAACTACAGGAACCACATAGGTAAGATAGAAGCGGATTCCCTTGCTCTTAGGGAACTTAAGGCCTTTTCCTGCGTCAACCTCGGCAATGAAGTTGTCCCATCCCCATCCATATCTGAAGCAGCAGAAGCCCAGATAAACAAGAGATCCGAGAGGAAGCAGGTTGTTGCTTACAAAGAAGTCCTCAAGGTCAAGGACGCCTGTGCCAGGTCCCAGAGGCTGGAATCCTGACCATACGTTGAAGCCAAGAGCACATGGAATAGAAAGAACTATCATCAGGACTACGTTGATGCTTACAGCCTTCTTACGCTCTACTCCGCGGTCGATCATGAATGCGGCGATGTTCTCGAATACTGCAACTACAGTGGTCAGTGCTGCAAAGCTCATGAACAGGAAGAAGAGTGCTCCCCAGAAAGTTCCGCCAGCCAGCTGGTTGAATACATTAGGCAGTGTTACGAAGATAAGACCAGGGCCTGCACCTGGGTTTACACCGAATGCAAAGCATGCCGGGAAAATGATGAATCCAGCCATGAGTGCTGCAAATGTGTCAAGACCGATGATGTTGACACACTCGCCTGTAAGGCTTCTGGACTTGTCGATATAGCTTCCGAAGATAGCCATGGAACCGATTCCAAGGCTGAGTGTGAAGAATGCCTGTCCCAGGGCTGCATAAACTGCTTCCCACAGACCGTTCTCAACCATGTTGCCGAAATCCGGCTTAAGATAGAATGAAAGGCCCTCGCCTGCTCCAGGCAGTGTCACTGCACGGAACACCAGGAGAAGCATGATTACCAGAAGACCGGACATCATGAACTTAGTTATCTTCTCAACGCCCTTCTGGAGACCGAAGAAACATGCTGCAAAACCGATGATGACTACAATGATCATCCAGGAAATCTGCAGAGTAGGATTGGATACGACTCCGCCGAAGAAAGCACCGACCTGGTCCGGGTTAAGACCGGAAAGCATTCCAGATGCAGTGGCGAAGAAGTAATATAACATCCAGCCGGCTACTGTGGTGTAGAACATCATAAGAAGATAGTTTCCAGCCACACCGAAATAGCCGAAGATATGCCATTTGGTTCCAGCAGGCTCAAGTGTCCTGAAAGACTGGGCAACGCTTTTGCGTGATGCACGTCCAACAGCAAACTCTGCAGCCATTATAGGAAGACCGAAGATTACAAGGAACACCAGGTAC
>JAFZIU010000044.1 GCA_017554185.1 Spirochaetia bacterium
CACCGCCCTTGGAGAGCGGATTCCTGTTGTGGTTGTGCCGGCAATGCACGAGCCTATGTACCGCCATCCTTTTGTACTTGAGAATATACAGAAGCTTAAGAGGGCCGGGATCACTGTGATGATGCCCCGGGTGGAGGAAGGAAAGGCTAAGATACCTGAGAATGCAGATATCTACCAGACTGTATGCTCTGTCCTTGCCGACAAGGCTAAGCTGAATGGGAAGAAGATACTTATTACTGCAGGCCGTACAGTTGAATATATTGACCCGGTGCGGGTGATCACCAACAACAGCTCCGGCAAGATGGGCTTTGCCCTGGCACAGGCTGCTTCAGACATGGGGGCAGAGGTCACTGTTGTCTATGGAAAGGGCACAGTGGAGCCCGATTCCCGCTTCAATGTCATCCGCGTAAACACTGCTGATGATATGAAAGAGGCGGTGGAGAAGGAGCTTGCATCCAGTAAGTACGATATGATGTTTGCATCATCTGCAGTGGGCGACTGGAAGCCGGAAGCCATGAGCAATGAGAAGATTTCCACCCGCAAGAACAAGAAGCTGGTGCTTACCCTGGTTCCTACAGTCAAGATCATTGATGGAATCAAGAAGAAGTTCCCAAAGGTGTTCCTGGTTGCATTCCGTGCACTCCATGACTTAAGCGAGAAGGAACTGCTTTCCGACGGCAAGAATAGGATGAAGATTGCCGATGCAGATATGATTGCTGTCAATGATGTATCCAAGCCTGGACAGGGCTTTGAGACCGACACCAACGCTATGCTGGCAGTCACCAAGGATGGCAGGGTCACTAAGCTTGACTTTGCATCCAAGTACGAGATTGCCAGGAAATTGCTTACAATAGCAGGGGAGAAAGTATGCAGGCGAAGATAATAAACGGACTTGAGATCCGCAAGGCAATTCTTGAGGAGATAAAGGCAGAGACCGCAGAATACAAGGCAAAGACAGGCAAAGTGCCTGGTCTTGTCACCATACTGGTGGGGGAGAATCCTGCCTCTGTATCCTATGTGACACTTAAGGTGAAGACTGCCTTGGAGATGGGGTTCAACGAGGTTCAGGTAAACCTTCCGGAATCCTGCAGCGAAAAAGAGCTGCTTGATACAGTGGAAAAATACAACAAGGATGACTCTATCCACGGCATTTTAGTTCAGCTGCCGCTGCCTAAGCACATAGACGAGAACAAGGTTATCTACGCAATTGACCCTGATAAAGATGTGGACGGCTTCCACCCTGTTAACATAGGACGACTGCTGCTTGGCGGAAAGCATACAAAGTTCCCGCCCTGCACCCCGGCAGGCATTGTAGAGATGCTGGCCCGCACCGGAGTGGGCACCGAAGGGAAGGAAGTTGTCATAGTGGGCCGCTCCAACCTGGTGGGCAAACCATTGGCCAACATGCTGTGTGCCAAGGGAAAGAATGCCAACGCCACTGTAACTATATGCCACACCGGAACCAAGGAACTGGCCTCCCACTGCAGGCGGGCCGATATACTGGTTGCAGCCGCAGGCTGCCCCGGCCTTATTAAGCCTGAATGGGTCAAGCCTGGTGCCTGCGTTATCGATGTCGGTGTAAACCGGGTGGGTGAGAAGATAAGCGAAAAGACAGGAAAGAAGGTGGCAATCCTAAAAGGAGACACCGACTTCGATGCACTCCTGCCCATCGCCGGCTGGATAACCCCGGTTCCGGGTGGAGTGGGTCCTATGACCATAGCCATGCTTATGAAGAACACACTTAATGCATTTAAATATACAATGGAGAAATGAAAATGGAATCAAAAGAAATCAGCGCAACCTACGAAGCAGCTCTTGAAAGAAGTAAAAAGATAGAAGCTGATATCCAGCTCCACCCGGAGCGATATAAAGTTCTCACCGGCGACCGTCCTACCGGACGGCTCCACATAGGCCACTACTTCGGCTCCCTCCAGAACCGGGTTCGGCTTCAGAATATGGGAGTGCCCACCTGCATCCTTATTGCAGACTACCAGGTTCTAACCGACCACGAGGCTTTTTCCGAGATTTCGCAGAACACCAAGCAGCTGGTAATCGACTACCTGGCTGCCGGCATCAAACCAAGCGACAAGGTTATAATCTATCCTCACAGCTATATCCCGGAGGCAAACCAGCTTATGCTGCCTTTCCTTACCCTGGTTTCCAGCTCTGAACTGGAGCGGAACCCCACTGTAAAGGAGGAGATCTCAAAGTCCGAGCTTGCCACAGTCAATGCAGGAATGCTTACATATCCTATCCACCAGGCCTGCGACATCCTCTACTGCAAAGGAACTGTAGTACCGGTAGGAAAGGACCAGCTGCCTCATATCGAGCTTACCCAGAAGATAGCCCGCAGGTTCAACAAGAAGTTCTGCAAGAATATGGAGCCTATCTTCCCGGAGCCATGCGCTCTCTTGAGCAAGACTCCAAGCATCCTGGGCCTGGACGGCAGCCAGAAAATGTCCAAGAGCCGTGGCAACGCCATCATGCTGTGCGCAACCGAGGACGAGACTGCAAACCTTATAAAGAAGGCCAAGACCGATGCAGAGCGGCACATCACCTACGATCCGGTGAACAGGCCTGAGGTTGCAAACCTTCTTATGCTTATCTCCCTGTGCACCGACGAGGATCCTGCTGCAATAGCAGAGCGCATCGGCGACGGTGGTGGCGGACTTCTCAAGAAGACCCTTACCGAGGCCCTCAACGAGAAGCTTAGACCTCTCAGGGCAGAGCGTATTCGCCTAGAGGCTTCCCCAGACTATATCCGCAGTGTCCTTCTGGACGGTGTAAAGAAAGCCCGCGAGATGGCAATTGCCACACTGGACGAGGTCCGCCGGGCCATGAATATGGAGATATGAGGAAAGTTTTTCTTCTCATTCTTCTTTATCTCCTGTCCTTCTATGTCTATTCAGAGGAAGAGAAGAAGCACTATGTGATTCCGGCGGCCGAGATGCTGGCCGAGAGCGGAATGCTTCTATGCTTCAACCGGTATGCAACCCCATGGAAGAACTATGGGCATGTGGGCTGGTCCGACATTGAGCATAACCTGACAAGCAGCTGGGTCTGGGATCAGGATGAGTTCAACATAAACCAGATATGCCATCCTTATCAGGGGTCTTCTTACTTTACCACAGCCCGCTCTGCCGGCCTTAATTTCTGGGAATCGGCCGCCTATACAACTCTGTTCGGGAACATACCATGGGAACTCTTCTGCGAATGCGAGACCCCTGCTTTAAACGACCTTATAATCACATCAGCGGGTGGTGCCTCCATAGGAGAGATGTTCCACCGTTTCTTTGCCGACAGCTGGCATACCAATTTCCGCTGGATGTCCTATTTCATCGCACCATTCGAGGGGCTTAACTATCATCTTTTCAAATGGGAGCCGGCTCAGGGAACAGACCGGACCGAGGTCCTGGAGAACATAATGTTTGTGGGCTCTGTATTGAACAACAACACTTTTTTAACTGGTATAGGAATAAATGCAGTCTATGGCAAGCCTTTCGGACACGATACAAAGGAGCCCTTTGACAGCTTTGAATTCCGCCTCAGGGGCTGCTTTTCCACTGACAACTACCTTTGCACTCTGTTCTCCGACGGCTATCTCTGGTCCAGGAAAGTGAACGCAGGGCTCAATTCATCATCCACATTGGGCATGAGCCTCCATTATAATTTCATCTATTCAGAGAATATAAATTATTCGGACAACAGCCTCGGCTTTACCTTTAAAAGCAGGTCATCCCTGCCTTATAACGCTCTGTTTGACATAAAGCTGCACCTAAACTGGCTTATTCTGGGAGGAACCGAGTACTACCGGTTCATGAACGGCGATATCCCTATGCCTGCATCGGGGGAGGAGCGGAGAACCTACGATCTGTGCACCGGAGAAAATATCAAGCTTGAGATGATCCTGAGTCAGGATGGCTTCGGGAAGCTTATATTCTTCGGAATGTTCAGCGGAATGCATACCATTGATGATGCAATCCCCCAGGACGGCTCCGACGGCTTTACCTCTGTAGTACTCCTTGGCGCCTCATACGAGCACAAGTTAGCCAAGAATCTTTATGCCGGGGTTTCGTATCATTCCTACTTTAAGAACGGATTCTATGACTCTGATGACGACAAATCTGACAGCTGGCAGTTCCTTTCTTTCTTCTGCAAACTCAAAGTCCGCTGATATAACTTGCTATTCTTCCATTTAGATAATATAATTTTACTATGATTGTATTTCTTCCACTTTCCATAGCAGCATGTCTGTCTGTTTTTACTTCTATTCTTGTGTTTCACCTTGAGAAAAAGGGTATTTTCAACTCTTTGACATATTATAAGAAACAGATTTATATTGGTCTTCTTTTCGGAATAGTTTCCTGCATAGGCTCTGAGGCCGGTGTTCCGATGGGTGGTTTTATCCTTAATGTACGTGATACCGCCCCTATATGTGCCGGACTTCTTTTCGGCGGTCCTGCCGGAATCATTGCAGGAGTGATGGGTGGCCTTGAGCGCTGGTTTGCAGTGAACTGGGGAGCAGGGGAATATACCAGATTTGCCTGTGCTCTATCCACAATCCTTGCCGGAATTATTGCAGCCCTTTTCCGCAGGTACCTTTTCGACAATAAGAAACCTACAATATTCCCTGCATTTGCCATTGGTGTTCTTGTGGAGACCCTTCATATCCTGATGGTGTTCATAACCCACATGAATGATGTTGCAGGAGCCTTCAAGGTGGTCAGACCCAGCGCTGTTCCGCTTATAGCAATCAATTCCCTGGCTGTTTCCCTGGCTGTTTTCCTTATATCAATACTCTCAAAGAAGCAGGATTCCCAGGATAAGTCAAAGCTTAAGCCGATCTCCTATTCCTTCCAGAAAGGTCTTTTAGCCTGTGTCCTCATCATATTTGCCACCACCACAGTATTCTCCTGGAAGCTTCAGATTTATATGAGCCACAGCGAGACCAAGAAAATCATCTCTGTGAATATTAATGATGTGGAGCAGGATATCAGCGATGCCTCCGATGCCAATATGCTCAAGATTGCCCATGAGGTTGCAGACCAGCTGGATGCGGTACCGGAGATAACAAAGCCGCTTCTGAGGGATCTGTACCAGAAATACAATGTGGCCGAAATAGACATAATCGGGCCTGACGGCATAATAACCGAGAGCACCAACAGTAAGTTCATAGGATTTGACATGGCCAGCGGAAAGCAGTCGGCCGAGTTCAATATCCTTCTTAAGGGAATCAAGGAGTTTGTTCAGGATTATCAGCCTATATCCTACGACCAGACTATTTACCGGAAGTATGCCGGAGTTGCCCTGAAGAGGGGCGGATATATGCAGATAGGCTATGCGGCCGAGCAGTTCCAGCGTGATATTGATGAGAAGATCATCGGAATAACAAAGAACCGCCATGTAGGTGAGGAAGGAAGCCTTATAATTGTTGATAAATATGGTCTGATAGTGTCGGACCGTAACAATTACCAGGGAAAGCCTCTGGACACCACCGGCTTCAAGATAGACTGGCATTCTGTTCCGGAAAACACAATTTTTGTCCAGAAGGTATACGAAAAGCCCAGTTTCTGCATGTATGTGGTGACCGAAGGTTACTCTATAATCGGCGTGCTTCCCGTGGAGGAGGCTATGCGCACCGGCGACGTGGCAATCTGCCTAACAGTGCTCTTAAGCATAATCATGTTCGGCATTCAGTTCGTAGCCCTCTATATTCTTGTAAAATTCATTGTAGTAAAGAAAATCCAGCAGGTGAACGATTCCCTGGCCCAGATAACTGACGGAAACCTTAATGTAGTTGTCAATGTCCGCTCCAACAGCGAATTTGCCTCTCTTTCTGATGACATCAATATGACAGTTGATACCCTTAAGCGCTATATAGCCGAGGCTGCAGCCCGTATTGATAAGGAGCTTGAGTTTGCCCGGATTATCCAGATGTCGGCACTGCCCAACACATTCCCGCCGTTCCCGGGCCGCAATGAGTTTGATATCTTTGCATCCATGAACCCGGCCAAGGAGGTGGGAGGCGACTTCTACGACTTCTACCTGGTGGATGAGAACAAGCTGGCGTTCATTATTGCCGATGTTTCAGGCAAGGGAATTCCTGCCGCCATGTTCATGATGACAAGCAAGACACTTATCAAGAGCCTGGCCACCGAGGGCAACGATATTGCCACAACCATCACGGCGGCCAACACCAAGCTGTGCGAAGGCAACGAAGCCAACATGTTCATAACTGCATTCATGGGCTGCCTGGATCTTAACACCGGCAAGCTGCAGTATGTAAGCGCAGGTCACAATCCGCCTCTGGTAAAGCATGGAGACGGCAGCTTCGAGTACCTGCCCAAGAGCAAGACCATAGTGTTGGCCGCCATGGAGGGGTACCCCTACAAAGCCCAGGAGATGCAGCTTGAGCCGGGCGACGTGATCTATACCTACACAGACGGAGTGACCGAGGCTACCGACAGCAGCGAGACCCTATATGGGGAACCGCGGCTCAAGGAGGCCCTTAATGCCCAGAGATGGGGTTCTATGGAAGAGCTCTGCAAGGGAATCAAGAAGGATGTGGATGGCTTTGTAGGCTCTGCACCTCAGTTCGACGACATCACTATGCTGGCCATCAGGTGGCTGTCGAAATAACGTCCTTTATATCGCTGCACCCGGTAAGTATCATAACCAGCCTGTCCATTCCCAGCGCTGTTCCTGAGCACTTTGGAAAGCCTTTGAAAATGGCGGGGTAGTCTGGGTCTACGTCCACAGCCACCTGGGCCAGGGCGTTTTTGGCTGCAGTTTCTGTTCTATAGTATTCCTTTACATTTTCTGGATCAGTTTCCTCGGAATAGCAGTTTGCAATCTCTATGCCGTCTATATAGAGCTCCCACCGCTCGTAGTATGGGCTCTCCTGCATCTTCTTTGCCATGCATGGAATCTGAATGGGGTAATCCTTTAGAACAGTTATTCCTCTGCTGCATATCTCCGGTTCTGTCTTTGATACAAACAGCAGGTTGAACACCTCTTCCCAGGTGGTATAGCTGTCAGAAATCTCGAATCCTTCTTTGACTGCGGCCTCTTTAAGGGAGGAAAAATCGGGATATTTCTCTATATCAATACCCGTGGTTTTTAAAAATGCACTTTGAACAGTCATTAAATTTATTGGAGTTTCAGCATATTTAGTATTGAATTTTAAAAACAGACTTTTAAAAAGTTCCTCTGTCAGTTTGAGGGAATATAGGTAATCTGCATTGTCTGCATAGTACTCCAGCATGGTGAATTCATTGCTGTGCTGGCTTCCTTCCTGCTCGTTGTTCCTGAAGCACTTACATATCTGGAAGATGCTGCCGCAGCCTTCTGCAATAAGCTTTTTCATCCATAACTCAGGCGATGGCAGTAGGTATAGATTCTGTGGAGGTCTGCACATGGATACCTGTTCTGTCTTGAATATCTCTATGTGGGCCTCTGGAATCACATGAGGTGCCAAAAGGGGAGTCTCCACCTGCAGGAAACCTTTTTCAAGGAAAAAACTCCTTACAGCCTCGGTTATCTCCGATCTTTTTCTTAATATGGAAAACTTTTCCGCACTGGTCATACTTTATTATACATTTTTTTCAATTCCTATGCTATAATACAGATATGGCAGAGACAAAAAAGGCAAAAATAAAACAGAAGATACTTGTTGTAGAGGATGATGAGGATATCAGGAACCTGGTTCTCTTCAACCTGGAGATGACCGGAGAATACGAGCTTCTGTCATCTGATAACGGCGAAGAGGCCCTTGTCCTGGCCCAGAAGCATATTCCTGCTTTAGTCATTCTTGATGTCATGCTCCCTGGTATCGACGGCTTCGAGGTGTGCCGGCAGCTCAAGGCAAACAGCACCACCCGCAAGATTCCTGTGGTCATGCTTACAGCCCGCTCCGACGACAACGATGTGGTTAAAGGGTTCGAGCTGGGTGTTGAGGATTACCTCAGAAAGCCTTTCAGCAGCATGAAGATTCTGCTTGCAAGAGTAAGCAACATACTGCAGCGTCACGAATCCGATGCCCCTATTATCACCTTGGGCGAGCTGGAGCTGAATCCTCTCAATTACTCTGTCACAGCAGCGGGGGAGGCGGTGGAGCTTTCCTATTCCGAATTCAAGATACTTCAGCTTCTTATGGAAAACCCAGGTGTTGCATACACACGGGAGACTATAATGACTGTGATAAAGGCCGGTAAGAGCGTACCCGAGACCGAGGAGGCATCCCAGAAGAAGGCAAAAGCCCTCCGTTCCATAGATGTGCAGGTACTTTCCCTGCGGAAAAAGCTGGGTAAGTGCGGTAAGTATATACAGACAGTCCGCAGTGCAGGTTACATGATCCAGACAGAGCCATGAAGAAATATAAATCCTTCTTTGTAAAGATTTTCTCGATACAGATGATAGCCCTTTTTATGGTTATTCTCCTATCTGTTCTTCTTTCGCTGAACGCTATTTCCGAGATTATCTACGACAAGACAGAGAAGGAGCTGGAGGATATGTGCCGTATCGTAAACAACCTGCTGCCTGACACCGGTATTGTAACACTGAACGATATCGAGGCCATGAGCCTTTATGCCACAGCAGGAACCAGTGTACGCCTTACAATTATCCAGTATTCGGGCAGCGTTCTGGCCGATTCCCAGAGCAATTACCGCAATATGAAAAACCATTTCGACCGGCCCGAGGTAATAGATGCTTTCCTTAAAGATGTGGGGCACAGTGTGCGCCTAAGCGAGACCCTTGGTATAGAGATGGTCTATGCGGCCATAGCAGTTCCGGCAAAGAGCTTTATAGTACGCACATCCATGCCGGTAACTGATGTGTACCGGTTCTTCAGCATCATG
>JAFZIU010000045.1 GCA_017554185.1 Spirochaetia bacterium
AAAAAATCTCCTGCAGACGCAGGAGATTTGGGCCCACATGGACTTGAACCAGGGACCACTCGATTATGAGTCGAGGGCTCTAACCAACTGAGCTATAGGCCCGATATATAAAAAATATAAAAAGGGGCTCCTGTTGTCAAGAGCCCCTCGTTTTCCTATGAAGGAATAATCACTTCTTTGCTTCGGCAGCTGCTACATCGCCCTCGAACTTAACTTTCTGGATCTTGGCCATCCAGATGTAGAGCAGAGACGGTGCGATGAAGAAGGATGAATATGTACCTACACAGATACCGATTATCAGGTTGAATGCGAAGTTCTTGATTGCACCCAGACCGAATACATAGATGGCAACTACTGCAATGAGTGTTGTCAAGGATGTGATGATACCTCTGGAGAGTGACTGTGAGATACTGGTGTTGAGAATCTGCCGCAGAGAGCAGTCCTTGAGCAGTATGATATTCTCCTTTACTCTGTCGAAGATAACGATTGTAGCGTTCAGAGAGTAACCGATGATGGTAAGTACTGCAGCGATTGTGGTTACATCGACCTCAAGCTGGAGTGCTCCGATGACACCTACCATGACCAGGGCATCGTGAGCCAGTGCCATGATGGATGAAAGACCGTATGCCAGCCGGAACCGGAACCAGATGTAGATAAGCATGAGTGCCAGCGAGAGGATGATCAGCCATACAGACTGCATGCTCAATGTCTGAGAGAACCGAGGTCCAGAGAACTCAGACTGCAGGATGGTTACATTTGCTGCAGTGAACTTTGCCTCGAGAAGGCTCTTTACCTTGTCGGAAACAGCCACGCCGGTCTGCTCGCCAGTCTCTCTTACTCTGATGCTGAACATCTGGTCTGCAGGATCACCTACAACCTGAATCTGTGTTGCGCCGGCAGGAGCCAGTACAGTTCTCATGTCAGAGATATCTGCCTTTACAGAAGAATTGATCTGAACCCGCATGTTAAGACCGGAGAGGAAGTCGATTCCCAGGTTGAATCCACCCCGTGCACCTGTGATGATGAACAGAAGGATAATAACTGTCAGGGATGCGATAGGAGCGATATATCTAAGTTTTGTAAATTCGTAAACTTTTTTCATCTCTTACTTCTCCCAGCTTATGCTTAATTTCTTCATGTGGCCCACATCCAGACAGAAGTCAAATATAAGTCTGGATACGAAAATTGCGGTGAACATAGAGGTTACAATACCTACTGCCAGTGTATAGGCAAAGCCCTGGATAGGACCTGTTCCCAGCTGAGACATGAACACAGCTACGATGAATGTGGTTATGTTGGAGTCCATGATAGCCCAGAAGGATTTCTCGAAGCCTGCTTTCACAGCAGCTGCTGCCGATTTACCGATCCGGTACTCCTCTTTGATTCTCTCGAATATAACGACATTGGCATCCACTGACATACCGATGTTAAGGATAAGACCTGCAATACTGGTCAGTGTAAGGGTAAGGTTGAATGCTGACAGGATACCTACCATGAGGTAGAGGTTCAAGAGCAGCATAAGGTCTGCAATAAGACCTGCTCCCTTGTAGTAGATGATCATGAATACAATTACCAGAAGGAGACCGAGGCCCATAGCCCGGACACCCTGACGGATGGAGTCTTCACCAAGTGATGCACCTACTGCCTGCTGGTTGATCACTTCCAGGGAAACTGGAAGAGCAGCTGTCCTGAGCACCAGTGCTATGTCCTGAGCTTCCTGCTTGTCGAGACCGGACATCCGGACCTGACCGCCGGAGATAGCTTCCTGGATTGTGGCACCAGCCTTTACATTGTCATCAAGTACGATGGAAAGGGTCTTCTTTACGTTTGCAGAGGTAAGCTTGAAGAAGATATCTGCTCCTTCCTTATCCAGTGCAAAGTTGATTACAGGGCGGCCTGTAACAGGGTCGTTGCCCACCTGTGCATCCACGATGTGTGAACCGTCAAGACCGATCTCCTCGCGGATAGCAATATGGTTTACTGTATAATCGATTCCGTAGTTGTCTTTCTGGACAAAGCGTCTGCATACAACACCTGCAGGAAGGATTGTCTTGTCAATCGGCTGCTCGTCTGCATCCAGTGCCCGGCCAGGATTCTGGTCGATATATGCTCTTAAAGCCTGAGTAGCTTCGTCGTCAACGATATGGAAATTAAGCTTTCCCTTTCCCATGAGGAATGCGTTTACACGCTCCGGGTCTGCTGCACCAGGGATTTCGATGGTGATTCCGGTGTCGCCCTGTCTTCTGATCTGAGGCTCTGTGATACCGAACCGGTCGATTCTGTTGTTCAGGATCTCGATAGCGCGGTCAATGGCACCCTTCTTGTCGTCTGCAGTAGGAGTTCTGCCAAGCTTCTCGCCCAGGCTGTCCATATCTGCCTCCAGCAGTACTGTCATACCGCCGGAAAGGTCAAGACCAAGCTGGAGAATGCTCTTGCTCTTCTCCTTGAGGTCCATGATATCGTCACGATAATATGCCTCGATAGCATTGAAAAGCTGCTTCTTGCTCTTGAAGCTGCTTAATACCTGCTGAACGCTCCATGTCTTAGGAGCATCCTTTTTCATCAGCTTATAGTTGGCAGCTGCCTTGTCCTTAAGGAAGCCGTACTCAGCTGGAATTGCCTGATTCGGGTTCTCCTTGACCATAGCCTCAAGCTTTTCCAAGTCCTCGGCTGCCTTGGCCTGAGAGAAGTTCCTGATCTGCTCTCTGGAGCCTGTAGCAATTGCCTTGGCATCCTTACCTACACCGAAATACCATTTTCCGGTAGGATAGAGAAAGACGGTAGCAATAGCCACAACCAGAAGCACTAGAATAAATCTGGCTCTTTTACTCATAAAATCTCCCCAGTTGTTTATTTATCTTCTTTTTTATCTTCTTTTGCTTCAGCCTCTGCTGCAACCTTGGCCTCGTGGCTTTCCAGCACAGCGGCAATAGCTGGTTTGACAAACTCAATCTTTGTGTTGTCGTCAACTTTTACAACCACAGTCTGCTCTTTAACTGCCAGGATGACACCCCTGATTCCTCCGATAGTCTGAACCTTGTCAAACTTCTTGAGGGCGCTGAGCATCTTCTGTGTCTCTTTCTGCTTCTTATTCTGCGGACGGATGATGAAGAAGTAGAAAATTGCGATAACGCCGGCAAAAGTTATGAATGTTGTCATAGCAGAACCAGCTGCCTGAAGAACAGGCATTCCCATAAGAATACTACTCATTTTGTTTCCTTTAATAAAAAATCAATTATCTTATAATAAATATCACTTATAAGGCCGATAGTCAATAAACTAGCCGCTTACCCCAAAAATCTTTTTAAGTTCGTCGAAATTTTCCACCCTCTGGCTGGCCAGGGCATTGAACTTTTCCAGGACCAGCTGCTCCTCCCCCTTATCCTTGGAAAAGATGGCAGAGCAGACCGCAGCCTTGACCATTCCCTTGTCAAAAAGCTCGGCTGTACCAAGCTTTCCATACTCCTGGGCTGATTTCTTGTCCACCACGGCATTGTCGCCGTCGTAGCCGATGGTAAAAATAAACTCTTCCCGTGTCATATCTTTTCTATTATAAGGAGTTTTACCGTGGAAAGGCAAGGGAAAAATTAAGGCTTGCCTTGTTTTGCCCCATAGCCTTGACCGGGGCTATGAAACGGCGCCACAGGCTTCCCTGCTCTGTCCCCTGCAATGCAACCAGCGGATAAATGGCCAGCGCCCTGCCGTCAAGCGAAACTGTGCAGTTTCCCACCTGTGCCCCTTCTGCGATAACCCCCTTAAGCCCCTTGGTCAGGGAGATGTCCCAGCTCAGCTTATAAAGCTGGCTGTAAGGGACGCAGATGCACTCGGAACCCGGGATGGCGACAGGCACCGAATCTGTACTGCAGCCGAAGACCGGTGCATTGACCTGGGCCGGCAGGACTGGGAAGAAGCTTCTGAAGGTGTGGAACCCGTAGGAAAGGAGGCTTGCCCCCTCCTCCATGCGCATCAGCTTGGCATTCATTATATCCTTTGCCTGGATCCCCATTATTACGGCCACCAGACGCATTCCGTCCCGTTCTGCCGTCAGGGATATGTTGTAGCCAGATTCGTCTATATAGCCGGTCTTGAGGCCGTCCACTCCAGGATACCGCCCCAGCAGGTCGTTGCTGTTGTTGATAGCTCTGCTGCCGAACCTGAAGACTGTTTCTCCGGTAAGGAAGTCCAGATATTCTATATTGTTCTGGATATAGATGCGGCAGAACTGGCAGAACTCCAGGGCATTTATCTGGTTGGTATCCTCATACCCTGCCGGGTCGGTGAATACAAAAGACTCAAACCCAAGCTGCCTTGCCTTCCGGTTCATCATCTCCACACAGGCTTCCCTGCTGCCCCCTATAAGAATAGCCACTGCCATGGCCGCATCGTTGCCGGATGTGACCATAAGCCCGGTCAGGAGCTCCTTTATTGTTATCCTCTGCCCTGCCCTGATGTACATAAGGGAGGAGCGGTAGGGTGCCTTCTCATAGTCTGCCTCGGGTGGAATCACCACCTCCTGGTCCAGTGCATACTCCCCTGCCTTCACCTTCTCCATGAGCAGATAGGTGGTCATAAGCTTGGTCATGGAGGCTGGAGGAATTATCTCGTCCGGGTTCTTGGTGTAGAGTACTGCGCCGGAACTGTAATCCATAAGGACTGCAGACTTGCAGTGCAGAACCGGCTCCGGTGCTGTTGAAAAGCCGTCATACACATCGGAATAGACTATTCCGGAAGCCATATCCTTGGGCGATGCCACGCAGGCCCTGATGCCGGCAACTATCCCGAAAAGGACAGCCGCCAGAACGAGTATCTTGATTATTCTTTTTACAGTGCGCTTTGTCATGCGATTACAGAGGCAATAATATCCATTGCTTTCTCGTACGAGGAATCAGCAATTGCCATGACTGCAGAAATCGGGGAACCGCCATAGTTCAGGTTGTCGATGTCTATGCCGGCCTCGGTGAGTGCCTTAAGAATCTTGAAAAGCGGCTTGAACGAGGTGGTGAGCCCCTCTCCTATTATTCCCACGATAGCTATGCCCGATGCATAGCTTACCTTCTCTATGCCCAGGTTGGCCTTGAGCCGGGAGGTAAGGTCATCCCAGTCTATCATGTGCTCATCTTTAACATAGAAGTTGAGGGTGTCGATTCCCTTGAGCTCGAAAGATATGATGAGCCCCAGGGCACCAAGCTCCTTCTTGAGCTGCAGATGAAGGTCGTGCATATCCTCAAGCTTGTACTTCTCTATGGTGATCCGGCGGAAACGCCTCTTGCCGGCGATGCCCACCACAGGATCCTTGGAGGAATCCCGCTGGGAATTGATGAATGTGCCCGATTCTTCCGGTGCATTTGTATTCTTGATGTTGATGGTGATGTTGGCCTGCCGTGCCGGAGCAATAGCCTCCTCGTGGAACACGTTGGCACCAAGGTATGCCATCTCGCGCATCTCTTTGTAGG
Organism: Spirochaetia bacterium; assembly: GCA_017554185.1. Classification (GTDB taxonomy): domain Bacteria; phylum Spirochaetota; class Spirochaetia; order CADAEX01; family CADAEX01; genus CADAEX01. Next base: position 5,454 of record JAFZIU010000045.1, read on the forward strand.
TGATTTCAGGTACAGGCCGTGCATTCTTGGTTATGCGTGGGTCGCAGGTGTAGGTGCCTGATACATCGGTCCAGTTCTCGTAAATATCGGCGCTAAGGGCCTTTGCGTAGATGGAGCCGGTGATGTCGGAACCGCCACGGGAGAAGGTCTTGATATTGCCGTCAGGGCCAAGTCCGTAAAAGCCTGGAACCACATACTTTTTAGAAGGATCAACATTGGCCTTGATAAGGTCGTAGGTCTCCGGCAGGATCTCGCCATGCTCCCCTATGCGGATAACCTTGGCGCTGTCCAGGAATTCAAAGCCGAAGTAGAGGGAAATAAGCTTGGCATTCAGGTATTCGCCACGGCTTGCGGCATAGTCCGGGCTGCACTTGTCTATCATGTGTGACTTGATTGAGACAAGCTCCTCCTTAAGGTCAGAGGTGATATCAAGGACAGCGGCAATCTGGAGGTACCGGTTCCGAATCTTGTCCCAGACTTCAGTGATATCTTTATCGTTGCTTGCAAGGTTGTGGCATTTATAAAGGAGGTCTGTTATCTTATCATCCTCTTTATCCCTCTTTCCAGGGGCCGAAACAACTACAATCCGTCTGTCGGGATTGGCCTTAACAATAGCTTGTGTCTTGGAGATCTGCACCGCATCGGCCACAGAGCTTCCACCGAATTTGCAAACAATCATCTTTCTCTCCTTTTACGGAATACTGAAATCATTAAACACAATTAAAAACAATTGTTCAAGACTTTTCTGTACCTTGACTACCTAAATATTATAATATATCTTTTTATATCATGAAGATTTGGATTAAATACCTTATCGGAGCCATAGCCGGAGTTGTCCTGGGCAATACTTTCACCAGCTTCTTTGCAGATCCTGCAGTAAGCGAGACCGGCACCAGAATAATCCTGGGCATCGGAAAGTACACATTCTTCCCCCTGATCCTGTTTGCTGTGGCATTCTCTGTCTCGAAGCTGATGACCGAGCATCTTCTGTTCAAGGTATTTATCAAGGTTGTGCTGTTCACTGCCCTTTCTTCCTTGATCTTGACCCTGGTCGGCGGAGGAGCCGCACTTCTGGTTTTCCAGGGACGCATCCCTATCATCTCCGAAGGAGCTGTAAACTTAAGCCTCCCCACCCTGGCACAGCACATTGCAATGATATTCCCGGATAACTTCTTTGCAATTTTCACTGCCACAGGCAACTATCTCATGCCTATGCTGGTGCTGGCCATCCTGATCGGTATAAACATGGATCCTTCCAATCTTCATACCCGTCCGGTTATCCTGATATTCGACTCCATTGCAAGGATTTTCTTTGATATAAACAGCCTGATCATAGAGTTCATGGCACTGGGAATCGTATTCCTTTCTGCCACCATGACCGCATCCCTGATTGCAAACCCGCAGCTGGAGCTGTATAAATATCTGCTTATAACTGTGGGATGTGCCACATTGTTTGTAATATTCATCCTTATCCCCGCTGTAATGATACTCTGCTGCCGCAGAGGAAAGCCTTTCCAGTCGCTGTATGGTCTTTTAGCCCCTGCAATGGCCGCATTCTTCTCAGGCGATGTATACTTCGGCGCCACCACACTTATAAAGAGCTCTTTCGAGAATATCGGTGCAAAGCGCAAGGTGGGAGCTCCGGTGATAGCGTTCCTTACTGTATTCAGCAGGGGCGGCACCGCCATGGTATCGGCTGCATCCATCATAATAATCATAAAATCTTATACCGGAATTGAAATAATCTGGCAGGATTTCTTCCTGATCATGCTCCATACATTCCTGCTTTCGTTCATACTTGGAGCTGTCCCGGGAATGGGCACAGCAATATCTATAACAATGCTCTGCAGCGGATATGGCCACGGCATAGAGAACGGCTACCTTATAATCCAGCCGGTGGCTGGGCTTCTGATCAGCTTCAGCGTCCTGGTGGACATAACAGTGATGGGCTTCATAAGCACAGTGATTGCCCAGCAGACCGACCTGCGCAAGGAAATAAACATAGTCAAGTTCACTTAATATGGAAAAAGAGAACACTTCTTTCTTAGATAAAGTCGCATTCATAGACACAAAGCTGGATGAGGTGCTTAAGAGCGCCTTCAAGACAGAGAAAAAATACAAGGCACGGCTTAAGAATATCGAGCCTGAATACAAGGCCAGCGCCGTAAACCTGCTGGACTACCTGGCATTCCGCAGCTTTGACATAGACAAACTTCAGAAGAAGATGCAGAAGCTGGGCTTCTCGGACCTTTCCGACATAAGCTCCCATGTGCGGCAGACTCTGATTTCGGTTAAAGGAATAGCCGACATGGTGCTGGGCAAGAGCCCTAAATACGAGGACGAGGAGTACATAACTGCCCGGAAGAGCCAGAAGCTGCTGGAGTCAAACTGCGATGCCCTCTTCGGCACCAAGCCCGAGAAGCGGGGAACCCGAATCATGGTGACCATGCCTACCCAGGCTGCAACCGACATAAAGATAATAGAATCCATGCTGGATGCAGGAATGGACTGCGCCCGGATAAACTGTGCCCACGACACCCCTGAAATATGGGAAGCCATAATAGAGAACATTCACAGCGCCTCAAAGTCCATGGAAAAGGAATGCACCATTGTCATGGATATAGCAGGGCCTAAGATCCGCACCGGAAACCTTGCCGGCGACCCTATTGTGGTCAAAGAGGGAGACACCCTGGTGCTGACCCGGGCTCTGGTTCCCGGCGAGGGAAGAAAAGAGGACAAGAGCGCCCACATAGGCTGTACCCTGGAGAATGTGTTCCAGTGCGCCAAGCCGGGAAACCGTATCTACTACGACGACGGCAAGGTGGAGGGCAACATAGAGAAGGTCAGCCCCGATGCCATAGAGGTGAGGATAACCAATGCCAAGTCGGCCGGCAGCAAGATAAAGGGGGACAAGGGACTAAACTTCCCCGACACCAAGCTTAACTGCCATGGCTTCACACCAAAGGACAAGGAGCATCTGTCCATAATTGCCAGGAATCAGAAAAAGTGGAAGATCCAGGCCCTCAACCTTTCGTTCGTAAACAATCCGGCAGAGCTTGATATGATGATAAGCGACATAAAGAAGCTGGGGCTCAGGACCGGAATAATCATAAAGATAGAAACAGAGCAGGCCTTTGAGCATCTGCCCGGCATAATACTTTCGGCCATGCAGATCTACCCTGCCGGTATAATGCTGGCCCGGGGCGACCTGGCTATTGAGACCGGCTGGAAGAACTTTGCCACCATCCAGGAGGAGATTATCCGCATAACCGCCGCCGCCCATCTGCCCCTTGTCTGGGCCACCCAGGTGCTTGAGACCCTGGCCAAGGACGGTGTGCCGACCCGGGCCGAGATCACCGATGCGGCGCTGTCCGAGCGATCTTCCTGCGTCATGCTCAACAAGGGCAGATATATTGTTATGGCTATCCGTATGCTGGATAAGGTTGTGCGCCGCATGGAGAAGTTCCGCACCAAGAGCGAGAACGTGCTGCCTAAACTGGATGGTGCCGAGAAGCTTATGCTCTCCCACCGGAAATATGATATTTAACCATGGATAAAAAAAAGGCAGTAAATATCCTGTTCAGCACCCTGCTTCCCCTGGTGCTTTATGCAGTGCTGTTCCAGCCCTTCGGCCATACCAGGATCACAGAACTTACTATCCACACAACGGGTGCTCTCAAGGCAATGGGTATAGCGGTGCTGCAGCTGGGCATAATCATTTTTGCAGCAGTCAAGCTGAACGGACTTTCCCTGGACGGCACCGGGCTTTTCTCCTTCAAGGCAAAAAGTCTGTTACATATCATCCTCAGCCTGTTTTTCATAGCCCTTATCTATCTGGCCAGCTGCATTATCATCTCTTTCATATCAGGAGTTGAAGATGTGCAGGACACCCTGTCAGTGAAACTGGAGGCTCCTGTATGGCTGCTGGCCCTGATGATGCTGGCTGTGGGCTACAGCGAGGAGTTTTTCTTCAGATTCTATATGGTGGATACTATAGGACAGGTGCTGGGGAAAAAAGCTGCCATATTTATAAGTGCTGTCTTCTTTGCACTTGGACACCTGTATCAGGGATATCTGGCTGTCATAGTCATCTTCTTCATAGGACTTGGCTTCCAGTGGATCTATTCAAAGTACCGGAGCATTCATGTTAATGCCATAGTCCATGCCCTGTTTGACGTGATTTCGGTACTGGTAAAGGGGGTATAACATGCTGCAGTCTTTTTCAACTGTATTCCAGCAGATAGTGATACTGTTCATCATGATAGCGGTAGGATATGTCTGCTCAAGGCGAGGCATACTCTCCCCTTCCACAATAAAAGAGCTGTCCAAGTTCATCATCTATGTTGTAACTCCATGTATTGTAGTTGAGTCCTTCCACCGCCCCTTCGACAGCTCCATGCTGCATAAGATCGGCATAGTCTGCGCCGCCGCTGTGGGAGCGCATCTTCTAAACATCATCCTTTCAAGGGCTCTGATACGCGATAAGGAACAGAACCGGCGGGTTGTGTACCAGTTTGCCACTATTTTCAGCAACTGCGGTTTTATGGGGCTTCCCCTGCAGCACGCTATACTGGGCAGCGACGGCGTCTTCTACGGCGCAATCTTCATTGCCATATTCAATGTGTTCACCTGGACTTACGGCTTCATACTTATGGGAAGCCAGGGACAGAAGGTGGAGGTCCGGAAGCTGCTGTTCAACCCTGGGATACTGGGAGTGACTGCTGGTTTTATCATCTTTATCACATCATTCCAGATCCCCCATCTTTTCCTGGTGCCTATAAAAAGCTTTGCTGCACTGAACACACCGCTGCCGATGGTGGTTGTAGGCTATTATCTTTCCCAGATTACATCGCTCAAGGTGCTTGAAGATAAGAATCTGATCATCACTACAACTGTCAAGCTTCTTGCATCTCCCCTTCTGGTGCTCTTTATGTTCTATCTGATGGGAATCCGCGGGCTCCTTTTGACATCTATAGTCATCTCGGCCTCGGCACCGTCGGCAGCCAACACTGTAATGTTCTCTGTCCTCTTTGACCGGGACACCAAGCTTGCAGTGACTCTGGTATCGTTATCCACGCTGCTGTCGCTTTTCACCATGCCGCTGGTGATTTCGCTGGCAATGGCTATCTAGAGGTGCTATGAATTTTATAACTGCTGCTACTGTACAGAAAGATGACGACGGCAAGCGGGCCGACAAGATTTTCCGCATAGTGCTGGGCAAGATGCCTTTAAGCCGCATTTATAAGGAGATCCGGAGCGGTTTTCTGCGCATAAACGGCAGGAGGACCAAGGAGGATGCAAAGGTATCAGCCGGTGACACAGTGGATGTGGCACAGATCCTTATGGAGTTTGTCCAGCAGGCAGAGCCCAGGAGACCGGCCCATTCCATAAACAGAGAAGCCTTTAGGAAGCGCATTGTATTCGAAGATGAAGGCATACTGGTGATCAACAAGAAGAAGGGAGAACTGGTTCATTCCGACGGCTCATCAAAAAGGTTCACCCCCCTTGACCAGCTGGTGAGGGAATACCTGGATGGCGAGACAGCTGATTCCATCTCTTTCTCCCCTGGACCGCTCCACAGGCTTGACCGTAACACATCGGGAATAATTGCATTCGGAAAGAGTGCCGAGGGGGCAAGGGAGTTCTCCAATGCCCTGCAGAACCGGGAGACAAGAAAGTGCTACATAGCCCTTCTGGACGGCAGGCTGACAGAGCAGGAACACTGGGAAGATTACCTTACCAGGGACGAGAAGACCAATACATCACATGTTGCAAAGAACAGCAAGGGAGACCTGGCCATAACTATAGCCACACCTTTCTTGATATCAGATGGCAAGACCCTGGCACAGGTGGAGATAAGGACAGGACGCACCCACCAGATAAGGTGCCAGGCCAGCTTCCACCGCCATCCTCTTACAGGAGATGCAAAGTATCACGGAAGCCATAACGAGGCCGGCTACTATCTGCACTCCAGTTGCATAGTAACTGGGGACAGGACTATAACCGGGGCCCCTGGAGAAGAGTTCACAGCCGCTGTGGCCGCCCTCATGGGGTGTTCCGAAGAAGAGGTAAAATCGGCAGCCATGCAGATTATCTCTTCCTTTGCGGGGGAAAATAAAGTATAATAAAAATATGCAGATACCTTATTGCATCAGAAAACTGTTCGGAATCAAAGTCTATGCCCTTGTCGGCCGCAGCGGCACCGGAAAAAGCTACCGGGCCCGGCTTATTGCGGAAAAGCACGGTATAGACCTGATCATAGACGACGGCCTTCTGATCAAGGGAGATGTCATCCTTGCAGGCAAGTCGGCAAAAAACGAGAAAGTGTATCTGACAGCCATAAAGACAGCCCTGTTCGACACCGTAGAACACAGGACCGAGGTGCGCAACAAGCTTAAGGAGGAGGAGTTCACCAAGATTCTCCTTATCGGTACATCAGAAGCTATGGTGCAGAAAATTGCCACCAGGCTCCATCTGCCTAAACCCAGCAAGGTAATCAAGATAGAGGATATAGTCACCGAGGACGAGATAAACCAGGCTCTTAAGGAACGGGCTACCGGCAAGCATATCATCCCTGTCCCCGAAGTGGAAGTAGAAAAGGACTATGGCGACATAATCTCGGGGTATATAAACAGCACTATCGAGAAAGGGAAAGGCCTTTTCAAGAGAAAGAAAAAGATAGAGAACTCTGTGGTCCATCCTACATTTGCCCCCGGGGAACATCCCGGACATGTCTCCATCTCAAAGGCTGCTCTTATCCAGCTGGTCATGCACTGTGTCGACGAGTTCGACTCCACTATCAAAATCAAGAAGATTAAAATCCACTCTGAATCTTCGGGAGCCTACAGCATCAAACTTTTCCTCATGGCATCATATAAGACGCAGCTTTCCGGAAAATTCCACGAGCTGCAGCACTACGTTTCGCAGCATCTTACACGTTTTACAGGTATTCAGGTTAAAGAAGTCAACCTTGAGATTGAGAATCTGACTGAGGACTGACAGGCTTACCTGCGTCGGTCTGACCTGTCTGGGTGTCAGCCTTTTTTTTAGGTCTGTGCCTGCGCCGCCGCTTCGGTCTGTCGCCTTCCTCCCCTTCCTGGGCAGGCTTTTCGCCCTGATTGCGCCGGTAGCGGAGTTTGAAACCGTTCTTGGACATCACGTTCCTTATAGCCTCAAGCAGTGCCACATTGGGCGGCACCACAGGCCGCAGGAAGGTCTTGAGCTGATCCATAACCTCGCCTATAGTCTGGTTTGCCACATCATCATAGAAGACCACTGCCTCAAGATAGTCGGTTATAAGGGGCTCAAGCAGGGTGCTGGACTTGGAAAGGTCAAGCTTATGTTCCTCTTTTGCCTGGTCAAACTTCTCCATGGTGTCGTAGAACAGGCTCTTTTTCTGGATCTCGTACACACCCGGAAGGATATAGCGCAGGATGTTAAGCCGTGCCAGCTTGCGGAAAACCTCGGTGGTGTTGTCCATCTTCATTATCTTGAAAAGCTCTTCGGTAAGGCGTGAGCTGGACACTGTCACAATCCTGTGGGCGTTGAATATTATGAAAAGCTTCAGGAGCAGCGGGATATCGCCTCCGATCATAACAGAGAACTTGACTGCCCTTATAAGCCGCACAGGATCCTCCTGGAATATGATGCGCAGCGGAATGATAGGCCGTACTATGCGCTTAAGAAGATCCCTGAAGCCGCCTATAAAATCGATAACCTGCTCTGTCTTCGGAGAATAATAGAGGGCATTGATGGAGAAATCCCGCCGCCATACATCCTCCTTCATGGTGCCGAAACAGTTGTTGTCGCCGGTGACAGAGTTGGCTGCCCTGAATGTGGAGATCTCGTAGATAGTGCCGCCCATGAGCACATGAACCAGCAGAAAGCGGCGCCCTATTATCCTGGCGTTGCGGAAAAGCTTCTTTATCTGGCGGGGATATGCATCGGTGACAATATCGAAATCCTTGGGCTTGAGGCCTATTATCATGTCGCGGACAGCACCGCCCACAATATATGCCTCGTATCCTGCGTTCCTCAAGCGGTCGCAGATATAGAGGGCGTTGTGGTCAATATCCTCTTTGCGTATATGATGCTCGTGCTTCTCGTAGAACTCGGCCAGCTTTACAGCTTTGCCTCTGGAGTTCTTGTAGTATCTGACTATCATTTTGAAGTTATTATTTCATAATATAGCTATTTAGTAAATAAAATATACGGAAATCTTCTTGTTTTAATCATCAGTATGATATATCTTTTTCTATCGGGAAACAGACATGTCAGTAGAGAACATCAGAAATATAGCGATAATAGCCCACGTCGACCACGGCAAGACCACACTGGTGGATGCCATGTTCAGGCAGAGCGGCACATTCAAGAACCTGGACAAGATGGGAGACCGTGTCATGGACTCAGGCGCCATCGAGCGGGAACGGGGAATAACAATATCGGCCAAGAACTGCGAGGTGCAGTGGAACGGAATAAAGATAAACATCCTGGACACCCCGGGACATGCCGATTTCGGCGGCGAGGTGGAGCGGGCACTCTCCATGGTGGACGGTGTAGTGCTCCTGGTGGATGCAGCCGAGGGACCCCTGCCGCAGACCAGGTTTGTGCTTCAGAAGGCGCTGGCCCTGAACCTTGAGCTTATCATTCTTATTAACAAAATAGACCGGGAGGATGCCCGCCCCGAGGAAGTGTACAACGAGGTTCTTGAGCTTCTCCTGGATCTGGGGGCCGATGACAGGTACCTGGATGCCCCGGTGCTCTGGTCCAACGGCCGCAAAGGAATAGTAAAATACAACCTGGAGGACGATTCCAAGAACATCGCACCTCTTATGGAAACCATAATCAAGCATATACCGGCACCGGAATGCGACATAGAGAAGCCTTTCCAGATGCTGGTTGCAGACCTGGACTACTCCGACTACCTTGGCCGGATGGCAATAGGCAAGATAAAGAGTGGCAAGGCATCTATAAACGACCGGCTGGCAATAATCGGAAAAGACGGTGTACCGAAGCCCTTCAAGGTGTCCCAGATACAGGTGTACAACGGCACTTCGCTTGAGACTGTGGAATCGGTGCCAGCCGGGGATATTGCCATCCTTTCCGGCGTAAGCAACGTGTTCATCGGCGACACAATCTGCTCGGCCCTGGAGCCGGAGGCCCTGCCCAGGATTGAGGTGGACGAGCCCACCGTCTCTATGCGGTTCCTGGCCAACACCTCCCCCCTCGCCGGCCGCGAAGGCAAGTATGTGCAGGGAAGCAAGATATTCGAACGGCTTAAGAAAGAGACACTGCGCAACGTTGCCCTCCAGGTGGTGGAGGCCACCGACAGCGAGGGGGGCTACATTGTAAAGGGCCGAGGCGAGTTCCAGATGGCCATACTTATCGAGACCTTACGCCGGGAGGGCTACGAATTCTGCGTAGGCCGGGCCAAGGTAATCTTCAAGACAGATGAAAACGGCAACAAGACAGAGCCTATGGAGCATGTGGTTATAAGCGTCCACAAGGACTATGCCGGAATCATTTCCGAAACCCTTATGATGAGGAAAGGTATCCTCTCTAACTACGCCAACTCAACCGGTGACCACATAATAATGGAGTTCGATATCCCGTCACGGGCCCTTATCGGCTATCGCGACAAGTTCCTTACCGACACCAAGGGAACCGGCATAATGAATGCCTACTTCACCGGCTACGGCGAATACAAGGGCGACATCCCCACCCGGCTTACCGGTTCCCTGGTGGCAGACCGGAGCGGCGAGGCTGTGGCATACGGCATATTCAACCTGGAACCACGGGGCAAGATGTTCATAGTGCCGGGTGACCCGGTTTACGAGGGCATGGTGGTGGGCGAACACAACCGGGACTTCGACCTGTACCTTAACCCTACCAAGACCAAGCAGCTTTCCAATATGCGGGCTTCAGGCAAGGACACAAATGTAATCCTGACACCGGTGCTGCCCATGACTATCGAGAGAGCTATAAATACAATCAGGGATGATGAACTGGTTGAGATCACTCCCCAGTCCATAAGACTGAGGAAGAAGATACTCAACCGTCTAGAAAGGAAAAAAACCGAACGCCTCGAAGAGGCTTAACTTACTTAGTACCGAAGATACGGTCGCCAGCATCACCCAGACCTGGGCAGATGTAGGCGGCAGAATTAAGCTCCCGGTCCACATGGCCGATGTAAATCTGAACATCAGGATGTGACTCGTGGAGCTTTTTTATACCTTCCGGTGCCGCAATAATGCACAAGAACTTGATCTTTACGCCGCCATGGGCCTTGATCTGGGTGATGGCATCGGCAGCAGAACCGCCGGTGGCCAGCATCGGGTCAAGGACAAAGATGGTGCGCTCAGAGATCGGGTTAGGCAGCTTGCAGTAGTACTCCACAGGCTTGTGGGTAACCTCGTCCCGGTAAAGGCCGATGTGGCCTACCTTGGCGGTCGGTGTCAGGGCCAGGATACCAGGCACCATGCCCAGACCTGCACGGAGAACAGGCACAACAGCCAGCTTCCGGCCTGCGATGAACGGACTCTTGCACTTCTCTATCGGAGTCTCAATCTCCACATCCTTCAGAGGCAGGTCGGAAAGAGCCTCGTAGCCCTCAAGCATTGCAATCTCCTCAACCAGCTTGCGGAATTCGTTGGTTCCGGTGTGCTTGTCACGCAGCATGGAAATCTTATGCTGGATAAGAGGATGTGTGAAAACAATGATGTTCTTCTCGTTGTTGTAGTACATATCGTTCTCCATCAAGAAAGGAAGATACCGCGGCTCTTGTCACCTGCTGCGTTCTTTCCGAACTCATAGTCGTTTCCAGGAAGAACTGCGTTCAGGATAATTCCTGCGATAGCAGCAATAGCAAGTGCTGTAAGTGTGATTGATGTGCTTCCGATCTTGAAAGTAAGACCGCTGGAGAATCCCAGGCCGCATACAAAGATCACACCTGCGATGATCAGGTTTCTGGACTTTGTCAGGTCTACCCTGTTCTCAACAATGTTACGTACACCGATGGCAGAGATCATACCGTAGAGCATGAAGGAGATACCGCCGATGATTGCAGTTGGCATAGTGGAGATGATGGCAGAGAACTTAGGGATGAAGGAGAGGATGATTGCATAGAATGCAGCCAGCCGTACAACCTTAGGGTCGAATACTCTGGAAAGCTCCAGAACACCGGTGTTCTCGCCGTATGTGGTGTTGGAAGGACCGCCGACGAGGCCTGCCAGTGCTGTTGCAAGACCGTCGCCCATAAGAGTGCGGTGCAGACCAGGATCTGCCAGGAAGTTGGTGCCTGTGGTGGCGGAGATAGCAGACATGTCGCCGATATGCTCCATCATGGAAGCGATGGCGATAGGAGCCATAACCAGAACTGCTGTGATGTCGAACTTACAGAACTTGAAAGCCGGAATTCCGACCCAAGAGGATTCGCCGATAGCAGCAAAGTTGAAGATTGCAGAGCCGTCCGGGTTTGTCATTCCTGCCATGTGCATAATCAGAGCTATAACATAGGAAACTGCAATACCCATAAGGATTGGGATGATGCGGAAAAGTCCCTTGCCCCATACGTTGAATACTACGATGGTAGCCAGAGCTACGATAGCCAGGAACCAGTTGGTGGAGGCGTTGCCGATAGCAGAACCAGCCAGGGAGAGTCCGATACAGATTATGATAGGACCGGTTACTACAGGAGGCAGGAACCGCATAACTTTCTTCATTCCCACAACCTTGATGATAAGGGCCAGGATAAAGTATGCAAGACCGGCTATAACTACACCGCCGCAGGCGTAGGCAGCTTTCTCGTTGGCACCAAGATTGGCATAGATGCCGGAGTTAAGGTTGGCAACTGTATAGAAGCCGCCCAGGAAAGCGAAGGAGGAACCCAGGAAAGCAGGAACCTTCAGCTTTGAGCAAACATGGAAAACAAGAGTTCCGAAACCGGCACAGAACAGAGTGACTGCAACAGTCATACCCTGGGTGATAGGCTCACCGGTAGCATCTTTGAAAAAACCGCCTACAAGAATCGGCACCAGAACTGTGGCACCAAACATAGCAACCATGTGCTGAAGACCCATGAGCAACATACTTCCAGTGCCCAAGAGCTTAGCGTCCCTGATAGGTTCGCCCTTGAAATCTTTCATTAATTTCCCCTCCGTGATTTTCTTTTATTGTATAACAGGCAGGGGCATTTTTTCAATAGAAAAGATAGAAAATAAAATTACTTATAGTTATTAAATCAGCAATATAAATTACTTAAAGTGGAAACATTGGAGGCGGAAATGGCAGGGTTTCATCACTGTATCGATGGTTGCCGGGGCAAGCTCCTCCTCCATGCGGTGAAAGATTGCGGCACAGGCCTTGGCATCCTCAAGGGCATTGTGGTGCTTGAACGGGAAGTGGATACGCTCTGCCAGGGCATCCAGAGAGCGGTGAGGCAGCTCGGGATAAAGCCTTTTAGAGAGCTTCCAGGTGCAGTAGTACCGCAGTTTCGGCAGCTCTATGCCGTATTTGAACAGAGTTCCCTTAAGCACTCCCAGGTCGAAGCCTGCGTTGTGGGCCATCACGATATCATCACCTATAAATGCAAGGACATCGGGCCAGATGTCGGCAAAGGTGGGAGAGTCTTTCACATCCTCCGGGTGGATGCCGTGAATCGCGATATTAAAAGGATCAAAGCGCATCTCGGGCGGGGCTATCAGGGTGTAGAACTCCTCCAGAATCTCGTTCCCATCAAAGCGCACCATACCCAGTGCACAGGGGCTGGCTTTGGAGCAGTTGGCTGTCTCGAAATCAAGTGCGACATACGGCATATTCCTATCATAGACTTATTTTTATATTTTGACTATATTAAAACCATGCTAAGAATGTGCCGGGTTCTCCCGCTTCTCATAGCCACATCTCTTCTCTGCTCGTGCGTAGCGCTTTCCAAGATAGATAACTATGAAGAAAAAGCAAAGGCAATGGCCGGGGCCGAAGAAATACACATGGCCGACACCGAGAGCATAAACAATGTGAACGGACAGCTTCCAGACACCATATACCTGAAGACCGCAACCCAGACCTTCAACAAGGACTACCAGTTCAGCCTTGAAGGTGGAAGAATATTCTACAAAAGCCGCACCGGAGCCAAGGGGCCGGCCGAATGGGAACCGCTGGAGACAGGACTCCCCTACAGCAAGATAGGAAAGTTCAAGACACCTAAGCGGGTGATTGCACTGGCCGGGGATGTAGACAGCATACTGGCCATGGACCAGGATGGCAAAGTCTACGAATACTACTTTGAACGGACCACCATACGGCGGCACATAACCTGGTATCATGTGATGGGATTCCCCACCAAGGGACAGCTGGCCCTAAACCGTACTACAGGCAATTCCCGGGCCTGGACAGCAGGCACCCGCCGCTCCGAAGTGCTCTGGTATGAAGACATCTTCGGAAACCAACACCACTACGGCTCCATGGGAATCGAGACCTACTACATGATGAACGACGCCGGGGACACAATAAGGTTCACCGACTCAGGATTACCTGCCGACCTCAGCCGCAGCATGCCGCTTCCGGAGCGGGGTGCTTTCATAGCCCGTAACATCAGCGCCAGCGCCTCCACCCTTTTTGTGATAAATGATGCAGGAGAAATGTACACACGGCTGATCGACTTTGACACCATGGGTGGCGACCCCATGTTCTTTCTCTATACTTATAAGAATGAAAAACAGCCCTACGACGGCACCCAGTATATTACAAACTTCACCGAATGGGGGCTGCCCAACGAGGAGTGGGCAAAGCAGCCTGCAATACCACTTTCCGGGCAGGCCAGGATAACCAGGCACATAACCATATTCCAGACCGGCCGTGGAAACGAGGCCCGTGAACTCCGCGTGGGCGGGCTTTCATCAGAGGGGAAGACCGGTTTCTACTATAAAAATCTGAAGGATACCGAATGGCAGTTCAGAGAAGTGGAGATGCACTTTGTAGAAGAGAGCTTCCTGGATACCACCATTGATCCTGCAACGCTGCGGAGGTCTAAGCAGGAGATAGCCTATAATGGAAGCGTAAAGATGCCGGATGGGAAAGAGATGACACTCTCCATACCAGACTTCATGATGAGCGACGGGGACTGCACCCTTAAGTTCACACTTGGCAGCGAGACTGCAGAAATAAAGATGTATCCCGTGGAGATCTGGTCCTACATGTACAGGCTGGATCCAGGCATGGACGGCACTCCCAAGCTTTTCTTCGTCACCTTCTCTCTCGAGGATCTTGAGAAGCAGAACCTGTCTCCGGAGTTCAGAGATATCATAGAGACTTTGTTCAAAGATAAGAACCTGGAACTGTTTGCCTGCCGTGCCGAGGCTACAAAAGACATAATCTGCATAACAATGCCAGACACCCCATACGGCGATGTAAGGCTGCTTCTCTCGGCCACCGGGGAGGCCAATCCCGACACCTTCAAGTTCACCTACCTCTATGACTCCCCCATCCTGGGCTATTACATGGATGATGCGATGAAATCAGACCTTGAACGCAACAAGGAGTACCTTAAGCTGGTCAAACAGGGCCGTAAGCTGAGCACTTCATTCCACCGCTCTGCCATCTCTGCAAGCCTCTATTACCAGTCCTTCGACCTCTTTACAGCAGTCACTCTGCTGAACCATGTGAACTACCCGAAGATAAAGACTGTGACCTCTTTCGGCGACCAGATTGTGCAGGCAAACAAAGAGCTTTACACACAGCTTGAGAAGAATCACAAGATAATCTACACCCACCTTATTGAGCTTTTAGAGGAGCGGATCAAGGCGCTGGAAGCTGGTCAGCAGCTGCCTGGCGACACGCTGCAGGACTACCTGGACGAGGCAGGCATCCCTCTCAAGACATGCAGAGATATCCCCTATTTCCCGGGTTTCCTGATTAATATCGATGACGGGAAACCGCTACTGGTGGAGATGAAATATCCTCTTAAAAAGATTAAAGCCTACACCGCCGGGGATAAGAAAAAATTCAATTGTGATGTAGTCTACCACTCGCCCGAATGGAAAGAGATGGATGGCAGATCAGGCAAGCTTGTCATAAAGGATGGCAAGCTCACCCTTACTGCAGCAGAAATCAGACACCCAGTATTCTCTCAAGATCTTCCTTGATGGCCTGACACTTGGCAGCAACTGTCTTTTTAGCCTCTTCCAGCGGAACACCAGCCTTCTCGCAGCATGAGATATAGAACTTGATCTTAGGCTCGGTGCCAGATGGCCGTGCTGTAACATAGCTGCCGTCGGCAAGTATGAACTGGAGCACATTGGAAGGCGGCAGATGGATACCTTTCTTGACCACACCATCCTTGAAGTCTGTGGATGATGTAACTGCGATGCCGCCGATGCTCTCAGGCTGGTTGGCCCGCAGGTCTTCCATAATCTTCTTTATCTTCTCTCCGCCGCTTTCACCCTTGAATGTAAAGGAGAAAGGAGACTCCTGGAAGTAGCCGTATCTTTCGTAGATCTCGTTCATGTAATCCAGCAGGCTCATGCCGCGGGAAGCGTTGTACAGGGCCATCTCGCAGGCCATGACTGCGGCTGCAACTCCGTCCTTGTCCCGCACCTGGGTGCTGAAGAGATAGCCGTAGCTCTCCTCGCCGCCGTATACGAACTTCTCACCTGTGGTCTCGAAAATCTTCATAAGGGAGGCAATATTCTTGAAGCCGGTGAGCACGTCATAGACACGCACTCCGAAGCTTTCGCCGATAAGGCGCTGGAGCTCGGTGGTGACCACTGTCTTGATGATGGCGGTGTCCGGGGTAAGCTTTCCCTGCTCCTTGAGGGTGGAAAGAACATAGTAGATGAACATGCAGCCCAGCTGGTTTCCGGTGATAAGCTTAAAACCGTCCCCTTCCGGAACAGCAGTGCCAAGGCGGTCGGAATCGGGGTCGGTGCCCACCACCAGGTTGGCCTTGACTTTTTTGCCCAGCTCCAGGGCCAGGCTCAGGGCAGAACCCTCCTCAGGGTTCGGGAACTTGACTGTAGGGAATTCGCCGTCCGGCTCTGCCTGCTCAGGCACAGTGATAACCTCTATGCCAAGGCTGGAAAGAGCCTTTTCCACCCACACCCGGCCTGCGCCATGGAGCGGTGTATAGACTACTTTGAGGTTCTTGCCCTCTTTCTTGATAAGCTCCGGCCGGAGTGAACAGCTCCGCACCATATCCAGGAAGGCATCGTCCACCTCTTTGTCTATAAGCTGGAACAGCCCCTTCTTTGCAGCTTCCTCAAGCGGCATGGAAGTTATGGATTTAACGCTGTTCACTTCGGCAATTATGCCGGCATCCTGGGGTGGCACCACCTGGCCGCCGTCGTCCCAGTACACCTTGTAGCCGTTGTACTCGGCCGGGTTGTGGCTTGCTGTAACCACCACCCCGGAGATGCAGCCCAGGCGCCGCACCGCAAAGGAAAGCTCCGGGGTGGGCCGCAGGGAAGTGAACAAATAAGTCTTTATACCATTGCCGCAGAACACAGATGCTGCAGTCTCGGCGAAAAGCCGGGAACAGCGCCTTGAGTCGTGGGCCAGCACCACCGATACCGGCTTCCCTGCGGCTGCGTTGTTGATATAGGTTGCAAGCCCCTGGGTCACCTTCTTGATGATATAGGGGTTCATCCGGTTGTAGCCGCCCCCGATCACGCCCCGGATGCCGCCGGTGCCGAAATCCAGGCTCTTGTAGAAGCAGTCCTCCAGCTCGGTGAAATTCTCATCGGCCAGAAGCTTCTTCACCTGGTTCTTGAAGCCCTCGTCATCCTCCCGCTCTATATATTCATTCGCCAGTCTGATAATCTCGCTTTTTTCCATATCTGCTCCTTAAAAATATTTCAATATCTCATCGGGGGTCTCCACAAACCGGGTGATCCCCTGCTCTTCCAGCTGCTTCCGTGACCGGAAACCCCAAGTCACGGTAATATCATCAAGGCCGGTGCCCACAGCAGTCTCGTGATCCATTATGGTGTCTCCGATGTACAGCACATCCTTCTTGGACAGCCCCATCCGGCGTATCACCTCGTTGGCTCCGGCAGGGTCAGGCTTCCGAGGAAAGCCGGCATCGGAGCCCAGCACTGCGGCAAAGCGGGAAAGCCCCATAGTCTTATCCACCACCTGCAGTGTCACCGGATGGGACTTATTGGAGAAAATACCCAGCACAATTCCCTTCTCCTTAAGCTCATCCAGCAGATCAATAATCCCTGGGTATGGGACAGTCTTGATCACCGGGTCAGAATTGTAGTCGGCAATCAGCTCGGCAGTAAGCTTGGAAAGGTAGGGATCATCATCTCCCACTCCTGCCGGCAAAGCCTTGTACAGGACTTTCTTGAGCCCCCATCCCACAATTGTGTTCACTTTGTCCACAGGAAAGAGCGGATACCCGTAGCGTGCCAGAGTGCGGTTCAGATAAAAACCGATATCGGCCAGAGTATCCAGAAGTGTGCCGTCCAGGTCAAAAAGAATTCCCCTGTATCCCATATTCTAACTATAACGCCGATTGACAAAAGTCGCAACTATGCCTGTATAATTATGCTATGGAAGAAAAGACCGTCTATATCTGTGACAACTGCGGACACAAAGAACCCAAGTGGACCGGGCGCTGCCCCGAATGCGGCACCTGGAACAGCTTCTCTGAAAGCAAGGTGAGCAAGAAACCTGTCAAACTCTCAAAGGCAAAGGAGAGCAGGATAGCCCCTGTAACCCTGGCAGAGTGCGGCATAAGCGACAACAGCCGCATTTTCTCGGGCCTTGAGGAGATAGACCGTGTCCTGGGCGGCGGTATAATGAGGGGTTCTTCCATAATGATCGGAGGCGAACCGGGAATAGGAAAATCGACCCTGATGCTCCAGACCGCCTCTAAAATTGCAGAAAACAACAAGGTGCTCTACATCTCCGGCGAGGAGTCGGCAGAGCAGATAAAGCAGCGGGCCGACCGGCTTCTGATAAAGAGCAAAGCCTTGGAGATACTGTGCGAGACCAGCCTTGAGAACGTCCTTTCAGTCCTAGAGAAAGGCAAATACGACTTTGTGGTGCTGGACTCTATCCAGACCATGACATCGGCCGAGATAGGCAACACACCGGGCACCCCCAACCAGCTTAAATACTGCTGCGGCATGCTCACCGACTGGGCGAAGCAGTACAACAAGGTCGTGATGATGATAGCCCATGTGACCAAGGATGGCCTTATCGCAGGACCGAAGACTATAGAGCATATGGTGGACACAGTCCTCTACTTTGAAAGCTCAGGCACCGACCTGCGGATAGTGCGGGCCGCCAAGAACCGCTTCGGCTCCATCGACGAATTCGGCCTTTTCCAGATGAAGCATGAGGGGCTGGTGCAGATAAAGAACCCCGAGACAGTATTCCTGAATATAAGGGATGGAAAAGAGGTGCCACCGGGAGTCTCCATAGCCCCGGTATTCGAGGGAACCCGCGTATTCCTGGTGGAAATCCAGGCCCTCACCGTCCCTGCAAAATCAGGCATTTCCCGTATCTTCTCAGACAAGATAGATACATCAGTCATCTCCCGTATCGCTGCAATACTTGAAAAGCACTGCAGGCTCAAATTCTCGGACCACGACATCTACGTGAATGTGGCAGGAGGCATCCGGATCCGCGACGTGGGAACAGACCTGGCCATAGCCCTCACCCTCTACTCTGCCCGCACCGGCATTCCTATTCCGTCAGGAATAATCGCATCGGGCGAACTCTCCCTTACAGGCGAAGTGCTCAAGGTGAACAACCTCCAGGGGCGTGAGAAGAGCGCAGAAGAATTTGGCTTCAAGACCTTTGTGGCACCGGCAGGAATCAAAGAAGGCAAGAATGTGCTTGGAATAAAGTATCAGGGAGTCAAGTTCATAACTGAAGGAATAAAGGCTGTATTCGGCAGCGCTACTTCAAGAGCGCCAGAAGATATGGGAACACAATAATAGTACCGATTGCACTTCCAACGCTGGAAAGCAGCAGCACTATGAGGATATGGGTTATCCGGTTCCGGAAGAAGCCCTTGAAGCTCATTATATCGTCAGAAAGATCCTCAAAATCCTTTACCCGGGGCTTACGGAGCACAGCCTCCACAATGCCGGCCAGCATTCCCACACCAATGGTAGGGTTAAGCGATGTGATGGGGGCTCCCACAAAGGAGATAAGTATAGTAAGAGGATGAGCCAGGGCCAGCAGCGCTCCCAGTGCGGCAAGGCATCCGTTCACCAGAATCCAGCTTAAAAGCATGTCAGAGCTCTTGTCCCAGCCGGCCCGGAAGAACCCGGCAATAACAATGGCGGCAAACAGAGCAGGCACGCACCACGGAATAATCTTGGCAGCCTTTGTCTTAGGCGGCACACTGGATATCGGATTAAGGTCGGGGGCGTTCCCAGCCTTCTCGAAAGCCTCGAAATGGCGCAGTATTCCAGGCACATGGCCGGCACCCAGCACAGCCAGCACCTTGCTCTCCCTGCACTCATAAATCTTAGAGGCCAGGTACAGGTCCCGCTCGTCAATAATCGCACTTTTGGCAGAAGGAAGATACTCGGCCATCTCCTGCATCATCTGGTCCAGGGCATTGGTCTTCTTGAGATCCTCGATCTCCTCCTCGGAGACCTCCTCCTTGGTCACGATGCTCCCGATAAGAGCGTTGGCCATCTTGGCCTTCTCCATTGCACTTGAAAGCTTCCAGGCCCTCTTAAGAGTCACCTGAATATCCCTGTCGGCCAGGGTGTATGGAATATTGTTCTCTATGGCAGTCTCAACCGCCTGCCGCATGTCCTCGCC
Organism: Spirochaetia bacterium; assembly: GCA_017554185.1. Lineage (GTDB taxonomy): Bacteria > Spirochaetota > Spirochaetia > CADAEX01 > CADAEX01 > CADAEX01. Next base: position 25,236 of record JAFZIU010000045.1, read on the forward strand.
AGGCTTTATATCCAGGTTTGCACCGATCTTCTTCTGAAAGGCAGACATAGCCAGATTTGCAAGGAAGAAGAACCCCTGCCCTGTCTTTATGATCTTGTAGATGTCCAGGTCCTCGTACCTGCTTTTCTCCCGCAGGGACTTGAAGCGCCGCTCATCAAGCTCCACACACACCCGCTCCGGCATCTCGGAGGCAATCACGCTCTTGACCTGCTCCACGCTCTCGTGGGACACATGTGCAGTGCCCACCAGAGTTATCTCGCGGCCATCAACCTTGACACGTGTAAGGGTGTCTGTCTTCTCAAGAATTTCCAAAGTATGCTCCGATCAGGCCTGCTTATAGGTTGCCAGGAAGTCCTTGAGCCGCACCATAGCTTCCTCAAGGTCATCCTTAGGAGGCAAGAGCACGATACGGCAGTGGTCAGGCTTCGGCCAGTTGAAGCCGGTTCCCGATACCATGAGCACGTTCTTTTCATTCAGGAAGTCAAGGACAAACCTGTTGTCGTCCTTTATATTGAATTTCTCCACATCGAATTTAGGGAATACATAGAGGGATCCCCGTGCCTTCTTGCAGGATACGCCAGGAATATCGTTGAGCATCTGGTGGATTATATCCCTCTGCTCCCTGAGCCGTCCACCCTCTGCTGTAAGGGCAAAGATGGAGTCGTCCTTCTCCAGGGCCGGCTTGATTGCATACTGTGCAGGCACATTGCTGCAGAGCCGCATGCTGGTAAGGGTCTTGATACCGTCCAGATAGCCTCTGTACCGCTCCTTGTTGCCGGAGATGACCATCCAGCCTGCCCTTATTCCGCATGCCCTGTGGACCTTGGAAAGGCCGTTGAATGTGAACACCAGGATATCGTCTGCCATTGCAGCCGGTGAATAATGTATGTCGCCGTCGTAGAGGATCCGGTCGTAGATTTCGTCCGAGAATATGATGAGTCCGTATTTCTGGGCAATCTTCACAACTCCCTGGATAATCTCCTTTGAGTAGACGCTTCCGGTCGGGTTGTTGGGGTTGATGAGCACAATAGCCTTTGTCCTAGAGGTGATCTTGCTCTCCATATCCTTGAGATCAGGGTTCCAGTCCGACTCCTCGTCGCAGATATAGTGGACAGCCTTTCCTTCGCACAGGTTGACCGATGCAGTCCACAGCGGATAATCCGGAGCAGGCAGCAGAACCTCGTCCCCCGGGTTCAGAAGAGCCTGCATTACAACTGCAATCAGCTCGCTCACGCCGTTTCCGATGTAGATATCATCAATAGTTATATTCTTGATTCCCCGCTTCTCGTGATATGCCTTTATGGCAAGACGTGCCTCGGTAATACCGCTTGAATCGCTGTATCCGCCGGCTTTGGCGAAGTTCTGGATCACATATTCCTGGATCCGCGGGTCTATGTCGAAATTGAAGGCACCGGTGTTGCCGATGTTAAGCTTGTAGATCTTGCGACCTTCCTTCTCAAGCTTCTGCGCCGCGTCCAGCAAAGGGCCCCTGATTGCATAGTGTACATTGTTCATTCTGACAGCCTGATTCACCTGTTCCATGACGCATCCTCCATTGGTTTTAATCACTATATTTTTTTTACTCTAATATGCTACTTTTGTCAAAGCAATTTTAATGATAGAATGGAAAAAAATGGAGATACCTATGAGAGACTATAAGGTTGAACTGGAAAACCGGGTGGCTTTCATTCAGAAGCTGCTCAAGGAAAGCGGTGCCAAGGGCATCATCTACGGCAACAGCGGCGGCAAGGACAGCGCCCTGGTGGGAATCCTGTGCAAAAAGGCATGCGACAACACCACCGGCATAATCATGCCCTGCGAATCCAAGCGGAACTTCGAGGAAGACATGAAGGACGGCCTGGATGTGGCCAAAAAGTTCGGCATCGAGACCAGGACTGTGGACATAACCCCGGTGAAGCTTGACCTTATCAAGGCTATCGAGGGCAAGGCAGAGCTTACAAAGAGCGCCATCTCCAACATCGCACCAAGGTTAAGGATGACCACACTGTACGCCATCGGAGCAGCCGAGGGCAAGCTGGTGGCAGGCACCGGAAACAAGGCCGAGGCCTACATGGGCTACTTTACCAAGTACGGCGACGGCGGCTGCGACTTCAACCCTATAATCGACCTTACTGTGGGCGAGATATACGAGTTCCTGGCATATCTGGGAGCACCTGAGAATATTATAAAGAAGGCCCCATCTGCAGGGCTTTACGAGGGACAGACCGACGAGAAGGAGATGGGAGTGACCTACGCCGCCATCGACAAGTACATACTCACCGGCCAGGGCGACCCCAAGGATATAGAGATAATCCAGCG
>JAFZIU010000010.1 GCA_017554185.1 Spirochaetia bacterium
CGTGTTCTTCGCTCTTGAACAAGTAGACGTTGCAATCGGGGCCAAACAGCGCCTTTATAGCCTGCTTAAGCCGGTAGGTATAGGGAGAAGGAAAGCCGGGGAGTATCCCCTTGTCGATAGCGTTCTTGAGTGCCTGGCCATACCCCTTCTGCCGGTGCCCCATTATCAGGCGACCGCCCTCCAGCGCCATATCAAGGTAGCGCTTTCCATCGGCAGTATAGAGAAAGTAGCCTCTGGCTCTGTTTATCTCCGGAATCTTGTTCATCATCATAATTTTAACGTTCTTTCAAGAAAATGTATAGTAAAAACATAAAAGTTGATATATCATAAAGATATGAAATTCATAAGCACAAGAGACAAAAATAGAGTTGTAACATTCAAGGAAGCTGTTTTCCAGGGCCTTTCCCCGGAAGGCGGCCTTTTCGTTCCCGATTCCACACCTGATCTTTCCAAGCTTTATGCAGGAATGACTGCCGACACCCCATTCAACGAGTCTGCAATCGAGCTGACCGCCGCCATCATGAAAGACGAGATGGATAAAGAGACTGCAGCGCGGATTATCAACCGGGCCTACTACTTCAAGCCCGAGATTGTGGACACCGGCAACGACATCTATATCGAAGAGCTTTTCCACGGCCCGTCCTCGGCATTCAAGGACTTCGGAGCCTGCTTCCTGGCAGCATCCATGGAGGAATTCCTTCAGTCCGATAACCGCAAGGCCATCATTCTGACAGCAACATCAGGAGACACCGGAAGCGCAGTTGCACAGGCCTTCTTTGACAAGAAGAACATCGATGTTGTAATCCTCTATCCTTCCGGCCGTGTAAGTCCTCTGCAGGAAAAGCAGCTCACCACTCTTGGCAAGAATGTGCGGGCCCTCGAGGTGAAGGGATCATTCGACGACTGCCAGCGGATGGTAAAGCAGGTGTTCACCAGCCCCGACATGAAGTATCTGCCCCTGACATCAGCAAACTCAATCAACTTAGGACGCCTTTTCCCGCAGTCCTTCTACTACATGTACGGCTTCAACCAACTCAAGGCCAAATACAAGAACATCGTATTCTGCGTGCCCAGCGGAAACTTCGGAAACCTTACAGCAGGAGTGCTTGACTGGTGCTGGGGAATGCCAGTGAAGGAATTCATCGCAGCCACAAACCTGAACAACGAGGTGCCGCTGTACCTGGAGTCGGGCAAGTACGAACCCCACCCGAGCTTCAAGACCTACTCCAACGCCATGGACGTGGGGGACCCAAGCAACTTCGAGCGCTTAAGATACATTTTCGATGATGATTACAAGAAGATGGGCCAGATGATAAAGGGAGCCTGGGTATCCAACGAGGACACAATCAAGGCCATCAAGGACTTCTATGCAGAAAAGAAGAAGTTCATAGATCCGCACACAGCAGTAGGCTATGTGGCATCATGCCGGTACAAGGAAAAGTACCAGCCGAAGGACACAGCCATCATATCCCTTTCCACCGCACATCCGGGCAAGTTCCTGGAGGTTGTGGAGGAGGCCACCGGTGCACGCCCTGCCCTGCCGCCTAATCTGGAGAAGCTCTTGAAGCTGGAGAAGCACTCTGTGGTTGTGGAGAACACAGCCGAGGCTCTTAAGGACTACCTTAAGAAGACCTTCTAAAGGGAAATGACTGCGCGAATAGTCTTAGGAAACGGAGTTTTCTTCCTGGGAGCCGTGATCCTCGTGTTCCTGGGAATCATAAGGACAAAAAGAAATATCCTCATAGCCCAGATCCTGCAGGAAGCCTTTATGGGGGCAGGAATGCTGATACTGGGCGGCTTCTCGGGCTTCCTGGCCGACATGGTGTCAATGGCCCGGAACCTGGTGTGCATCCGTTGGAATTTTACGCTCAGGTGGAAAATCGGATTTATAGCAGCACAGGCGGGAATTTATGCCGCTTTCGGGACAGAAGGGTTCTACGGCTGGATGCCGGTGGTGGCAATGTGCCTTTTCACCTGGTTCCTGGACACCGAGAATGTAGTTCTTCTGAAGGTTCTGATAGCTGTAATGCAGCTGATGTGGCTGGTCTACGATATCTCTATCGTAAACTACGTGGGGATGGTGGTGGATGTGGTGTCGGCTGTCACCAATGTGGTGGGAATCTTCTTAGTAAGAAAGCCTAAATCCGGACAGCCTTGATGGAGATTGCCTCGCCGGGGAATTTCTCTTTAAGTGTTTTTTCCAGCTTCTGGACATAGGTGATATCCTGCCATACGGCACGGAACACCACCTCGATCATATCCGACCGGCTCTTGTATTCAAGGAAGTTCATCTCCTGGTCGCCCGACTCGCTTATAGCCCTCATCACCTCATCTTTATCCGGCATTTTCTCAAGTGTAGACCGGGGGAAGGAGATGGTTATCTCCAGCTCCACGCTGTTCTGGAAGAACTTTTTTCCGAAGCTTGAGAAATGGATGCATATCATAAGGAGACCGGTGAATACAGCGATTATGGTGGCTATGAAGTAGAAGCCGAGGCCGCAGGCCATACCGATCACTATGGAAAGGAAGATGAAGGACATATCCAGGATACTGCCCACATTCATCCTGAACCGGACTATGGATACCGCTCCTACAAGACCGAAGGCCACAGCCAGGTTGTTGCCGATCACCATCATGGCACCTGCCAGGATCACGGAGATGAATACCATGGACTGCATCATCACAAAGTTGTCCCTCTTGGACTTGTTCATAATCTTATAAACCTCTGCAAGCCAGAAGTTGTGGAAGCCTGCAAGGCAAAGTCCCTTAAGGCATTTAATCAATGTTTCCATAGGTATGTTCTCCATATTCGCTCCTACTTTAAAACAGGATCGGTCAGATTCGAGACTCTCCCGTCCGGAGAGAGGTATTTCAGGAACCTTTCCTTTGTTTTCAAAAAATCATCATACCCGTCCTTGAAGTTCGGGTCATTCTTAAATGCTATGTCTGCTTCGGCAAACATCTTCTCTGTATCAGCCTTAAGGGAAGAAAGGATGCCGTCATCCATGAAAAGCTCCTTCATCCTGCGGTTATAAGCGGCCTTTACCTCCGGCACCGAGACCAGACGCCGGGTAAGCTGATTGTCGCCCCCCATCTCATAGCTGTTCTCATTATATCCCATACAGGACTCGTTGTCCCATGGTAAAAGATAAAGTTTTTTATTATAGGCAATGTAAAGGTTGGTCCTGAAGGTGTCCTTGACCATCAGGAAATCGTGGACTGCAAAGTATGATGCAGTCTTCTCTACATCCACATTCTTAAGCACATATTCCTGCCACTCTGCATCCGAAAGAGTTGTAACTGCTGCAAGCAGATTCTCCAGGTTGGAGAAGTTGTCATCATCGGGGAACTTCTTTTCCGACAGGGAACGGAGGGGATGGTTCTTCTCCATGTGGTCATAATCCTCAAAATAGGATTTATAGAGCTCGCCCCCCAGGATATCCTCATCATAGTAGGTGATAAGGTTGTAACAGCCCAGATACTCATCATTCAGGAAAAGGCCAACAGTCTCGGTGTCGCAGGCAGGAAGCCCTGCAAGCTGGTAGGCCCTCATGGCAATACGGTTGCTTATTCCCGCCAGCTCATCACCACGCTCCAGCACATACTTACGGCCATCAACTTTAAGCTGGAATGACTTTTTAGGGTGCATACGGGAGGTGTAACCCCTCACCTTGATCTTCCCCTCGCCTCTCCATTTCTCGTAAATCACAGAGCAGGGAAAAGACTCATTGGTGGACACAGAGCTGTAAAACCGCATCATATTGTCGTCCGAGAGGAACACCTCCAGCTTCTGCACCTTGCCGATGGAGACATCATCATCCTTTGAGCCCACAAACTCGCCGCAGCTGACAAGTGCAGCCAGAACAAAGAAAAGAAGGGCAGTTCGGATCATGTGGTGCATAAGAGTATTTCTCATATCAGTGAAGTATCAGTTCATCAGCCTCGGTGGCACGGCCGGCGGCTTTATCCAGATAGTTAAGTACATAGTCCTTTATCTTAATAAAATCCTGCCGTGAGGTGCCATATTCGGGGTCGCTTTCCATAGCAGTTGCCAGCCTGTCAAACATGGTGGCGGCCTCGGTCTGGAGCTGATCTAGAATGCATTCTGTGCCCCCCCCCACGAACAATTTTTGCATTTTATTGTTATACGCAGCCTTTACTTCAGGCACTGCAGCAAGCTGCCTCACCAGTTGGTTGTCGCCACACAGGATATAATCAGAACGCTTATTGATCATGCACTGCTCGTGATCCCATGGGATTATTCTATACTTGCCGTCATACTGGATATAATAGTTGGTGCGGCTAGTATCTATAACAGTAAGAAAATCATGGACTGCCAGATATGAAGCTGTCTTCTCTATATCCACATTCTTATTTACAAATTCATTCCATTCGGATGCAGACAGAGATGAGCAGGCGTACACCAGACGCTCTAGGTTGGACATATTACCGTCCTTCGGGAACTTTTTCTCAGACCGAGATGACAGAAGATGGTTGGCTCCCATATCTCCGGTGGATGAAAACCAACATTTATACAGTTCTCCATCCATAGTGTTGGAATCATAGTAAGTTATAAAATTATAGCACCCCAAATATTCGTCATTCAGGAACAGAACCACCGACTCGGTATCACAGGCACTGACCCCTGCCAGCTGATATGCCCGCATGGCAATACGGTTATAGAGCCCTCCGTTCTCCTGCCCCCGCTCCAGCATATACTTTTTCCCATTTATCTTAAGGGCAAAGGATTTTTTATGAAGCATCCTGGTGGCAAGGCCACGTACCTTTATATCTGCCTCTCCATGCCATTTACCTTTATCCAATGTACAGGTGGTATAAGAATCTGTGGTTACAGAACTGTAGAGCCGTTCCATCTTTTCCTGGGACAGAAAGATGTGCACCTCGCTCAAATCCCCCGTATCCACATCTTCATCCATGGTGGTGAATTCGCCGCAGGAGAGAATAGAAACAAGAATAAGGCAGAAAGGAAGAAACCTCAGGACTTTATGCAAACGTTGATTCCCCAGACAGGTTTCACTTTAGTTTTCAGACTGCCGCTCTTGTAGGTGTCGAACCGGACACCTCCATCCAGGTGTACAAACACATATTTGCCGTGGAACCAGTTGCCCAGCATAAGCTCAAGCCGCCGGTTCTCGTCCATGTACTTGATGTCGGGACACAGGATACCGCAGCGGAGGGCCGGTGTATAGACAAAGTTCGACAGAGGGAAGTTGTATCCCAAAGAGAGGTCGGCAGATGCAAACCAGCTGTCATCCTCCCCCGGGAAGTGGAGATATCCCACCGGGTCAATCAGGTTTGTACCGATATTGGCCTCGGCAGCCCATACAATGCGGTCTATGTTATGGTAGTATTTAAGGTCAAAGATGAAATTGTTGTATTTATACTCATCAGAAAAGCCACCGAAAGCCACGTTATGCACAATATAAGGCAGATAGGAGATTGTGAAGGCTATGAAGTCCAGCCCTTCGGTGAAGTTGTAGTAGCCGGTAAGAAAGAACTGGCTCTCGTTCTGGGCAGAGTTGAAGAAGAATGCAGCATCCAGCTGGGTATTGTCGCTTAAAATATGGCGGTTTGAATACTCGACTCCTGTATCGATGTTGGTGAAACCGGAATCCTTTATATATCTGACACCGGGAGAATCGTAGAAGAAGAGCTCGCTTTTCTTCTTGAGGAAATCATTCATGACCAGACTGCTGTCGAAAAGTCCCCCCTTGATGCTCTGGAACTCGTCTATCCAGTAGAATACAGAAGCCTCCTCGGGATCCACATCCTTGCGGTCTATCTCGATGGCCAGGGTGGCAGAAAGACGGTCGTTGAAGCGCAGCTTTGCCTCCAGTTCTCCTTCCAGCTGAAAATCAACGTAGTATTTGTCGCCTGTGATGTCGGAATCGTCCAGCTTGAACTGAACCTCTGCATCCAGGGAGAAGTAATCCTTGGGTTTGCAGAATGGGGTACTGGTGATAAGTACGAGCAGTGTCAAAGCAATAAAAAGTCTCTTCATGTCAATCTCCTGTCATTGGAAATGCCTTCTATAGGCGTCGCTGTTTCCTCGGTTGTCAATGAAATCAATTATATGATCCCGGCTTTTGCGGGCATCCTCGATGGAATAATAGAACACCGGGTCGTTCTTTATAGCAAGGTATGATTCGTCATACCATTCATTCACTTTGTTCTTAAGGGAGTTCAGGAAGCCGGTGTCTGCCACGAAATCCTTCATGGCCTGGGTATAGGCAGCCATCACTGAAGGTACAGCCAGAATCCGCCTGGTAAGCTTGCTGTTTCCCAGGAAGCAGTCGTATTCCAGATCCATCCCCAGCTCGTTGTCCCAGGGAAGGAACACCAGCTTGCCGTAGTTATAGATATAGAAGTTCTGAACCTCGGTGTCCTCGATTCCAAAGAAGTTATGAACCACCATATAGCGGATAAAGTCGTCCACATCGATGTACTTCTCCACCCAGGCGGCCCAGTCCTCATCGCTCATGCGGTTTACGTTTGTGATAAGAAGCTCGATGGTGGAGAAATCCTTGTCCTTGGGGAACTTTTTCTCTGTGTTGCCGTACAACGGGTTGGAATCGTATCCGGTCAGATAGACCTTGAAAAGCTCGGAGAAACTGCCCTTTTTATAGGCCTTGAGCTGTGACTCCGAATACATGTCGACCTTGACATAGTAGCCAAGATAGTCGTCGTTTACGAAAAGAGCCACAGGCTCGGTTCCGGGGGCAGCAGTCAGCGATGCACCGTTGTACCTGTAGCTGTTGTAGGCATACATCACGATCCGGTTCTTGAACCAGGTGCCGGCCTCGTGCATCAGGGCGTATTTAACCTTCTCGCCCCCGGTGCTTATCTCCAGGGTAAAGTTCTTCTTGGGCTCGCCCCGGGATGTGTATCCCCTCACCTTCATCCAGCCCTGGCAGGGGCCGCTGTTGCCCATGGATACGGTGCACTGGGCGTAGTCTTCCTCGGGCTGTGATACGCTGTCGTAGAACTTGGCCAGGTTCTCGTCGGTGAAGTAGGCCTCCACTTTGGTTATGCTGCCTGTATCGGCCTTGGAAAAACTTGAAAAGCCCCCGAACTCGCCGCAGGAAGAGAGAAGAGGAACTATAAGGAGTGCAAGCAGAAGCTTAGCCTTTGATGACAAGGGATACCGCCCACCGCCAGTCCAGCTTGGTCTTAAGGTCGTCGCCGCCAAAGGCATCGTACTTGGTCACAATGCCAAGACCTGTGTCTATATGGAGCTTCACGCTCTCCTTGTAGGTGAACTGGTTGCCCCAGAGGACCTCGAATTCGTTGCACTTGGCCTCGGATATCTCGGGGATAAGCATTGTGCCCCGGAGCATCGGGAGCCACTGGATATAATCTGATACCTCCAGTTTTATACCGCAGTGCAGGTCGGCACCGGCAAAGGCTGGATGGTCGGTGTCCGGGTCGTAGTTGATATGTCCCACTGGATTGATGAGGTTGGAACCCAGTGTCAGCTCAGCACCGTATATGAACTTGTTCCGATAGTCGGAGTATACCAGGTCCCCTATAAAGTTGTCTCGGCGCGACTTGCAGTGCTCGGTTCCCCAGTTCTCGTGGTTTATGAAAGGATAGTAGGAGGCAAAGCCGCCTATAAGGAACTCCTCACGCTGGTCCTGCCAGTAGAATCCGCAGTTAAGCTGAGGCTCGAACTGGGACGGGATGTAGATTACATGGGCAAAGCCACCGAAGCCATCCTTGCTCTTGTCCTTGTACTCGTATTTCCCGCCGATAGCATGGCTTACATATCCCTGGTTCTTGATCTCCCGGGTTATAAGGTTCTTCCGGGCAAAGGGGCGGTCAAAGCCCCCCAGATAATCATCAAGGGAAAGGATATTCTCGAATTTTCCAGCCTTTATTGAATGCACTTCCATGAATGAATACTTGGCAGAGATCTCGTCTATATCCACCTCGTACTTGTCCAGCTCGGGCTTGAACACCAGCTCGATGTCGTCGGTGGGCATGAACTTGAACCGCATGGTGCCGTGGAGATTGTAGAAGTCCTCCTTGGCCATCTCGTCGTTGGTGGAAAGCTCAAACTCAGGCTTTATGGTGAACTGCGCAAAAAGGCAGCAGGGAATGATCAGAAACAGAAGGATTAATATTTTTTTCATACGCTTACTCCTGACAGACGGCACAGAGCATCGAGCTCAACATGCCTGTTATTGGAAAGATGGAACTGCACAAAGCCCGGCTTGGTGAACTCAGGGGTAATCTCCTCTTTCTTCACCCTTCCGGGATGGAAGAGCACCTCCACCCTGCGGTTTTTCTTTTTTGCAAGCTTCTCGAAAAGCGGCAGCACTACTCTAAGCCGCTCATGGTCCATATGACCGCTGTAGAACACTCCGCAGAGATAACCTATCGGCAACCCCCTCTCGTCAAGCTTTTTCTTGAGGCGGAAGGAAAAACTGTTCAAGATGATGCACTTGAGCATATTGGCAGGCGAAAAGCCTCTGAGCAATCTCCACGAACGGAAATAAAGGGAAATGGGATCCTCTGTGTTCCGGATGAAGACAACCTTTCTCCCCTGTTTCTCAAGATGATTGATAGCATCAAAAAGGGCATCCTGAACCATGGGAATCATATGGGTGTGCTGATGGCTGTCCAAGCGGAGGGCCATAGGATCTGCCAGCCCGGCCTCAATGCACTTCTCCACCTGGGCTATGATCTCGGCAGAAAGCTGCTTTTTAAGCTTTGGGCGTTTTGCGGGATTGAAGTTTGCTATAAGCAGGGAACCCCAGCTGACCTTGAAAAAGCCCTCTTCATCCACCAGATCGGGAATCTCTGCCCTGTCCAGACAGCTTTTTCCCTCCATAAAATTGAGATGGACACTTTTCTTAAGGAAACCCAGAGAATCTCCTCCTGCTGCTGCGGTGCAGGATGAGAAAGCACTCATGTTTGGGATAATGCTTATGCTGTCCAGAACCCCTTTCTCCGCAAGATGGACAATGTCACGGCTGGAAGAGGAAGAGACAGCAAAATCGTCGGCATGGAAATCGAAAAACGATTTATCCAATTCTTCTCCCGATGATGTACTGAGGGCGCTTTTTCACCTCATCATATATCTGGGCTATGTAGATACCTATTATTCCAAGGCTTATGAGACAGCCGCCGAAACCGATGAGAAGCAGGAACACAATGGTGGGGAACCCGCTGGCGGCGCTGTTGCGGATGTAGGAACAGAGGGCATCAATACCTATGCCCAGAGCTACAAGGACAAAGATTATTCCAACTATGCTGATTATATGGAGAGGGGTGTAGCTGAAGCAGACCATGTTCTTTATGGCATACTTCATAAGCGATTTTGTGGACCACTTGGAACGGCCAGAGGCTCTGTCGGCAACCTCGTAGTAGACCGATGTTGTCTTAAAGCCTACCCAGAAGGAAAGGGCGCGGAAGAATGTATTTCGCTCGCCCAGCTTTGCTAGCTCTGTGGTCACTGCCTTGTCCAGGAGCTTGTAGTCGCTTGAGTTTGCCATATCAATTTTTACAGCATGGCTTATCATGCGGTAGAAGAGCCTGGTGAAAAGGCCATGGATTTTGCTCTCCTTGCCCCTGCTCTGCTTTATTCCTTCCACCACCTGGAAGCCCTGTTTCCAGAGGGAATACATCTCTTTTATCAATGCCGGGGGATGCTGAAGGTCGGCATCCAACACCACGGTGCAGTCTCCTGTCACATTCCGTATTCCTGCAAAAAGGGCTGCCTCTTTTCCAAAGTTGCGGGAGAAAGAGATGCACTTCACCCGGTCATCCTTATCATGAAGCTCTGCTATCCTTGAGAAGGTTTCGTCCGAAGAGCCGTCGTCCACGAACATAAGCTCAAAGGCAGCTTCCGGGATTTCGGAAAAGACCTTCAGGATCTCGTCGTAGAAGGGTACAATATTGTCCTGCTCGTTGAAGCAGGGAACTACTAAGGATACTTTATCCATTATCTTTTTCTCCCCCCTGTTTTTTCTTACGGAACACAACTAAAAAACAGAATAAAAAGTTGAAAGTGCTCACCAGCACCTCGTTTATAAGCTTAGAAATCAGCTCGTTCCAGCAGAACACCTTCACAAACAGGTTCATAAGCACAACATCCATGAGCCCCGAGAAGGCCCGGGAACCATAGAAGAGCAGCATGCTTTTCAATATTGCCTTAAAGCCGGTGGAGTGGTCCTGGAACACCATCTTCTTGTTGGCAAAGTAGGAGAAGGTGACCGAGAGGAACCAGGCCAGGATGACCGCAGGAGTAAGGGGCACGCCCAGGTGACGGAACAGGACAAAGAAGCCCACATTGAGGGCTGTGGTTGCCAATCCCCAGACGATAAAAGAGAACACTTTCTTAATCGTTGACATGCTGAAGGATCTCCATGTATTTGGCAACAATATCTCTTTCGTCAAACTTTTCTTCGGCAAGCTGGCGGCTCTTCACTCCCATCGCACCCTGCTCATCCCGGCTCATGGCCAGGAACGCCTCCATAGCGCAGCGCAGCGAGTCGGCCGAGCGGGGCTCCACAAACCAGCCATTGGCGCCGGGAATCACAGTCTCGCGGCAGCCGGGGGTGTCGGTGGTTATGACGGGGCGCCCCATGGCAAGGGCTTCTATAAGGATCTTCGGCACCCCTTCGCGATAATAGGAAGGAAGCACCACGCAGGAGCACTTTTCCAGCCAGGGGCGCACATCTTTTGCAGCAGCCGCATAATATGCCCCGGCTGCACTGTCCAGAGCCTCCAGCTCGGACAGTGGTATGCCCATTGGGTTGTCGCTGTCGGCCGGCCCCAGCAAGATGAACTGGGCTTCGGGACGGGCCGACTTTATACGCCGGCTGGCCTCGATGAACTCGCTCACTCCCTTGTTCTTGAGCATCCGTGATATGAGCATGAATACGGGCTGGGCTGGAAGCGGCCTGCAGGTGAACTTTAAAAGGTCAACACCTGACCCATTAACTGACTCTATAATTTGACCTTTTAAACTTGACCCGATAATTTTCTGCTCTTCGAAGAAAGCCCTGTCGTCCCTGTTCTGGAACACCACTGCCTTCGCCTTCTTGAATGCGAACCGGTAGAGCTGCTTCACTATCTTGTATGTGAACCCTGCGGGGTTGTCGAAGGCAGTGCCCAGCCCGTTCACGGTGCACACTATGGGGATGCCGGCCAGCCGGCAGGCTATGGCACTGTAAATGTTGGCCTTTATAGTATAGCCGAACACAGCCTGGGGCTGTATCGCCTTGTAAATCTTATAGTATTCCCGGATAAGGAACAGGTCGGCAAAAGGATTCTTCCCCTTCCGTTCCAGGTTCTTCACCGGGTGGAACACAGTGCCGGGGTTCTGGATGTCGGTGAAGTTGGACTCGGGCGCCACGGTGTGCACCTCGTACCCAGCCTCCTGCAGTGCCTTTATAAGGCCGGCCCGGTGGTTGAATATGGTCCAGGCTGTGTTGGATGTGATAACCACCCGCTTCATTAGGCCAGTATCTCCCTGTAGATCTCAAGAGTCTTCTCTGCTGCAGTACCCCAGGAGAACTCCTTCTCCCTTGCATACCCCTTCTCCACCAGCTCCTTGCGGAAAGACTCATCTGAATAAATCCGCTTCATGGCATCAGCTATTTGGGTCACGTTTAATGGGTCAACCAGAACCCCGGCACTCCCAGCCACCTCGGCAGTGGATGAGCAGTCGGAAGTAATCACCGGACAGCCGCACTTCATTGCCTCCAGAATCGGCAGCCCGAACCCCTCGTACAGCGACGGCAGGCAGAAGGCCAGTGCGTTGGAATAAAGGGTGTAGGCATCATCATCCTTCACATATCCAGCAAAGATAATGTCATCCCGGCGGGCATCGGCAGGCATGACAAAGCTCTTGTGGGGCTTTCCTGCCACAATCAGCCTGATATCAGAGCCAGGCGCAGCCTGGGCTTTGAACCGCATGAAGGCCTGGATAACCCGCTCCACATTCTTGTGGGGTCTGAGCTCTCCGAGGTACAGGAAATATGGCTTATCCAGCTTGAATTTCTTGAAGATATCCGGGTTCTCCTTCATGCTCACTGTGGCAGCCTCATAGACCACTTCGGTCCTCTCTGCCAGCTTTGAGATATGGGGGAACACCTTCAACAGGTCGTTCCGTGTGGACTCAGACACAGTTATAAGCTTCTCGCAATGCTTGGCCGCATGGCGCATTAAATTCTTAAGGTATATGGACTTAAGCTTGCCCCTGGAACCCATGAACTCCGGGTGGAGCACATACTTGAGGTCGTGGATGGTCACCATCTGTGCCCCCTTGAAGAAAAGGGGATGGTTTGAATAAAGGCAGTGGAACAGGTCGCACTTAAGCTTGCTGCGCTCAAGGAAGAACTTTATATCCCTATTAAGCCCAATGGCGGGGATGTCAAACCACATGATCTCGGCATTCTTCTTTCTGCTCACAAACTTGACCAGCGGGTGCTTCATATCAAGGGAAGGGTTCATCATGACAGAGAAGAACATATCCTTGGGAGCCCTCTCCAGAAGCTCTTCCAGAAGTTCCTGCACATACTGCCCCACACCGGTCTTGCTGTTCTCCACCGCCAGGGCGTCCAGTATTATATGCTTCATTTCCCTATCCTGTTCTTTATGTGGTGCAGGCATGTCTTTATGCTGTTCACAGCCGGTACCGGAATTACAAAGGAGAGCCCCTCGATATAGTTGAGAGGATCCTGAGGCTTGGTCGCCACCGCCTTCTTCCAGTAGGCCCTGGCCTCTTTATAGTCCTTCAGAAGGATGTATTCCCGGAACATGGCAAGATAATGGAGGTGCTCCACAGTCCTCTGCTCCCCGGGGGTCAGGAGATGGAAGTAATCCTGCTTCTCCTTAAAGATATAAAGACGCCCCTGGATCACCTTCTCTCCTGTAGTTATCCTCTCGCCGCCGTGGATATAGACATTGGAGAGGAACTCATCCACAAAGTCGGCAGTATAGCCCAAGGCAAAGATACGGAGCAGAAGCTCATACTCCTGGGCACACACTATGTCGTGGAAGTATCCGGCATGCTCGATCACAGCCTTCTTGATCATCAAAGTAGAGGTGATTCCCACATTCCGCACCATCTGGTATTTGAACACATCGCCCCGCACCTTGGCCACGCTGTAGCGGATCACAGTGCCGGTGTCGTCCATATAGCGGTTCTTGCAATATACCACCCCAAGATTCTTAAGATCAGAGCTCTTGAACAGGGCCAGCTGCTTTTCAAGCTTGGTGGACTCAAACTCATCATCATCGTCCAGAAGGGCAATATAGGTTCCCACTGCCGCCTTTATTCCGGTATTCCGCGCCGCAGGGGCACCGGAGTTCTTCTCGTGCTTGATGTAGCGTATCCGCGGGTCAGCAAGATAGCTTTTCATAAAGGCCTCGGTCTCGGCCCGGAAAGGGCTGTCTGCATTGTTATCATCAACAATGATCAGCTCCCAATCCTTGAGGGACTGGTCAAGTACGCTCTTTATGGCACGAGCCAGCTTCTCAGGACGCTTGTAGGTGGTTATTACAACTGATACTTCAGGCTTATCCATTTTTTCTCTTATAGACATTGTATTTCCCGGACAGGTCTACCTTGTCGTAGTTTGCCCTTACATATTCCCTCAACTTCTCAAGGTAGGGAACCATGTATTCGTTGATATCGCTTCCCTCTGTGCCGAAGCCTTCGGTACTGTCCACAATCACAGCTGGTTCTGCAACCTCAAGATGGTCGAAGAACATGCCGTAGAACTGATCCACCCGCTCCTTGGTGTTAAGATATTTTCCACCCAGAAGATGACCGGACGGGTCATAGATCGGGGTTGCCAGCTTCCGCTGGGATGCGCAGTAGAACACATCTCCGAAAGGCCAGACCAGGATTGAATCATCAGGTCTTGAGTTCTCCTTGATATAATCGACTGCCTCCTGACGCTCGTTCATAAAGGACTGGTAGGTCATGGGCTTTTTATCAAGCCACAGGGAGATAAGATTCATATGCAGGTAGATCACCGGTGATGAAAGCAACATGAACACCAAAAGCCATTTCACTGTCACACCAGTATGTGCAGTCAAAAATAGATCAAGTCCAGCACCAGCAAGGAGTGTCAGAGGGATGAACAGCTGGAAATAGTAGCGCTCCACATGCTTGCCCCCGGAGAAGGCAGAAAGCCACAGAACACCCATAAGGATAAGAAGGAACAGGCCAGATCGGCCAAAGCGCCCGCCCTCCCGGGAAGATGAACCTGCAAGGAATAAGTATCCTGCAAAGAAAAGGAGGGGCAGAAGCCCTGCAAGGAACCGATACACCAGGACACCCCTGAAAATGCGCATGAACAGGCTGTATGCCCCCACATAGTACTTGGTGAAGACAAACTGCCAGTTGATGTAGTCGTCAAGGTGTCCTATCTGCCAGTAGTATGCAATGATAAGAGCTATCGGCACTAAGAATGCGACTGCCGAAACAATGGTCTTGAGGAATGCGCTCCCCTTTTTCTGAGAGAAAAGAAAAAGACACACCACATAGGCCAGCACCACAACAGCGCACCTGGAATTGACCAGGAATGCAAGGGAAAGGAAGAATGCAGCAGACACCAGATCGCCATATCCAAGCCTGAATTTGCCACGGCAATAGAAGCATAAGCTGGCTGCAAGGAAAAGGACAGAGAAAAGCTCTGTATTGGCGGCCAGCACCTCGCTGCCCCGGACACAGGTGGAGTAGAGGGCAAACAACAGCGCCCCGAAGTACCCGGCCCGCCCGTTATAAAGGGTCTTCCCGATAAACCACAGCATAAGGGAAATCAGGAACACTGCCACCACAGAGAAAACTCTGAGCATAAAGAAATCGCACTGCAGGTTTCCTCCTGCCAGCTTGTCTGCAAGGGCATAGATATAGAAAATGCCTATGGGCTTTATATCTGCAAAATCGGTGTATATAACCCGCCCTGCGTTGATTTCCCGGGCCCCTGTAAGATAGAAGAACTCATCTGCCTTCCAGGAGACTGCAGGGAAAATGACACTGCGGAACACCAGTATAGCGGCAATCAGGATAAAAACTTTAAACCAGGTTTTCTTCATCGGTGGGCGTATTTTTCCTTGAACCAGGTCAGGAACCTGGCCATTCCCTCCTCCAGGTCAACAGCCGGCGAGTATCCGAAATCACGCTTGAGGGCAGAGATGTCGGCAAAGGTCTCAAGCACATCCCCCTTCTGGAGGCTCATCATCTTGATGACAGCCTTCTTGCCCAGCCCCTTCTCTATCAGGTGGATAAAGTCCATCAGATTCTCCGGCTTTCCACGGCCTATGTTATAAATACGATATTTAGGCTGGTCGGCATAAGGGGCAGTCAGCACCTTCCCGATTCCGGCAGTCACATCATCAATATAGGTGAAGTCCCGCTTCATCTGGCCCTTGTTGTAGACCTCTATCTCCTCCCCCAGCTCTATCCGGCCTGCAAACTTGAAGTAGGCCATGTCTGGGCGGCCGTAAGGGCCATATACAGTGAAGAACCGGAGTCCCACAGTGGTAAGGCCGTACATCTGGGAATAGACATGGGCCATAAGCTCGTCCGCCTTCTTGGTGGCGGCGTAGAGGCTTACCGGGGTGTCCACCTGGTCAGATTCGGCAAAAGGCTGCTTTTCGGACCTGCCGTAGACGCTTGAGCTTGAGGCATAAACCAGATACGGAATATGGTTCTGGACACAGCCCTCAAGGATATTGAGGACTCCTGCCACATTGTTC
>JAFZIU010000046.1 GCA_017554185.1 Spirochaetia bacterium
CAGAAGGTGAAGGAAGTGCGTTCCCAGATAGAGAAAGCTGGCAGGAAAGAGCTGCTGTAAGGAGTTGAATGTGTCTAAACATGCTGAAATACCAATGAGGACTGTGGGTCCCATAAGGATAAAAGGGGCTGTGGAAGGAGATATCTCTGTACCGCTGGCCACACTGGAGACACCCCTCTGGTTCTCTGTAGGGCGCGGAGCCAAGATAAGCCTGCTTTCTGGCGGCATCACAACCACTATCCTGGACAGCCGCATGACCCGGAGCATCATACTGGAGGCCCCGGACGCATCCTCTGCCCTGGCCGCCGCCCGGAATATAGCCGGCTCAAAGGAAGAGCTTCAGAAAGTGGTGGCCGAAAGCTCCCACATTGCAAAGCTCCTGGACATAAACTGGCAGATAGCGGCAAACCTTATCTATCTTCGGTTTGAATTCTTCACAGGCGATGCATCGGGCCACAACATGGCAACCAATGCAGCCGACAAGCTCTTCGGCTATATTCTGGAGAAGTACCCGGAGCTCTCCTATTGCTCCATTTCCGGCAACTACTGCTGCGACAAGAAGGTGTCGGCGGTGAACGGCATACTGGGCCGGGGCCGGAGCGTTGTTGCAGAGATCACTATTCCAAGGGCTATTTGCGAGGAATATCTCCATACCACACCTGAAAAAATTGCAGATATAAACACAAAGAAAAACCTTTTAGGCTCCATACTGGCAGGAAGCCTGCGGAGCGCCAACGCACACTATGCCAACATGCTGCTGGCCTTCTATCTGGCCACCGGTCAGGATGCGGCCAACATAGTTGAAGGCTCCCAGGGCATCACATATGCTGAAGTGAAGGATGACTGCCTTAAGCTTTCCTGCACACTTCCAAACATCATTGTGGGAACAGTGGGCAACGGAAAGGATGTCCCTTATGCCGGGGAGAACCTGGCACTCCTGGGCTGCAGCGAAAAGAAGGAGGCAGGGGCAAACGGCGACCGTCTTGCTGCAATCTGCGCCGCCACTGTGCTGTGCGGAGAGCTTTCTCTCCTGGCTGCCGAGACCAATCCCGGGGAGCTTATGAAGGCCCACATCAGAATAGAAAGAGGTAAGAAATGAGCGTTGCAAAGCGGAAAGATGAGCATATAGCACAGTGCCTCAAAGACCCAGCTGTAGACCGGTACGATGCAGGCTTTGACTGCATAACCCTTGTGCACCGGGCCCTGCCGGAGCTGGATTTCGACAAGGTGGATACCAGCATCACCTTCCTGGGCAGGAAGCTCTCCTTCCCCTTCATTCTCTCCTCCATGACCGGAGGCACCAGCAGAGAGACCATAACCATTAACCAGAACCTGGCAAAGGCTGCAGAGGAGTGCAAGGTTGCATTTGCTGTGGGAAGCCAGCGTGTAATGTTCGAGGATAAAAAGGCAGAGAAAAGCTTCAAGCTCCGTGAGTTTGCCCCTTCTATCCCATTGATTGCAAACCTGGGGGCAGTGCAGCTGAACTACGGCTTCGGCCTTGCCGAGTGCAGGAAGGCAGTAAAAGTGCTTGATGCCGACGCCCTGTTCCTCCATCTGAACCCTCTGCAGGAGGTCATCCAGAAAGGGGGCAACCGGAACTTTGCAGACCTTGCAGACAAAATCAAGAGCATAAGATCCAAACTTGAGGTTCCCCTGATGATAAAAGAGACAGGCTGCGGCTTCTCCGAAGCCGACTACCAGCTTTTAATAAACTGCGGAATCCGCTATATTGATGTTGCAGGACGGGGTGGCACCTCCTGGGGCAGGATCGAGCACCTGTGCAACAAGGATGACAATAGCTTGGGCCTGGCTTTCCAGGACTGGGGACTTTCCACAGTGGAGACACTGGAGCAGGCAGACAAGTTCAAGAATCAGCTGTTCCTTATCGCCGGCGGCGGCATCCGGAGCGGCATAGACCTGGCCAAGGCCATGAGCCTGGGAGCCGGCATGGGAAGTGCGGCACTGCCCTTCCTCAAGGCAGCCCTTGAAAGCAAGGATGCTGTTGTAAAACTTATCGAGGAATTCAGGGAGCAGTTCAAGATTGCACTGTTCCTGACAGGACATAAAAACGTAAGGATGAATGATGATTAGTACTGGAATCGACGATATATCACTATACACATCAGGTTTCTACCTGGACATGCACACCCTCTCCGCAAAGCGGAACATCGAATACAGCAAATATACCGAGGGAATCGGCATAGAGCGGATAAGCATCCCCGGCCCTGATGAAGACATCATAACCCTGGCTGCCAATGCGGCCCTGCCTGTGGTGGAGCGGTGCGACAAGACCAAGATAGGCACCCTCCTCTTTGCAACAGAAAGCGGCGTTGACCAGTCCAAGTCGGCAGCTGTGTTTGTCCACCGGCTCCTGGATCTTCCATCCACCTGCCGCACCGTGGAGCTCAAGCAGGCATGCTACTCATCCACCGCCGCAGTGCAGGCCGCATGTGCCCTGGTTGCCCGCAATCCGCAGAAGACAGTGCTTGTGATCACCTCCGATGTGGCCCACTACCCGCTGGAAAGCCCGGGCGAGGCAACCCAGGGCTGCGGTGCTGTTGCCATGCTTATAACCGAGAATCCCAGAATCCTGGAAGTGCACCCGGAAAGCGGATGCTGCAGCGCAGACTCATGGGATTTCTGGCGCCCTAATTACAGCAATTACCCACTGTATGACGGCAAGTTCTCCATGATCAACTATGTAAAGACCTGCAAGGCGGCCTGGAAAGAGCTTGCCGAGATCAAGGGAATCTCCTTCGACCAGATAGACCGGTTCTGCTATCACCTTCCATTCTCCACAATGGGGCTCAAGGCCCATCTAAAGCTGGCCCGGGAGGCGGGGAGCCAGAAGAGCCATGAGGAGCTGGCAAACCAGCTTACCCCTATCATCCAGTACTGCAAGGTAATCGGAAACTGCTACTCAGCCTCCCTTTACTTCGCCCTCTGCTCACTTCTGGACAACGCGCCGGAACGGCTTGAGAACAAGCTGGTGGCACTCTTTGCATACGGTTCAGGATGCTCCGGCGAATTCTACACAGGCACATTCCAGCCCGGTTACAAGAAGTGCATCCGCACCGATAATAACAAAAAGCTTATCAAGGCAAGGAAGGAGATAGACTTTGACACCTACCTCCAGTTCCACCATGCGGCAGACCCAATCGGCGAGAACTCCGGCGACTATACCACCCCGGAGATGACAGAAGGGGCTTTCCGGTTCTGCGGAATCAAAGACCACTGCAGGATATATGAGCCATGCTCAAAGAATGCACTGTAAATGTTCCGGGGAAGGTGATAATCACTGGGGAGCACTCTGTCCTCCAGGGATGTCCTGCCATTGCGGCCGCCTGCTCTAAGTACATCACAAATCATCTCTATATAAATGACACCGGCAAGATAGAATTCAAAGACCCGGACCCCCAGCCTCCGGTTGCATACCAGTTGCTGAACCAGGCTGTGGAGGAGTTCAAGCGCTATTTTGAATTAGAGGGCGGAGTTACCATGGAGTTCTCCTCCACCCTCCCCATAGGTTCGGGGATGGGAAGCTCTGCTGCAGTAGCCTCATCAGTATTCGCAGGGCTCTGCATGATCACAGGCAACAGGATTACACCAGAGGCTATGCTTGAATCCATAAAACGGTGCGAGAACATAATACACGGCACATCAAGCGGTCTTGACCCGGCTGCAGTAATCTACGGCGGCATGGTAAAAAAGGCAGATGGAGTAATCTCGCCACGGCCCCTTTCAATACCGCTGCAGTTCTATATCGTCAACACAGGAAAGCCGGAGTGCTCCACCGGAGAGGCTGTGGCAGAGGCAAAGAAGCATTTTACCCCAAGCCTTATCACTCAGTTCACTGCAGTTGCAGAGCGTATAGAAGAGCATATAGAAGCAGGCAATATGGCCTCTCTTATCGCTGATGTCCAGGAGAACGAGAAGCTGCTCGAGGCCATAGGCGTGGTGCCGGAAAAAGTCAAGACTTTTGCCCGGAAGGCAGAGGCCCTTGGCATGGGGTTCAAGATAAGCGGCGCAGGTGCATCCTGCGGTGACAAGGGCGGAATCGGCCTTCTGTTTTTACAAGACGGATACCAAGCACAAGCCCAAGATCTGTGCCAGAGCTGTGGCTACACCATGTCCCCAGTCAAGTTCCATATAGGAGGACTGCCATGTCTTGCATAAAAGTATCAGCACCTGGAAGCCTTATGCTCACCGGCGAACACGCAGTGCTCCACGGCAGCCCGGCCGCAGCCTGCGCCGTAGACAAGCGGATATACCTGACACTCACACCCCGCACCGACCGGGAAGTGCATATAGAATCTCCTCTGGGAAGCCTTGATACAACCCTGGACAACCTGCCACAGCAGGGCCAGTTCACATTTATCGTAGAAGCAATCAGACAAGTCAGACTGAACACCGGCATTGATATCAAGACCGAGTCGGAGTTCTCTTCCACCGTAGGACTGGGCTCATCGGCTACGGTCACAGTGTGCATCTGCATGGCACTGAACACACTCAAGGGAATAATTCCAAAGAGAGAGGAGCTTTTCAACCAGTGCTACAATGTGGTGCATGGAGTTCAGAAGACAGGAAGTGGCTGCGACCTGGCAGCCTCCATATATGGCGGAATAATCGCAATGGAGAGCAAGGATGGTCATTACACACCGCGGAAGCTGGACTGTCCTTCCCTGCCCGAGATTGACCTTTTCTACTGCGGCTACAAGATGAAGACACCGGATGTTATCGCCTTAGTGAACAAGAAAGCCCAGGCTGAGCCCGAGAAGTATGCAAAACTGTATCAGTACATGACACAGGTGGCAGGATCCACAGTCACAGTGCTGGAGCGGGGAAACTTCGAGCTGGCCGGAAACCTCTTCGGCAAGTACCAGATGCTTATGGAGCAGCTGGGGGTATGCGATGACACTCTCAAGGATATGGTGACTAAACTCCAGAATGATGCAGGAGTGCTGGGTGCCAAGATATCTGGCTCCGGCCTGGGAGACTGCGTATTAAGCCTGGGAATCCCACAGAAGAAGCTGGAAGGATATTTGAATATACCTGTAAAGATCACTGACCGGGGAGCATGTCCATGCTGACAAAAAGTGAATTCGTAAAACAGATCCTAGGGCCCCAATCATTGATGATATCAGAAGCAATCACAGCCTTTGCACCGGCCAACATTGCGCTGGTCAAATACTGGGGCAAACGGGACAGTGAACTCAACCTCCCTGTCACCGACAGCCTCTCCATCGACCTGGGAGATCTAGGAACAGAAACATCCATAGAATACTCTCCCGATGGAAGGGATTACGTCATATTGAATGGAAATGTTCTTGACTTGAATGATCCTTTTGCAGTCAAAGTAATCAACTTCATAGACCTGTTTAGAGATGCAATAAGCAATTACAGGACAGGTCTTGTCATCATTACAAATAACAACATACCTACCGGGGCGGGAGTAGCTTCCTCTGCATCCGGTTTTGCAGCCCTCACCAAGACGCTGGATAAATATTTCGACCTAAGGCTGACAGACCGGGAGCTTTCCCTCTTGGCCAACCTGGGAAGCGGCAGCGCATCCAGGAGCATATTCAAAGGCTTTGTCTACCGCCACGCCGGCACCGACCCGGACGGCATGGACTCCTACTCAGAGCCGCTTCCCTACACCTGGCCTGAGCTCAAGATCGGGCTCATAACTGTGTCGGCAAAGGCAAAGCGAGTCAGCTCCCGGGAAGGAATGGAGCGCACCGTAGCCACCTCACCACTCTATAAGCAGTGGCCACAGCAGGTTAAAGAGGACATGGAGAAAATGCTCTCTGCTATCAAAGAGAAGGACTTTGAGCTTCTGGGCTCCACTGCAGAGAACAACGCACTGGCAATGCACAGGTGCATACAGTCTTCTGTTCCACCAATCAATTACTTTGAGCCGGAGACTGTTGCCATCATCAACAAAGTGCAGGAACAGCGCAAGAATGGGCTCCCCCTCTACCTCACCATCGACGCTGGCCCAAACGTGAAGCTGCTCTACCTTGAGCAGGACGAAGAAAAAGTGAAAAGCCAATTCCCTGATATGCGGGTTGTAAATAGATAAGAACAAATTGGAGGAACATATGAAAAAAATTATCATCGCGTGCTTAATGACTCTCCTCGCCCTTGCTGCATTTGCCCAGAGTGCACCATCCTCTGGCCTTACCGACAGCGATGTGACATCATTCAGCAAGAACTTCGGTACCATTAAGGCTGAACTTGAGAAACTGGGAATAGATGTGCAGGACACAGACAGCGTTGCCGAGGCCAAAAGTGCAGAAGCCAAGGTCAACAGTATCCTCAATAAAAACGGTATTTCAGGAAACAATCCTGTCAACAAGCTCAAGGCTATCGCCTTTGGGTATGCAGTTGAACAATATGAGGCAACCATGGCCGAAGATCCCCAGGCCGCCCAGATCATGAGAAGCATGGGAATTGACCCGATTGCAGATGTCCGCAAGGAAGTTGCACCAGAGGACTGCAAGATAGTAAAGAAACACCTGAATGAACTTCAGAAAGCATTTGATGAAGATGACTCCCCTTCCACATCATCCTCTGACCAGAGCGGCAGCACAGACAGCTATGATATGGCAGCTTTGCAGGAGCTCCAGAAAAAATATGCAAACATGGGCTATGAGGATCCAGATGAGAAAGCAAAGAAAGATGTGCTGAAAAAGTATGATGTAAAAAGGAAGTTCAATGTTGTGAAAGATGGTTCTGGCGAAGAATGGATTCTTATCCAGCCCTCTGAAATCACCTTTGCCAACAGTACCGAGGCTGAGATTTATGCCGAGAACTATGCAGGAGTAAGCGGCAAGTGGTGCATGAGCTCAAGCTGCGGCTACCTGGGAACTCATAGCAATAACAAGCCTTTCTACACCTGGGGAAGCGACGGCATCCTCTGTTACACAACCTTTCCTATCGACTTTGATTCCTGTGCCCCTGATAAAGTTATATATAATGAAGACGTGACACCAGAGCTTGCCAAGAAGACCGTACTCCAGATGTACCGGGAATAGTATTTATAATAAAGTCTATGACAACAGAAGAAAAAGCAAAGCTGATAATCAGCGACATCCAGAAAGAAAAAGGATGCAGTCCTGTCCGTATATTCAAGAACATGGCGAAGAAGGAATATATTAGCATCCACGGCCCTGAGCATCATATCCTGGATGGAGCATGCCTGCTCACCGCATTCTATAACGCAGGCGGAAAGATAGACCTGAACACCAGCCTGAACAAACTTATGAATGAAGGACTCAAGATGCCAGGAGCGATGTGCGGGCTGTGGGGAATCTGCGGAGCAATAACTTCCATAGGAACTGCCCTTGCCATCATCGATGGAACCGGCCCTTTGACCGCTGACGGAAGCTGGGGCGAACACATGGCATTCACATCAAAAGCCATCGGCGAGCTTGGTAAAATCAACGGCCCCAGATGCTGCAAGCGCGATGCTATGATTGCATTCAAACATGCTGTGGAATATGTAAACACCCACTACAATGTCCACCTTGATTACGAGAAACAGGAATGCGATTTCTCTGCAATGAACGCCCAGTGCATAAAAGAGAAGTGTCCGTTTTATAGATAAAAAACAATGCAATCAAACCTAAAAATCTTTTCTCCTTGCCAATTGAATGATCCTTATATATACTAATTATTGCAATGAATAAAACACTTGATGACATGCTAGTCCTGATTACAGAAGAGAATATTTACTCTGAAATTGACGCAGGATTTCCTGTTGGTAAAGAAGTACTCCCTTCTTATTCAAAGAACGATATCTATGATAAATTAGAAGAGGCAAAACAAGACCTATTGAATGGTCATTATTCATCTGTAGAAGATGCAGTTGAACGGATAAAAGCCAAACATGGGTTATGCTTTAGAGGGTAATTATGAAAAAAATACTATACATTTTTATAGTTATTATATTTTGTTTATTAGGAAGTTGTACTACAACCCAAAAAGCAAATAGAATAGAAAGTATTGAAAAACCAGGAACAGAATTAAATAGTTATAATAACATTCTCATTTCATGTGATTTTGACAATTTGAAATATCGAAAACAATTGGAAAATGAGTTCCATAATCAGTTTTCAAAAAACAATATTTATGCTGTAAAAGGTTTAGATTTATTTACACCATTGCAATCATATTCAGATTCAGAAAAAGAACAAATACTTAAGGAAAACAGTATTGAACTTATAATAGATATTAATGATATTTCTTTTGACTCTGCACAAGGTGATAAAAAAATTATTCTTCTTCCAACTGCTGGATTACTAGTAGGCCGTGGAAAATCAAGAGTTATAGTTACAGCTGAATTTGATATAACAATTACTGATACAAAGAATCAAGAAACTATCTTCAAGGGAACTGCAACATACGAAGAAAAAGATAGAAATGTTTCAAAATGTACTGAAAAGATATTCAAGTCTCTTGCGGAAGAATTGGTAAATAATTATTTCTTAAAATAGAAGAAGCCTTATAAGCATCACCTAAATTTATTGACGACAAAAAGAAACCTATGGTATAAAAAATATGGAGACCTTATGAAAAGATTGCTTCTATTCTTATTAATTATTTTCTGTACATTTTCTAGCTTTGCAGGAACTAATGAAATAAAAATTGAAAATACCAATCACAAATTTGATGATTATTTTAAGGTTAAAAATCTTACCTCAGAAATAGTATTTATTGAGATATCAGTCAAGCGGAAAGAAACTTCACCAGAACAAAAGGTAGGTTCTGCCTTAGTTCCCCCAAAAGCAACAACAAGAATAAATACTGTTATTGATGGACAATTCGATGAGTATGATCATATCAAAGCTAAAACTAGTGGAACTATAAATGACTATTCACTTCAACAAAGAAATAGTGATTATATTTTAACAATCAATTCATATTCTGGGCCAGAAAATGATATCTTGCTTGAGGCAGGCTCTAAATTTAAAAATGAAGTATTATTCGATATTTCAAGCAAGAAATACCGAGATTATGTTTTTATTCATAATAAAACAGATTTGCCTATTTATTTTTTGTTATATGGTATCGTTAATGATACTGAAAAAGAAATATATATTGGGAAAGGCATAATTGATCCAAAGGCTAAAATGCAAGTTGAAACTTTTTATGATGATAAATTACAAGAGTTAAGAGCTATACGTTTGAGAACAGATGTTAAAGTTTTAGATTCTGAATCAATTTGCTCATCTCATGATATGAATATAACTATCTATGCTGCAGAAGAAGATACAAAACAACAGTTTACACCAAATCTAGGAAACGATGATAAAAACGATTATTTTTATTTGTGATGAATGATTAGGAGCAATAAATGGGTTGTGGAAAAGTTATCCTATGCATATTATTTCCTCCGCTGGCAGTATTAGACTGCGGATGTGGTGCAATTATTCTCACAACCATTCTGACCTGCGCAGGCTGGGTTCCCGGAGCAATCGCAGCCATCATATTCAACAGTAACAACGACAACTAATTCAGATTCAACAAAAAGTCGGCGACACCAACCACGTCAAAGCCGTTCTCATCCTTTGTAGGCTTGATGGGGCGGTTGATTATCAGGTATTTCTGTATCTGGTCATGCAGCAGGATGAACGGACGTATCTCTCTATTCTTTGTGGAGCTTCTATTGATATTTTCAGCTATCTGCAGATACATGGACTGCTTGTTCTTTGTGGCGATAAAATCAATTTCATAACTGACTCTTCTGCTTTTGCCCTCTTTATCCTTCTCCACAGTATCAAGAGAGCCCACATTCACATTGTATCCATTATAGATAAGCTCGTTGTAGAGAATATTCTCCAATATCTGTCCCTCGTCGGGATAGATGAAATCAAGCCGGGCATTTCTCAGCCCAGGATCGGTGAAATAATACTTCCGGGTTGAATTGATAATTCCCCTGCCCTTCACATCATACCGCTTGGCCTCGCGGATGATGAAGGCATCGATGAAAGCATTTATATAAGTGTGCACCGTTTCTTTATCAATCTTTTCCTTTCGGCGGGACAGGAATGTGTTCGCAATCTTCTCTGAATTCAAAAGTTCACCAGTACAGGTGCTGAGGATAGTGCAAAGCTCATCCAGAGCCTCAACCTTGCGTATTTTCTTCCGTTCCAAGATATCCTTGAAATAGGTGGTTTTGAACAGTTCCTTAAGATATGATTCTTTCTCGTCCATATCCTTTAATACAGCAAGAGGCATCCCTCCATGCTGCATGAATTCGTACAGAGCCTCCTGCTTCTCCATATGGGAATTGATGTAGAACTCTTTGAAAGAAAGCGGAGCCATGTGAATCTCGGTGGCCTTGTCCCTAAACTCTGTTATGATATCGCTTGAAAGCAGCTTGGAGTTTGACCCTGTGACATACAAATCAATATTGGTCTCGTGGGACAACCCAAGAATGACATCAACAAAAGAGACCACCTCTTTATCAGACTCCTCTGCAAGAACAATCTTTCCTCCGGTGAGCGCTGTGTTCACAATGGTATAGACCCGCTGAACCTCGTCGATAAAAACATAGTATTTCCTGCTTTTATCCTTGCACAGGGACATGATATGGCTGTTCAACGCCAGAGGATTGCGGAATGCCTCGTTTTTAGCATCATCAAGCTCAAGGATAATGATCTCGGTTTCGGGTACGCCCTTTTCCTTAAGATATGACTTGAAAATCTCCTTTAAAAGATATGATTTTCCACATCTCCGGATCCCGGTAATCACCTTTGGGAAACCATTCCACTGTGAGCGTATCAGCTGTTCAAGATATTTAGGTCTTTCCATTCTAATCTCTTTTTTTGTAGAATTCTACACTTTTTGCGATTAGAATGCAATAGGGTTGAATAAATTGATTAATAAAGCTATTATGATATATAAATGATAATATTTTAGAGGCTAAAAAGTGTTCTATTCTCATTTTTTGTAGAATTCTACATTTTTTACGATTAGGAATACCCCTCCCTGTTTCTTTTTCCTTGCTTTTCTTCTTCGAGTATAGTTTAATTTAGATATGTCCAGCACACAAGATTACTGCAACTTTGTACTAGACCAGCTCTCGCTCCTCTCTGATATCACCACTCGTAAAATGATGGGCGAATATATCTTCTACTACAAGGGCAAAGTATTCGGTGGAATCTACGACAACCGCTTTCTGGTAAAGCCTGTTGAAGCAGCCAAGAAGATGATGCCCAGTGCCCCTCTGGAAACACCCTACCCCGGTGGCAAAAAGATGCTCCTGGTGGAAGATATAGATAACAAAGAATTCCTTAAAGACCTTGTGGAATCTATGTTTTTTGACTTATAATTAAAATCACAATGAACTATAAGGTAATTGACAAAGAAAAATACTATAGGAAAGGTGTGTTCCGCCACTTTTCAGAAGATTGTAAATGCTCGACATCCATAACTGCGAGAATAGATGTCACTGATCTTGTCGCATATTCCAAGAAAACAGAGACTAAGTTTTATATCAACTTTTTATATATTCTCTCAAAGGTATTAAATTCACGTGAAGATTACAGGATGGGATATCTTTGGCAGACTGATGAGCTGATTTGTTATGATGTGATCAATCCTACACAGTATGTTTTTCATGAAGATACTGAAACTTGCACTCCCGTATATACAGAATACTGTGAGAACTATGAAAAGTTCTACGCTGCTGCTCTGCGGGATGTCGAAGAGGCAAAAAAGACAAGAGAATACGGTTTGGATATAGCTAATCATCCAAACTGGTTTGATGCATCTTTTATATCATGGCTTTCTTATGATTCCCTGCACCTTGAGCTGCCGGATGGATATCTGTATTTTGCGCCGATCATCAATTGGGGAAAATACAGGGAAGAAAATGGAAGGCTTGTCATGCCTGTGACCGTTCGTCTGAATCATGCGATTGCAGATGGCTATCTTGTTGCAAACGTATTCCGCCTCTTAGAGCAGGAAATCAGAACTGGATTTTCTCCTTTATAGACAGATTATATAAAAATAAATAATATGGAAAAAGTTTGGAGAAAAATGATGAAAAGAAATATACGCTCTTTTTTACTGGCATTTGCTGTATCTGCATTCTTGATTTTGTCGCCGGTAATGTTCATGTCCTGCAGCACAAGTTCCAATGCACAGGCAGAACCGGTCACTGCATCGCAGGCAATGAGGAACTACCTTGAGCACGACCCTGCACTTATGGCGCTGATGGAAAAATCAATTGCCATGGCTCAGGAAATAAATCCTGACATAAACACAAATCCAGTCCGGTCGGTAGAAGATCTTTACGAATTTATCGACATGAGCGTGAAAGGGCTTCCATGGAATCTTTTGGCAAATGTGGAATACCCTACCTTGTATAATTATATTGATCAATGTATAGACTACATCTGGTTTCTGATGGACCAGCCTCTTGTGGAACTGCAGGGGAAAGGCTATTACTACCCTACCCTCCAGTATCACGAGCCTATTGCAACCTGGTTCCGTGACTATTCCGACGAATGGGGAGCATTCCTTTCTACAGAAGAAAGCTGGAACAGTGAATATTATGAGAAAATCAAGAACGATCCAAGCATGAACATGCAGCATGGCTGGTATGCCGATACAAATATCTGGCACAGTTTCAACGACTGGTTCTCACGCCATCTGGTGGATCCTTCTGTAAGACCTATTTCATCTGCATCTGTAGTCTCGCCTGCAGATTCTAAGCCCCAGGGAATATGGGATATAGACGAAAATGGCAATCTGATCCAGAAAGAGGGAGTTATAATCAAATCTGCAAATTTCACATCAATATCGCAGCTTATCGGACCTGATTCAGAATATTCAGAGTCCTTCAAGGGAGGTACCCTGACCCATACATTCCTGGATGTGAACGATTACCACCGCTACCATTTCCCTGTAAGCGGAACAATTAAAGAGCTTAGGAAGATTAAAGCTATAAATGGAATAGGCGGAATAGTATATTGGAATCCTGAAAAGAAGAGATATATCCTTGAAGACAGCATTCCGGGTTGGCAGATGATAGAGACACGGGACTGTGTGGTTATTGATACAGAAAAGTTCGGCCTTGTGGCAGTCCTCCCCATAGGAATGAGCCAGATATGCTCCTGCAACTGGGAAGAAAACCTTAAAGTGGGAACAAAGGTTGAAAAGGGAGATCCCATGGGATACTTCCTGTTTGGTGGAAGCGATATAGTAATAGTATTCCAATCTGGTGTCAAAGCAGACCTTGTCTGTCCCGAGGATGAGTCAGGAGAGGGTTATAAGCACATCCTTATGGGAGAACCCTACATAGAGCTTAAATCGGAATGAGTATCTTAAAAGCAATACAGGATAAACTCTACGCCCTGCAGGACACTAAATACCGGGACTTCCAGGGCAAACTGATCCCCACCATTGATCCCAAGACCATAATAGGAGTACGCACTCCTGACCTGCGCACACTGGCAAAAGAACTGGCCAAGCAGGAAGATATCGGGACATTCCTGGACGCACTGCCCCACACCTACTTCGACGAGAACCAGCTCCACGCCTTCATCCTGTCGGAGCTGAAGGACTACGGCCAGTGCATACAGCGTATAAATGAGTTCCTCCCCTACATCGACAACTGGGCAACCTGCGACCAGCTCTCACCCAAAGCTTTCAAGAAGCATAAAACAGAACTCCTCAAAGAGATAAAAGCATGGCTTAAGTCTGACAAGACCTACACCGTGCGCTTTGCAGTGGGAATGCTGATGCAGCATTACCTGGACGACGACTTCAATAGTGCATATCCCAAACTGGTGGCTGCCATCAAATCGGATGAATACTACATCAACATGATGAGGGCCTGGTACTTTGCCACCGCCCTTGCCAAGCAGTACGACGCCATCATCCCCTACATAGAGCAGAAGAAGCTGGATTTATGGACACACAGCAAAGCTATCCAGAAGGCGGTGGAGAGCTACCGGATCACCCCCGAACAAAAGGAATATCTTAAAACATTCCGTTTGCCAAAATCCCTCTGATATAATATATTTTTAATATGAATATTCTGATGATAAACGGCAGTCCCCATGCTGATGGGAACACTGCAGTGGCCCTGAAAGAGATGAAGAAGATCT
The DNA here is from genome assembly GCA_017554185.1 of Spirochaetia bacterium. GTDB lineage: Bacteria > Spirochaetota > Spirochaetia > CADAEX01 > CADAEX01 > CADAEX01. The sequence continues at coordinate 14,124 of JAFZIU010000046.1, forward strand.
TCGACGCGGAGAAGGTCGAGACTACTCTGATCCAGGTTGGGAACAAGGCTATCCGCGGCTGTGCCGGTTGCGGTTCCTGCCATAAGACCGGCAGATGCGCCTTTGATGACGAGGTGAACCAGGCCGCTTCACTCTTTGAGAAAGCTGACGGCCTTGTTATAGCAAGCCCTGTCTACTACGCTTCTGCCAACGGTACCCTGGTATCATTCCTTGACCGCCTTTTCTCAAGCACACCGTTTGACAAGACCATGAAAGTTGGAGCAACAGTAGCTGTGGCACGCCGGGGCGGCTGCACCGCAACCTTCGACCAGCTGAACAAATACCTGACAATATCGGGGATGGCAGTTGCCTCAAGCCAGTACTGGAACATAATCCACGGCAGAGTTCCCGGCGAGGCATCTCAGGACGAGGAAGGCCTCCAGACCATGCGTACGCTGGCCCGGAACATGGTGTTCCTGATAAAGAGTATCTCCCTTGGCAAGGAGAAATACGGCCTCCCGGAGAGCGAGACCCGGATCCGGACAAATTTCATACGGTAAAAATAGGAGATTTCATGAAAAACCTTAAATACTATATCTGTGCAATACTGGCACTCTGCATCCTGGCAGGATGCGCCACAACCAAGTTTGATGTGATCACAAAGCCGGGGGCAGACCTGACCAAGTGCGACAATATCCTGGTGCGGAGCGATATCACCGACGCTGTTTTCAAGGCAGACCTGGAGAGCAGGTTCGTGGACAACTTCTCAAAGAACGGCAAAAAGGCAACCGAAGGAACCAATGCCAAGTCCGAAGAGGGCTTTGATTACATTATGGATGTAAAGCTGCTCACATCCAGCATCAAGCTGGACCACAAGAAGATTGGGCCGAACTTCCCCATCAGCCTTAAGCTGGAGATAGGCACAAGCCACGAGGTGACCGAGAAGGCTACAATGTCCTTTGACATCATTGTGACCGACATGCTGGACAAGGAGATAATCTTCAGGGGCACCGTGACATCCGAGACAGAGGAGAGCACCGAGGCAGGCTGTGTCGATGCGATCTTCAGCTCTGTGGCAAGCAAGACTGTAAAGCAGTATTTCGTAAAATAACCGGAGGAGAACACAATGAGAAAAACAATCATCCTTATCATGACCATAATGATGGTGTGCGCCGCCTTCGTTTCTGCCGCTCCTGCAAAGAGCGCCCCGCTGTACGACAAAGTCCTTATCTACTGCAATTTCGACGACATGAATTACCGCAAGCAGCTTGAGGGCAAGTTCCTCAAGTACTTCAAGACTAATAAGATCACTGCGGCCAAGAGCCTTGAGCTGATGCCTCCCCTCAAGGAGTACACTGCCGAGGATATCGACAAGATCATGAAGGACAACGGCCTTGATACACTGCTTGAGATAAAGCTCCTTGACTGCAAGGTGACCTCCGAGGATGACGCTCTGGTAGGCACAAAGCTGTTCAAGGTGTATGCAAAGAACTGGAGCACCCTGGCCTCTGCAAAGATGGAACTTGATGTGGCCATCACAGACAAGAAAACCGGAGAGACTGCTTTCAAGGAGACTTTCAAGGAAGAGGAAGCTGAGGACAGCGTGAAGGAAGCTGTTGACGAGCTCTTCGACAACTTCGCTTATAAAACAGTAAGAAGACAGTTCCTGGGAAAGAAGAACTGACAATGAAGCAGTCGGGCGCAAAGCTTCTCCTTACAGCCGTATTCATAGCCCGGGGTTCCAGCTTCCTCTTCTCCAAGAGCCTGATGGGCACCATGAGCCCCATGAGCATCCTGGCAGTACGCTTCATCCTGGCCTTCCTGGTGCTGGCTGTGGTGTTCTATAAACGTCTTTGGCACCTGGAAAAAGCAACCATACGGGGCGGCATTATCCTGGGCCTTCTCTACACCATCTGCATGATATTCGAGATGTACGGCCTGCGCCTTGTGGACTCTGGGGTGAGCGCCCTTATAGAGAACATGGCAATCCTGTTTGTCCCCCTTTATGTGGCACTGTGGACCCGCACCTGGCCCAAGGCGAAGACACTGTTCTGTGCCGTGATGGCCATAGCCGGTGTGGGGCTTTTATCGATAAGCCAGATGAGCCTGGACAACGGCGGCCTGGGTATTTTCCTCATAATCTGCGCCGCCCTCACCTACGGCTTCTGCGTCATCTCAACCGAGAAGGTATCCAAGAAAGGAGATCCGGTGGCCATAGGCATTCTGCAGCTTGGGATCATGGGCTTCCTAAGCCTGATTGTGGCCCTGTTCACCGAAGGCTTTGCCCTGCCCCAGACTCAGAACCAGTGGACCATGCTCCTGTTCCTGGTCCTTATCTGCAGCTGTTTCGGCTTCACATTTCAGCCGGTGGGACAGAAGTATGTGTCGGCTGAGACTGCCGCTGTACTTACAGTCATCAACCCGCTGACTGCCAGCATAATGGGAGTTGCCATAGCCCACGAAGGGCTCACCCTCTCCAAGGGAATCGGCTATATTGTTATATTACTTGCACTTTTGATATATAATAGAGGCAGCAAATCTGCATCATAAAAGGGAGGAGAAATGAAAAAATCCAAGTTATTTATCCTGATCACAACTGTAATACTGGTATGTGCACTTGCCACAAGCTGCGCCACCACCCAGGCTTCCGGCGCATCCGGGAAAGAGGCTCTTTCACTGTGGAACGACGAGGCTCCGCTCAAGAAAGCTATTACAGAATATGTGGAGGCAACCACAAAAAAGGGTTCTGCCGACTTTATCCCGGTTGAGCACCGCATCGCAGTCTTTGACCTGGACGGCACACTGTTCTGCGAGACCCACCCAACCTACTTTGACCTCCAGCTGTTTATACACAGGGTGCTTTTTGACCCCAGCTACAAACCTACCAAGATGCAGCACGATTATGCCAAGGAAATCGTAGATACCGGGAAGCTTCCTCCTCTGAGCAATGCCTACGAGAAGATGAATGCCTCTGCATATGCAGGAATGCCCCTCAAGGAGTTTGATGATTATGTGCGCTCCTTCATGGAGACAGACCAGCCGGGATATGAGAACCTGAAGAGAAAGGATGCCTTCTACAAGCCTATGGTGCAGCTCGTCAGCTATCTGACTGCAAATGATTTCACTGTATTTGTATCAAGCGGCACCGACCGGTTCATACTCCGGCCTCTTACAGAGGGGACACTGCATCTTCCAATGCACCAGATCATAGGATCTGACAGCCGGATAGTGGCAGCCGGACAGGGAGACAAGGACGGAATGGATTACCTGCTTCCACAGGGAGAGGATCTTAAGCTTTCAGGATCCAACATAATCAAGAACCTGCAGATGAACAAGACCGCCACCATCGTGAAGGAGATAGGAGTGCAGCCAGTCCTGGCCTTCGGAAATTCCATGACCGATGCCAGCATGATGAACTATGCCCTCTCAAACCCAAACTACAAGTCTCTTGCAGCCATGGTGCTGTGCGACGACCTGGACAGGGAGTACGGCAAGCTGGATAGAGCAAAGAGCGATGCAGAAAGCTGTAACAAATTCGGCTGGATTCCTGTTTCTATGAGAAACGACTGGAAGACAATCTATGGCGACAATGTGAAGAAAACTGAGTAAACGCCATAAACCGGGAGGTCTTGATGAAGAAAATCGTAATTTTTCTATGTGCAGTTTTAATTTTATGCTCATCTTGTGATAAAAATAGTAAATTTATCAGCGTCACTGGCACAGGAAGTGTTACTTTCGTACCAAATTTAGTAAAATTTTCACTGACTGTACGTCAGACCGACCCTGTTTTAGCAAATTCTGTGTCAAAAACCAAGAATGAAGTGGTTAAAATACTGGATATCTGTGCAAAATTTGGTGTGAAGGAAGAAGATATCAAGAGCAGCTGGATAAGCACCAACCAGGAGTTCCACTGGCAGACAGACAAGAAGGTGTTCGATGGCTATTCCTCCAACCAGACCACAGATATCATATTCAGGGACCTGGACAAGCTGGAGGAGTTCACCTCCCAGCTGATGATACTGGATATAGCGAATATGAACAGGATGGAGTTCGACCACTCGGACCGCACTGGCTTTGAGTCGGAGGCCAACCTGGTGGCGCTGGACAATGCCAAGGAGGCGGCAGCCAAGATGGCTCAGAGGATGGGCGTCAAGTTGGGAGATGTGCTCTATATCTCGGATTCAGGAGTAGATTATTCCGGCTACCGGGAGTCTAATGGCCCGATGCTTTATGCAAAGTCTGCTGCCGACGGCGGGGTTGTGGCTTCTCCCGGAATACTGTCCGTCACCCGGAATGTGCTGGTGAAGTTTGCCATAAAATAAGTATACCAAATGAGCTTACTTGCTCAGTACAGCGGTTCTCCCTGCTCACTGTTACATATCAAATTGCCACCGGCAACCTTATCCAGGGCAGCATTGTCCAGTTCCACATTTTGTAGTTCGTCC
>JAFZIU010000047.1 GCA_017554185.1 Spirochaetia bacterium
CTTTGCGCCTGAAGTCGGCCTTGCTCAGGGCTGCCTCTACCAGAGCGCCGTCTATGGGCTTTGCGGCAATATCCTTAAGCTGTTCCTCTATAAAAGTCCTGAACTCACCTACCCTCTCCTTCTCTATTCCCCGCACTCCTACAGCAAACATAGCCTGCCTTATTCCACAGTAGACTCCGGTGACGGAGGAGACATCTTCAGCAATGTCCGACTCCTCAATGCGCCGGTACAGAAGGGATGATGGATTATCCAGAAGAATATCAGAAAGAATCCTTGCCTTGATATTATAGTCCACATCAATGGTCTCGCCGCACAGCCAGCTTAAGGATGCACTGCCCTCCTCCGCATCTTCAGATGCAGGACAGGTGGTATCAAACCGGAAAGGTTTGTCATATTTCTTCTGCAGCATCACGCAGTCAGCCGCTCCTGTATCAGAATCAAAGCGATACAAAAACTCCTTCTCCAGGAACTCAAGCTGCTTCTCTGTATCTATGTTTCCATACAGGAAGATGCGACAGTTGGATGGGCTGTAATACTTCTTATGGAAAGCCAGGAACTGCTCGTATGTCAGCTCTGTTATAGCATCGGGAACACCGCCAGAATCGTATTTATAGGCTGTGTCGGGGAACAGGGTACGCCGGGAATACTCATCCAGTATGGCGGCAGGGTCGCTGTAGCTTCCCTTCATCTCGTTGTAGACAATGCCCTGCCACTCAAGCCTGCCGTCGGGATTCTTCTCAAGCCGTATCCCCTCCTGCATGAAAGTCTCCCTGCGGAGCAGCGGGAAGAACACGGAATCGCCGTAAACCTTCATCAGGTTGAAGTAGTCCTTCTCCACCACGGTGGAGGCAGGATACACAGTGCGGTCCGGATATGTCATTGCGTTCAGGAAAGTGTAGACGCTCCCCTTCAAAAGCTGGAGAAATGGATCCTTCACAGGAAAGTGCTCAGAGCCGGCCAGCACCGAATGCTCCATAATGTGTGCAGTGCCGCAGTTGTTCTCCGACGGGGTCTGGAATATAAAGGCGAACAGGTTCTCCGGGTCATTGTTCTTTATATGGAAGACCTGGCATCCTGTCCTTTTATGTTTATAGAAATAGCCAGTTGAGTTGTACTCTGGCAAATCAGTTGTCGAAATCAGTTCAAATATGTGGGAAATACTCATATTAAGAGTATATCAGAAACTATAAGAAAAAACTATAACCACCATCCTCTCGTAAAATGAAATCTGGTTTTAAAATAATTTTTTATTTTGAAATCTCTTTCGCAAAGTGCTGGTAGTCCTTGTAGAGCTGGTACCCTTTTCTCTCCCAGTCGCCGCCCCAATCAAACCCGTGCGCCTTAAAAAGCTGCACGCACAGGTCATCGGCCTCTATCTTATAGTCGAAACTGCGGGTGCGGTCCAGATAGGCGGCTCCACCGGCCGGTTCAATATGCACAGAACCATTGTCCTTTACCAGGTGATAAGGGTTATACAACGGGTTTATATCCACTGCCAGCCCCCGGCCGTGCATGGACACCTTGTTTGTTCCAGATATGGTGCGGTAATTGAAGCAGGATGAGTTGTTGGCGCTCATTGATGTTTCGTCATCTGCATTATACTCGTCAACCAACCGCACCTTCTCTATCGGGTAATTAGCCTCGTACAAAGCCTGGAATATCTCAAGAAGGTCATCAGCGATTGCAGCGTTGCAGATCATCTCTCCCTCGTGCACACGCCCTTCCACATCAATATGCAGAATATGTATAAAACTTAAATCAGAAAGGGGTATCGTACAATAGTCTTTGTACGATTTCCCCTTAATTCTGTCAAAAAGTGCAGGATTTATATCATTTTTGTAAAAATTCTCGTCAGAAAATGCAAAAAATGCCATATTTATAAATATACAGAAAATGCATAAAAATCGCTTCATCAATCACTCCAAAAAACAGGCACTCCAACCGGAGTGCCTTTATAAATTCATGGTTTTAATTTATTTCTCGGCAATCAGCAGAGTCTTTGCATCAAGCATCAGCTTCACATCATCCTTCACGTCGCCGCCCTCGTCCTTCACTACCTTCATCTGGATGAAGTCGTTCTTGAACCGCAATGAGATGATGATATCAACATCATCCTTGAACTTGGTCAGCTCAACTGGGAAGTCGTTGGCGTCGAAGATAACGTCGTCTGCCTTGAGGGATGCGCTTATCCAGATCTCCACATTCATCTTCTTTGCGAAGCCCTTAAGGAGGTCCAGATCTTTCTTCTCTGCCTTCTGGAAGTTGTATCCATCGATGATGATTGTATCTGCCTTGAAGTTGCCCGGGCCGATCATTGCCTCAAGGCTAGCCAGGATCTGATTGTCCACAATGCCGTCCTGAACAAAGCTCATGATCACGCGGTTCTTCATGGTCTCTTCACGGAGCTCTGCCACGTTGTCAATCTTCTTTGCCGCAGCCAGCTCGTTGAAAAGGTCCTCGTACCAGCTGATGATGTAGTCGGTGCGCTTGGAGAATGATACATGGAGCACCTGCTTTCCCTGGAGAAGCTTCTCGATGGCAATATGCACCAGACATGCTGTCTTGCCCACACCCTTCTTGGATGCGATTACAGTAACTTTGCCTTTATCAAGTCCGCCCTTCACGCTCTCTTCAAGAATGCGCAGCGGGCTTTTGCTTGTAAGTATTGATTTATCCATCTCTCTTCTCCTTATTTTTTATTCTGTTCCTGGTACTTCTTGATAAGCTCTTCAGAAACAGATTTCGGAACCTTTCCATACTTCTGGAATTCCATGGTGAACTCAGCCTTTCCCTGAGTGAGGGAACGGAGAACTGTCGAATATCCGAACATCTCGGAAAGTGGAACCTCTGCATCCACATGGCACATTCCATTGTCTTCAACAGAGGATACGATCATACCACGGCGCTGGTTGATGCTGCCGAAGATATTTCCCTGGAACTCGCTGGGGCCTTCCACAGAAACCTTCATGATAGGCTCCATGATCTCCGGAGCAGCCTTCATATAAGCTTCCTTGAATGCACCGATTGCTGCCAGCTGGAATGCCATATCGGACGAGTCCACAGGATGGGACTGACCGTCGTTTACAGTAACCTTGACGCCGACAACAGGGAACTTGATCAGCTGGCCTTTTGCAAGGGAAGCCTGGAATCCTTTGTCTACAGCAGGGATATACTCGGTAGGAATCTTTCCACCTTTGACCTCGTTGACAAATTCGTAGTTCTTGCCATCCTCGTTGAGAGGCTCGATGAATCCGCATACCTTACCGTACTGACCAGAACCGCCAGTCTGCTTTTTGTGTGTGTACTCAAAGTCGGCCCGCTTGGTTATGGTCTCGCGGTACGCAACCTGCGGTGCACCTGTGGTGACCTCGGCCTTGTACTCTCTCTTCATTCTCTCTACATAAACATCAAGATGAAGCTCTCCCATACCGGAGATGATGGTCTCGTTGGATTCCTCATCCACATAGCAGCGGAAGGTCGGGTCCTCTTTGGTAAACCGGTTGATAGCCTTTGCCATATTGTCGGCAGCCTTCTTGTCCACCGGCTTGATGGAGAGGGAGATAACTGCATCCGGAACATACATGGATGTCATGGAGTAGTTGAGGGATGGATTACAGAATGTGTCGCCCGAAGCACAGTCCACGCCGAACAGTGCCACGATGTCTCCGCATCCGCCTTCTGAAATATCTTCCATGGTGGAAGCATGCATTCTTATAAGACGTCCAACCTTGAACTTTCTCTTGGATCTTGTGTTGTAGAGCTCGTCACCTTTCTTGATGACACCCTGATAGATTCTTATGTATGTAAGCTGACCGTACTGCCCGTCCTCAAGCTTGAATGCCAGGGCTACAGTAGGCATCTTAGGATCTGACTTGAGGATTACTTCCTTCTCGTTGTCGTTCAGGTCCAGTGCTGTATTCTCTACATCCTCCGGTGCAGGCAGATAGCGGACTACTGCGTCCAGAAGAGGCTGGATACCTTTGTTCTTATATGCGGATCCCATGAATACAGGAACCAGCTCCCGGGCCAGAACACCCTTGCGCACTGCCTCGTGGATCATGTCCTCTGGGATTTCATCGCCGTTAAGGTATGCCTCGGCCAGCTCGTCGGAGAACATGGATGCAGCGTCCAGCATAAGTTCCCGCTTCTCCTCTGCCTCGTCCTTAAGCTCTGCAGGGATATCCTCCTCAACAACCTCAAGACCGTTGTCGCCGCGGAAGTAGATAGCCTTCATCTTGACCAGGTCCACAACGCCCTCAAGCTTGTCCTCAAGTCCGATAGGAATCTGCATGAGCACAGAGTTAAGGCCCAGCTTGTCGTGGAGCTGCTCCTTTACCTTGTATGGGTTTGCACCGGTTCTGTCACACTTGTTCACAAATGCAAGGCGTGGAACCTTATACCGTTTGAGCTGCCGGTCTACAGTAATGGACTGGGACTGGACACCGCCTACAGAGCAGAGCACCAGGATAGCTCCATCCAGTACTCTTAGGGAACGCTCAACCTCTACTGTGAAGTCTACGTGCCCCGGGGTATCGATTACATTGATGGGAGTCCCCTTCCATACTACATTGGTCGCAGCAGATGCAATGGTAATTCCTCTCTCTCTCTCAAGCTCCATGGAGTCCATGGTTGCTCCCACGCCGTCTTTTCCGTGAACCTCGTGGATTGCATGTATCTTGTTGCAATAGAAAAGGATACGTTCAGAAAGAGTAGTCTTGCCGGAATCGATATGCGCACTGATACCGATGTTTCTTAATTTCTTTTCAAGATCCATAATTATTTCCTTATATCGCAAAATAATACATATTCTGCCAGGTTTTTTCAATATATCTATTGATATTTTTAATTACAAAAAATATAGTGACTGTACACTTTGTGAATGGAGAGAAAAGATGTTTGTTGTTTGTCTTGACCTTGAGGGAGTATTGGTACCTGAAATCTGGATTAATGTGGCCGAGAAGACCGGGATTGAGAAGCTTAGGCTCACCACCCGTGATATCCCCGACTACGATGTCCTTATGAAAGGAAGAATCGAGATTCTCAAGGAGCATGGCCTTACTCTTAAAGATATACAGGACGTGATTGCCACCATGAAGCCGCTGGATGGTGCCAAGGCCTTTATGGACGAGCTGCGTACATTCACCCAGGCAGTCATTCTCTCCGACACCTTTGACCAGTTTGCACAGCCTCTGATGAAGCAGCTCAACTGGCCCACCATCTTCTGCAATACCCTGATTGTTGACGACAAGAACATGATCACCAGATACAAGCTGCGGCAGAAGGATGGGAAGAAGCACGCTGTGGAAGGCTTCCACTCCATGAACCTGAAGGTGTTTGCATCCGGCGATTCCTATAATGACCTTTCTATGATTAAAGAAGCTGACGGCGGAATGCTCTTCTGCCCTCCTCAGAGGATTGTGGACGAGAACCCCACTATCGGAGTTGCCCACAACTACGGTGAACTTTTAGCTGGAATAAGAAAGACTATCGCTCAGTGCCGCTGAAAGGCATCCGGACAAAAAAAAAGCGAACCTTTCGGTTCGACTCCTCCAATTTTCAGAAACCCAAGCAGTGAGCTGCTGTTGCAACCGCGAGCACTGCTGCCATCACTAATACTGCGCGACCTGTAATCTTCATCATTTCAGGTGCTGGTACAAGGAATGCATTCATCATTCGCTTTACCTCCTTTTGTCTAAGGATATGTTTTCAAAAAACTCGTTATACACTAATAATATACGGCATATATTCACATAAAGTCAAGTCCTGGAAAAAAACATTCTTGACTATACGTATATTTTTTGATATTTTATACGTATGGATATCGGAACCGATTCAAAACTTACTTTATTGTTGAAAACAGAAGCTATTGCTCGGGCAAAACAGTATGCTGCCCAAAGGGAACTTTCTTTGTCTTTCTTGGTAGAGACTTTCTTTAACCAGCTTACTTCAGACAATCAGCAGGCACATCATTACAGCCCTATTGTTGAAAGCCTTGCAGGAATTATCCCTGACACCAAAGAACCTGATAATGCTGAATTTATAAAGCATCTGGAAGAGAAGTATGAATAGAGCCTTTGTTGATACAGATGTAATCTTGGACCTGCTGACTCAGCGGACACCACATTTCCATTTCGCCGCCCTCCTCTTTACATTTGCAGAGATGAAGAAAATAACCCTCTATACCTCTCCCAGTGTTTTCATCAATGCATTCTACATCCTACGAAAACACTTGGGAACAGTTGAGGCAAAGAAGGCATTGATGCGGCTCAGATTGCTTATCCATGTTATTGATTCAGGCGAAAAAATAATAGATTTAGCATGCCTCTCTGACTTTTCTGATTTGGAAGACGCGATACAATACTACACTGCCCAGGCCCATCGGCTTGGTACACTTATAACCAGAAATATCAAAGATTACAAAGTGAATGATATGATAATCCAGAGTCCAGAAACCTATCTTGCAACCAAGGGCTGGATATAAAGAGCATTTATTTTCGCCGGCTGAAGAGCCAGAGTCCGGCAAAGGCCAGCAGAGCGTTCAGGAGCAGGATCTCAAAGCCGAAGGTGTATCCGAACAGAAGTTCCTTGGAATAGCGGTTTATAAGATAGCTTGCCACCGGTGACAGAACTGCGATGAACGGAACTGCCTTGTCATATACCCTCCGGTTTTTAACCAGCATTCCGAAGCAGAAAAGTGCCAGAAGCGGCCCATAGGTATAGCCTGCTATGACAAAGATAGTGGAAATAAGGGCATCGGAATGGAACGGTTTGAAGCCGATAATGATGATCAGGAAGCAGCTGGTGAAAAATACATGCATTATCTTCCGCAGCCTGGTTTTCTTTTCTTCTGTAAGGTCAGACCGTTTCTCAAAGCCGAGAATATCAACACAGAATGATGTGGTGAGGGCTGCTATAGTACCATCGGCGCTGGAATAGCCTGCCGCCACCAGACCTATCATAAACAGTATGGAAGAGACTGTACCTGCCGACAGTGCAATGGTTGAGAAAATAGCATCGGATTTCTGGGGAAGAACGATATGGTTGCTTTCTGCATAGGAAAGAAGCAGTATTCCCAGCCCCAGGAAAATCACATTTATGCAGACGAACAATACAGCAGTAAAGGTCATGTTATCCTGGGATTCCCGTAAGTTACGGCAGGTTAGATTCTTCTGCATCATATCCTGATCAAGGCCGGTCATGGTAATGGTCAGGCATATTCCAGATGCAAGCTGTTTCCAGAAGAATGTGGCAGATCTCCAGTCGCTGTCATAGATTCTGGTCATCCCGGCTTCCGCTGCTTTCTTGAAAGCAAAAGTGAAAGTTGTTCCAAGCCCTGTCTTAAGGACATAGATGATTCCTGCCATTGCAAGGAGCATGCAGGTTGTCTGGAGGACATCGGTCCACACTACTGTCTTGATTCCACCTTTGAATGTATAGAGAAGAATCAGGATGAGGATTATTCCTGCCAGAGCCCAGTAAGGAAGGCCAGTCGCCTTGAAGGCAGATTCATACAGGACAAAAACTACAAGATAAAGCCTGAGTGCAGAACCGATCAGTCTGGAGAGCATGAAAAGGAGTGAACCTGCAGTCTGGGTCCTGGATCCAAACCTATCTCCAAGATAACTGTAGATCGAGGTCAGGTGCATCCTGTAATACAATGGAAGCAGGACAAAGGCAACTATGAGGAATCCGATGAAATTTCCGACAACCACCCCAAGATAGGTGCACTGGCTCTGCCGCACATATCCCGGTACAGACATGAATGTGACTCCGGAAAGGAGTGTGCCGATCATACCATAGGAAACAGCAAGCCAGGGTGACCTGCGGTTTCCTGTAAAATAGGCCTCGTTGGAACTCCCTTTTCTTGATACAAACCGGGAGACTGCAATAAGCAGGAGGAAATAAGAAAAAAGCAGTATACTAATTAATGTAATAGACAATTGCTTTAGAACTTATACCCAAATAATCGGAGCATATCCTTACGGTCTTTCTTGTCAGCCTCGACCTCTACACCCTTCGGTGCAAAGCCGTCGATTACCCCCAGAATACCATTGCCCTGCTCCGATTCTGCAAGGATAATCTGCAGCGGATTTGCAGTTGCGGCATAGATATTTACAACTTCGCCGCAGGCCTGGATCTGCTTAAGGATATTGATAGGGAACGCCTTCTTTATAACCAGGTAGAAGGTGTGGCCAGCTCCTGTTGCAAGGGCATTCTCCTTGGCAGCCTCCACCAGCGAAGGCTCGTTGCCGCCGGTGCGGACCAGACATGGACCCGATGCCTCGTTGAATGCAAGGCCATACTGGATTCCAGGCACTGCGGATACAATGATCTCCTCCAGGTCCTCCACAGTCTTTATAAAATGGGACTGCCCCACGATGATATTTGAATCTTCAGGAATAATTGCCTGAACAGCTTTGATCTTGATATCCATACAGAACCTCACTTCTTAGTATCTGCCAGGATTATGTCCAGGTTGAGCTCGCATGCTGCACATGGCACCTGGATACCCCAGTTCTCCAGAACCACAGGATTGATCTCACCCATGATTCCCACTTCCTTTCCATTTGAGATCACCTTGGCACAGCGTCCTGTTATGAACCGCGGATCCTCGGCTTCCTTGAGTGTGTACTCTGCTCCGATGTAGTAGAACAGTGCTGTGATCTGGGAGTTAAGTGTGTTGAATGTAGTATCCTTGTCGGCAGAGAGGAATCCCAGCGCATTGATAGTGCTTACGCCGTAGTTCTCCTCCGGGTTGATCAGTGCTATCTTTCCAATCTCGAAGATGTTATGCGGATATACTGCGTTGCTGGAGATAGACTCTGAGTTGAGGAGGCATGGCAGGACAGAGGGGCGTACAAACTCGAAGTTCTCGCTCATAGGGTTGGAGATCTGCACCACCTTCTCCGGTGTGATGTTCATCTTCTGGATAAAGTCTTTTGCAGAGCCCAGGTAGCAGTATGTCATCTCCTGATATCCCAGACCTACCATGATGTTCTTCACATGGCGTCCGAACTGGGATTCGTCAGAGATCTTTCCCTTTGTGAAGTCAGAAGGCATCTCCGGCACAAAGTTCTTGAGGTTCCGTCCGATCATGATGTCTTCGATGGCATCCACAGAGTGGAGAAAGTCGTTTCTGTATTCCGGCGGATATACTGTGATGATATCGCCGTCAACCTTGGTCTTGCTTCCCATCTTCTGGCAGTAAGCAGCAGCTTCATCTGCAGTGAACTTCTCGCCAAGCAGCTTGTTCACATAAGCTACATCTACAGTCACAGGCTCCTGGAAGTAGTAAGGAATAGTCACTTCTCTTCCAAGGGGTGTGTCATATGGATATACAACCTTTACAGGGAGAATCTCGAAGCCGGAATCGTACAGGTCGCAGGCTACTATAGATGCAGAGAGAACCAGTGACGGCATATCTGTTCCGGTGATTTCCACAACCAGGTTCTTGTCGCCGACTTCTACTGCACCGCTCTCGTTGGAGTTGATTACAGGAGGCATACTCAGTGTGTTGCCCTCGCAGTCGGTGATGTATGGATAGCCCGGGAAATCCTTGATGATGTGACCGAACTCGATTCCCTTAGGGTGCTTCTCCAGAATCTCACGCAGGGTCATCTTCTCGGTGAATCCCAATGGTGCGAACTTGGTCTTGTCTGGATCTGCTGCATAGTACTTGAGAGGGAACTTCAGCATATCGCTGCGGAACACGCCCATAGCAATGGACTTACGCTTGCGGCCATAGTTCCAGCACAGCTTCTCCTGGGTCTGGATGATATCCTTAAGCCCTTCGTCGGTGATTCCTTCCTTGCCCTTGGCCATGAAGCAGACCTCGTACGGACGGTAATCCTTGATAGATGGCTCAACATGCACTTCCCTGCTGCCATTGTCCTTTATATCTCCCTTTCTGGAGAAGAATGGATACTCAGGAATCTTGCCGCCCAGATACAGCTTCAAGAGCCGGCCGAATCCGGCGGTGGACCACAGGTCGGGGCGGTTTGTATCGTTAAGCTCGATCTTCAGGGTGTCGCCATCTTCTTCGTCAAGCTCGGCCTTGGCACACTGGATCAGGTCTATGAACTCCTGACCGGTGACCTTTTTTCCCATATATTTGTAAAGAGCGTTTGCAGAAACTTCAATCTTTGGCATCTTATTTACTCCTTCTTAAGCGGACATTCTCGATATCGGGCGAGAAGAGCTCCCGCAGGTCGTTGAGTCCAAGTGACATCAGGGCCATTCTGTCAATTCCGATACCCCATGCCAGGACAGGCACATCCACATCCATAGGCTTTGTCACTTCCGGTCTGAAGATTCCGGCGCCGCCCAGCTCAATCCAGCCCAGCACAGGGTGCTTTACGTGGATCTCAACCGATGGCTCGGTGAACGGGAAGTAGCCAGGCACATACATTACCTCGGTGGCTCCGGCAAACTCTACAGCGAACATCTTCAAAAGTCCCAGCAGGGTCTTCATGTTTACATCCTTGCCCAGCACAATTCCCTCGGTCTGGTAGAAGTCGGAAAGGTGTGTTGCATCTACCTTGTCGTAGCGGAAGCACCGTGCGATTCCGAAGTATTTGCCAGGAACATTGGCCTTGTGAAGCTGCTTTGCAGAGAGAACTGTTCCCTGGCTCCGCAGGATAAGGCGCTTGGTGAAGTTCCGGTCGAACTCGTAGCCCCAGCCCCGGCTTCCAGTAGTCCATCCATTCTTGTGGACTTCTGCCACCCGGTCCAGGTATGGCTGCTCTATATCTTTGGCCATTGTAGGTGTCTTTATGTGGTATACATCGTGAATATCACGGGCTGCGTGGAACTGTGGCATAAAGAGGGCATCGCAGTTCCAGAACTCGGCTTCAACCAGCGGTCCGTCGTACTCTTCAAAGCCCAGGGAAACCAGCTTGTCCTTGATGCTGTCAAGGAATACGGTGTATGGGTTGTGACGGCCGATTATAAGCCGTGCAGGAGGTGTGTTAA
Source organism: Spirochaetia bacterium (assembly GCA_017554185.1). Classification (GTDB taxonomy): domain Bacteria; phylum Spirochaetota; class Spirochaetia; order CADAEX01; family CADAEX01; genus CADAEX01. The sequence continues at coordinate 10,972 of JAFZIU010000047.1, forward strand.
CATTGTAGCTGCGGAATGCCTTGCCTTTCCAGTCGCCCTTCTTAAGCATGTCTGGAGTAAGAACACCGATCTCATCGCCTGTCACTCCCTTATCCTGGAGCATCTTCTTTGCTTCAAGACCGGCAGGGGTGAACTCGTAGACCAGGTCCTCCCGCTCAATCACCTTGAAAGGAGCGGCTGCTGCACCACGCTTCTTGCTGATGGTGGCCATAGCCTTCTTCTCTTCATCGGAGAGGTCGGAATCAAGGATCTGATCTCCTTTTTCAAGGA
>JAFZIU010000011.1 GCA_017554185.1 Spirochaetia bacterium
AATATGAGTAAATATCCTTTTACAGAAATAGAGAAAAAATGGCAGAAGTACTGGGACGAGCACAAGACCTTCAAGGCAGTTGAGGATCCTTCCATCCCAGCAGAAAAAAGAAAATATGTTCTGGATATGTTCCCATATCCATCTGGAGCAGGCCTCCATGTAGGCCACCCGGAAGGCTACACCGCCACAGATATCTACTGCAGATACCTGCGTATGAACGGCTATGCGGTGCTGCACCCAATGGGCTTTGACTCCTTCGGCCTGCCTGCCGAAAACTATGCAATCAAGACAGGAACCCATCCACGGGTAACCACCCACAAGAACATCGATGTGTTCCGCCGCCAGATAAAGTCCCTGGGACTCAGCTACGACTGGGACCGGGAAGTATCCACCTGCGAGGCCGACTACTACAGGTGGACCCAGTGGATTTTCCTCAAGCTGTACGAGAAAGGGCTTGCATACGAGTCCGAGCAGCCTATCAACTTCTGTCCTTCCTGTAAGACAGGCCTTGCAAACGAAGAGGTCAAGGAAGGCAAGTGCGAGCGCTGCGGCACTCCTGTAATCAGAAAAAACATCCGCCAGTGGATGCTCAAGATTACAGCATATGCCGACCGGCTCCTGGAGGATCTGGATCTTCTGGACTGGCCAGAGGCTATCAAGGCTATGCAGCGGAACTGGATCGGCCGCAGCGAGGGTGCTGCTGTCTTCTTCCAGCTTGAGAACATGGACGAGAAGCTTGAGGTATACACCACCAGATGCGATACACTGTTCGGTGCAACTTATATGGTAATTGCACCGGAACACCCGCTGGTAGAAAAGCTTACCGTGCCTTCCCAGAAGGCTGCAGTACAGGCTTACCTGGATATGGCTGCTCACAAGTCAGACCTTGAGAGAACCGACCTGGCAAAGGACAAGACCGGTGTATTCTCAGGAAGCTATGCCATCAACCCTGTGAATGGCGACCGCATCCCGATCTGGATTGCAGACTATGTACTCATTTCTTATGGAACCGGTGCCATCATGGCAGTTCCAGCCCACGACGACCGTGACTGGGAATTTGCCAAAAAGTTCAACCTTCCTATCATCGAGGTTCTCAAATCTCCGGTAGATGTGCAGACCCAGGCATGGACCGAGGATGGAATCCACGTGAACTCCCAGTGGCTGGACGGCCTTAACAAGCAGGATGCCATCAACAAGATGCTGGAGTTCCTTGAAAAGAACAAATGCGGCCACAAGGCCATCAACTATAAGCTGCGGGACTGGATCTTCTCCCGCCAGAGATACTGGGGCGAGCCTATTCCAGTCGTGCACTGCCCGCACTGCGGCAATGTTCCGCTTTCCGAGAAAGACCTGCCTCTCACACTGCCCGAGGTGACAAGCTATCTGCCCACCGGCACCGGCGAGTCCCCGCTTGCAGAGATCACCGACTGGGTCAACACCACATGTCCAAAGTGCGGCGGCCCGGCAAAGAGAGAGATCAACACCATGCCACAGTGGGCCGGCTCCTGCTGGTACTACCTGCGGTTCATCGATCCGCATAACACCGAGAAGTTCATAGACCCGGAGAAAGAGAAATACTGGATGCCTGTAGACCTCTATGTAGGCGGCGCAGAGCATGCGGTTCTCCACCTGCTCTATGCACGGTTCTGGCACAAGGTGCTCTACGACTTCGGACTGGTTTCCACCAAGGAACCGTTCCACCGTCTGGTCAACCAGGGAATGATCCTTTCCTACGCATATCAGCGCAAGAACAAGGCTCTGGTTGCTATCGACCAGGTGGAGGAGAAGGATGGAAAGTTCTTCTCTACAGCAGACGGCGAGGAGCTTGAGAGAGTAGTTGCAAAGATGTCCAAGTCGCTGTGCAACGTAATCAACCCGGACGAGGTTGTCAAGGAACTGGGTGCCGATTCAATCCGTCTCTACGAGATGTTCATGGGACCGCTGAGTGTATCCAAGACATGGTCCACAACAGGAATTTCAGGCGTATACCGGTTCCTGGACAGAATCTGGAGAATTGCCGACGAGAAGAAGTTCTCTGATGCACCGCTTACTCCAGATCTGAACAAGCTGCTGCACAAGACAATAAAGAAAGTTTCGCTTGATACCAAGAATCTGGAGTTCAACACCGCTATCTCACAGATGATGGTTTTCATCAACGAGATCAACAGGCTGGATGAAGTTCCAGTTGCAGCATGGAAGCCGTTTGTTCTCCTCTTGAGCCCTTATGCGCCGCACCTGGCCGAGGAACTGTGGGAGAAGCTGGGTAACCACGAGTCTGTGGCACTGCAGAAGTGGCCTGAGTGGGACGAGGCTCTCACCCACGATGATGAGGTCACCATCGTTGTCCAGATCAACAGCAAGAACAGAAGCCAGCTGACCATGCCTAAGGGAGCTTCCAAGGAAGAACTTGAGAAAGAGGCCCTCGGCAATGACAGGATCAAGGAGCTTCTGGCTGGAAAGACAGTGATCAAGACCATTGTTGTACCAAATAAGCTGGTCAACTTTGTAGTAAAATGAACACATATTTAAATCGTCAGAAAAAAGTATCCTCTCTGCTTGCCAGGGAGGATATTTCTTTATTGGTGCTCTGCGACAGGGAGGGAATGCGGAATCCCAGTATCCGGTATCTTACAGGGCATCCCTCCGACAGCGTGCTTTTTATTTTTGCCGACGGCAGGACAATGCTTTTACCCTGGGACATCAACCTGGCCCAGATAAAGGCCACTGCGACCCAGATCAAGCCTTATAACGACTATGGCAGGACTTTAAGCCAGGCTGTGGCCAAGGTGCTGGAGGAGGAGAAGTTCCCAGCCGGCAGCCGGGTCGAGGTGCCTGCCGAACTGCCGTACCCTGAGTTCATGAAGCTTTCCGAGGGTGGCCGCTGTCAGTTTATCTGCCGTGAAGGCGGGTTGGCTGCTAGAGTGGAGGATATGCGGCAGATCAAGGATGATTCTGAACTTGCCACACTGCGGAAAGCCTTTGCCATAACCGACTCTATTCTGGATAAGATTGAGGCGACTGTACGCGGCGGGCAGTGCACCGAGACTGATATTGCCCTTTTGATTGACAGGGAGGCACGGCTTGCCGGGGCAGAGGGGACCGGGTTTGAGACTTTGGCTGCGGCTATGGGGCGGAGCTACAATATACATGCGTTTCCCGCATACACCGGGGCCCTGATGCCTGCTGACGGTCTTTCTATCATCGATTTCGGAGTCAAGTACGACGGCTACACCAGCGATGTCACCACCACCATAACCAGAAATCTCAATCCAGAGCAGGAGAGGATGGTGAGTGTAATAGAAGGGGCTGTGAAGGTGGCTGAAGGGCTGCTTAAACCTGGTACTCTGACTACAGAGCTTTCCGGTGCTGTGAATGATTACCTGGAGAAGAACGGGTATGTGATGCCTCATAACCTGGGACATGGTATCGGGCTCTATATCCATGAGAAGCCTTTCCTACGGGCAAAGGTTGACCCGGTGAAGCTGGAGAAAGGGATGGTGTTCACCATAGAGCCGGGAGTTTACGACCCGGAGCTGGGAGGAATCCGGCTGGAGAACGACTACCTGATAACCGATAATGGTTACGAGAAGCTTACAAAGTCCCGGATAATCCGCCTTTAGGGTTTCTCAAAATATTTCAGGCACAGCGGATAAATAAACGCTATATAGAACATCTGGACAAAACAGGAAACAATGCTTCCGACTGGTCCGCCGATCATAGTCTTCAGTTTAGAGCATAGAATCAGATTGACTGCATAGTAACTCAAGAGACCGGTTACAAGTCGCATGATTCTTTTTATCATCGTAATATCTGTTGAGAATCTGACAAAACGCCTTTCCAGAATCCATCCAAGAAGAATGCCGGAACACCAGCCAACACATTTAAAGGTGTCATTTGCCATTTTTGCGCCATCGACCAGCACTTTTCCCTGTGCGTCATAGTCTACTGGATAGGATTTAAATGCCGCATATACCGCGATGATTGCCGCCAGAGTGATTCCGACGCATGGAACAATCCAGTCTTTCTCCGGGTGAGCATCAACCCACTGCATCAGTTTGAAAGTCACCCACATCATCGCCAGTCCGGCTGTCATACCCACCAGAATGTCCTGTGGGGTATGAACGCCCAGATAGATCCGGCTGAATGCAATCAAGAACACAATGATTCCCAACACAATACGTAGGGGAAGGGGAAAATCCTTTCTTACAAGTCCTCCTCCGAATACTGTTGCTCCGTTCATGGAGTGACCGCTTGGAAATGAATACCCTGTGGCTGTCTGTATGGAATTGCCATAAGGAATGATACGCGCGTCCCTGATCCATGGGCGGTAGGCGCAGGCTGTCACCTTAAGACAGCCGTTAATCAGGCGGTTGCCGGCCCAGCCGACCATCAGGTAGCTTCCGTATTCCTTGCTGATACACCAGTATACAATCGCCAGCAGAACAGGCGTTGTGGAGAGTTCGCCGAAGAAAGTCATCTTTGTCATGAACTCGGCCAGGCATCCACCGATCCCATTCCTGAACTGTTGCAATGCAAGCAGAATATCAATATCCACTTCAGTATTACTCCTCTATTGTATTCATTTTATCACAGAATGGAAAAACTTACCAATAGCCGGATAATCCGCCTGCAGTTCCTGAAATACAGATCCATGTAAGCCGGTCAGCATAGATTGTAATACCTTCTCCTGTTGCCGGATTTATAAAAATATTTTCTCCCTCAGTAATCACAAGGTCATTGATGTAGCCATCGTGTTGCATAAACTGCTTTATGCATCCCGGGGTGCCGCTGTACCAGGTGCCGGTGCCGGGGAGGGGCAGGCTCAAAGTATGGCTTTCTGCTTTCTTTATATAATTCATATTGAATATGCCGTAGGAGAGGGTGTAGATAACCCTGTCCCGGTTCAAGCACCATGGGTTGCCCTCTGATTTCTCCATCAGCTTCTCTTGGAACAGGGTGAAGTTGAAGTTCTCAGAGCCTGCCCCTGCTGTCAGGGAATAGGCTGTGCATTCAGCGGCAAAGCCGTCATCCCAGGTCATATAGTTGTGGGCTTTAAGGTTGCCGTGGACTATAAAGCCTGCCGGCTTAAGTGTGCCCCAGCCGCCCACTGGATATGCCATTACTGCGGTGATCCCCGACACCGGCACCGATGCTTTGAACTCATGTTTCCGAGTAGTAAACTCCTTCCGATTATCCACCGAAGTCACTGTCACTCGCCAGCCGGTCACCTCAAGCTGCTGCATCTGCTCCGGCAGCTCTGGTATATGAAACGTCACCTCTGCACTCTTGTTGTCGAACATAGAACATGCGGCGAGGAGAAAGCAGAATATAATTAAAACTTTTTTCATATAAAATCCTCCAGAAAAATTAAATATTGACAATTCATCGTGCCTGGGGGTATATTTTTAATATCTGGGGGCGAAAGTCTTCGGGTAGCCGAAAAGAGGCTCTCTTCTATAGAGAGCCTCTTTCCATTTACAGTATATACTCCATAAATTCCTTTGTTATCTTCTATAATCACAATGAACCCATCATGAGGATTTGTCATGGTGTTCAATACACCATTTAACCATTGTACCGCTTTATAAATCGGTGTTTCATTTTCTATAGTAATTATAATTCCTTCTGCTTGACTAACTCCTCTCTCGAGTTTTTTTATTATGGAACGATCTGTCCCTTTTGCTTTTTTAAAATCAATTAATCTACCATGTATGATTGAATCAGGATTTGAATGTTTATCTACGTAAATTGCATGTCCATTTTCATCTGGTGGTAAGAGAAATACTTCACAATTAAAATGCTCAGAAAAGCGTTTTGCTGCATTAAATTCTCTATTAAATATTTCTTTTTCCTCGTCATTTGTTTTTGACAATGCTATTCTATCTTTATCCACATATACGTCCCCGAAGATATGCTCTGGTTTGTATCTTGACTTGTCTGTATATTTTGTAATTATTGCTTTCTTGGAATTATCACACATAACTTTCTCCTGCCTTATATACGCAGAAAATTTTCATTTTGCTTCAATTTTTGCTCCACAAATTTCAAAAACTTTATAAATGCTTATATACCCAGCAATAAGACATACCTGCTTGTAGTACCTATCCTCAGCAGAGTGCGTACCCATGCAGACAAGCATAAGCCACAATCTTTCTCTTTCGAGTGTGGCGTGCTTGTTGCTGCAGAGCGCAATGCTTCGGATAGGCACTCCCGCAGGGTGTCTTTTGCTGGGTTTATTATCTATATGTGTTTTTGGGCTTTGCTATGCACTAGGCGAGTGAATGGGCAAAAAAAGGCCACCCCGGTCGGTGTTACAGCGTCAGCTGTTTACCGAGCCGGGGTGGCTTCTTTTTTGCCTAATAACTATTAAGCGTTTTTCTGCTTTTTGAAGGTCTTGATTCCTTCAATTACCAGAATAATAGCCAGTATAGTCATAGCTGCTGCAAAGAAGAACTGGAACCAGTGTCCCCACATAGGGCCGGCAGCCTTTGCTGCGCCTGTGAAGATCTTGATCTTTGCAATAACAGTGCGGATAAGCTGTGTCAGAGTTGCTGCCAGCATGAAGATTGTAGGGATGAAGAACATCTTGTTGTTCTTTCCTACATTGCCCAGCCATGCTGCAACTGCC
>JAFZIU010000048.1 GCA_017554185.1 Spirochaetia bacterium
TCCGGGAGCGGATGAGTCTCCATGGGGCCGACTGATGATTGACGAGATAGCTCTCCGAAACTTTGCGCTGGTGGAGGAATGCACCATCAGCTTTACCGAAGGGCTTAATATTCTCTCCGGCGAGACCGGCGCAGGAAAGTCCATAATTGCTTCCTCTGTGGCCATGCTGTGCGGCTCTAAAGGCGATGCCAAGATGGTGAGGACCGGATGCGACGAATGCCAGATCTCCGGACGCTTTTTCACCCAGAACCCGGAGGTCTTGGCATGGCTCAAGGTCCACGACATAGCAGATGATGACGGCTCTGTGCTGGTGCGGCGCACCCTGCGCAAGAACGGCCGGGGCTCCATTGCTATACAGAAGACCAGCATAACAAGGGACGAGCTTATTGAGTTTACCTCCCTTATGCTTGATATCCACGGCCAGCATGAGCAGTATACACTGGTGAACCCTATAAGCCAGATGCGGCTTTTGGACAGCTGTGCCGGCCTTGAGAAGGAGCTGGAGGAACTTAAGACGCAGTACGGGCAGCTGCTTTCCTGCCGCCGCTCCATTGCAGAACTTGAGAAATCAGCTGCTGACAGGGAGCGGGAGCTTGAACTATTAGCCTTTGCCATGGACGAGATATCAAAGGCCGGCCTCAAGGAGGGGGAGGAAGAAGAACTAGAGAACCGTATCCGCATACTTAACAGCCACGACAAGCTCTTCCACTTTGTGGAGGAGGCTTCTTCGTTCCTCTCGGGTTCTGGCAGCACAGTACAGGCCTTGAAGCAGGCACGGTTATCACTGGAGCAGGGGGCGCGGATAGACCAGGCTCTGGAAGATCTTTCCAAACGCCTTGATGAATCCTACTACGAGGTGGAGGACATAGCCCAGAACCTCAAGAAATACATGGCCCATGATGTCTACGACCCTGATGAGCTTGAGCGGTGCCAGGAGCGGCTTTTCCTTATCCGCCGTCTCAAGAAGAAATATGGCCCCACTGTGGAGGCAGTTATTGCCTATGGCGAGGAGGCCAGGAAAAACTATAACCAGCTCTCCGACTTCAGCGGCAGCAGGGAAGCTCTCCTTAAGCAGGAAAGAGAACTTGATGATAAGCTGATGTCACTTGCCAGGACTGTCTCCAAAGCCCGTAAGAAGGAGGCACAGAGCCTTGAGAAGGAGATAGAGGCAATCCTTAAGCAGCTGGGAATGCCCAAGGCTGTGTTCCATATTGCAGTGGAAGAGGCAGAGTGCTCATCCACAGGCATAGATACAATCAACTTTATGATTTCACCGAACAAAGGGGAGCCCTTGAGACCTATAAGCAGCGCAGTGTCCGGGGGCGAGCTCTCAAGGATCATGCTGGCAGTCAAGAGCGCTTTCGCAAGCACCGACCCGGTGGACACCATCCTGTTCGACGAGATTGATTCGGGTATAGGAGGAGAGGTGGCTGTTCAGCTTGGGCACTATCTTTCAAAGCTTTCTGCAAAAAAGCAGGTGCTCTGCATAACACATCTTGCCACAATTGCAGTGAATGCCGACAACCATATTCTGGTGTCAAAGCGGGTGGAGGGGGATCGTACCTTTACCGAGGCAGTCCAGATATCCGGCAAAGAGCGCACTTCAGAGATAGCCCGTATGCTCTCAGGAAAGCGCGATACCATCTCGCTTGAGCATGCCGAGTCTCTTCTTGCAAAGAAGATCAAAGGTTAAGATTCAAGCTTTCTTAAAAGGTTTCTCGCAAAGGTGCGTATGTACCACTCTATGTTTTTCTTATAAAGTCCCAGTGTGAAGAACCGTGCGGCCAGACCCTTTAGCCTGCAGTGGCCTGTGTAATTGACTGTGGCTGTGTCTCCCTGATGTTCTATCGATATGGTGTAGGTCAAGGTGTCGATTATCTTTGCAGTCCTGCCATCCTCGAACACATCCAGTCTGATTCCATCTTTGCCGTCCTCCATCGGACTTACTGTGAACATGATGGATTTCTCCCTGTTCTTGAGGAACCAGAAGTTAAGGGAAAAGTATACTTGGAACATGTTTTTGTCTTCTAGATATTTCATCCTGTTCAATGTGCAGGTAAGCTTCTTTGCCTCGGGGTCATCCCTTGTAAGGCCGTCTAAAAGCCAGTTCTCATAGTCTCCGAAGTTCCACAGTATTGAATCAATTTTCTCTTTAGATGCAGAGATTGATATCTGGCCATGGGTGTTGTATCCGTCCTGTCTTGAATAGGTTGTGACCGGCGTAGGAATCTCGGCTGCCCCGCATATCAGGGTGCAGAAAAGGAGTAAAAGGACAGATATTCTTCTTTTAAGGATAGAGGTTGCCATCAGCCCAGCTTTATCAGCACAAGGCCGACAGTTATCAAGATTATGCCTATGATCTTCTGGGGAGTAGGCTTTTCCTTAAGCACTATAAAGCCAAGGATGGAGGCTATTATCACAGAGCATTCCCGCAGTGCCACAATGTAGCTGGCGTGGTTTGAGAGGCTGAATGCGTACATGATTATAAGATAGGTTCCCATGGAGCCAAGTCCTATGATGGGGGCATAGGGAAGGTGGTCCAGGTTCTCCCGCACAGTCCTGCTGATTCCTTTTCTGAAAGCAATGGGGGAGACCAGGATCAAGGATGTTATGCTCATCACATTAAGGCTGACAACAGGATGGTTGAACCCAGCGCTCCTTGAGTCTGCCACAGAATAGCCTGCTATTGTGAGTCCTGTCAGGAAGGCAAAGAGGCAGCTTTTTATATCCTCTTTTGTCATGGTGTTGGAAAGGCCCACCGTAAGGATGCCGGAGACTATCAAAATAATTCCTGCCCATCCGAGGCCCGAGACATAATCCTTAAGCACGAACACAGCAATAAGGGCAGTGACAGCAACTCCTGTGCCCCTGGAGATAGGGTAGGCCGCCGAGATATCGCCGAATTTGTAGGAGTTGAACAGTGTTATGTAGTAGAAACAGTGGAACACCGCAGAAATAAGGATCGGAGCCGCACCCTGGAAGTTGAAGCCGTTCCTGGCAATTATCACTATTGTAAAAGGAAGGAGAACAAGGTCGATGCACATGGAACCCAGCCAGAATGTAGGCAGATTTCCAGATATTTTCTTTGCGAAAAAGTTCCAGCCTGCGTGTGTCACCGCTGCCAGAAGTACCAGGAAAAATATCATTGTGCTCATACTGCAAATATTTTAATACTCATATTTTCTGTTGTCAATTCTGAAGGAGACTCTAAAAACATTGACAAACCGGAGTGGAGGTGGATAAACTTCTATCAGATAGATTTAACGGGAGCTTCGATGAGGTTTAGGTCTCTGATATATTTCTTTCTCATTTTCAGCGTCATCCTGTTTGCCGCAGGCTGCGGAGGAGATGGCAGTGGTGGGATCAGCGGCAATGATGACCCTGCCGGTGACAACGGAGGTACTGGCAATGGCAATGACAATGAAGTAATACCGCCTGGCCCCTGGCTCTGTTTTACTGCAAATGAAGCTGGATCTACTGTAACTACGGTCATTTCTTATGGGGCTGTGACGCATACCCCGAGCCTTGAGTATTCCTGTGATGGAGAAGCATGGCTTCCATTTGTCCTGAATTCAGGTGACCCTGAGACTGATACAAAAATCACATTGGCCAATGCAGGGGATAAAGTATATCTCAGAGCTAAAGATAAAAATGATTCATTCTCTGAACCTGATGAATCTGGAATTGTCAGTTTTGCTATGACTGGATCAATAGCAGCCAGCGGCAATGTGATGAGCCTTGTGGACAAGGACTGTACAGCCACAGATATTCCAAGTGACTATTGTTTTGAATCTTTGTTTGAAGATTGTGCTGTACTTACCACAGCCCCGGAGCTGCCGGCCACCATATTGGCAGAAGGGTGTTATGATTGTATGTTCTATGGTTGCAGCAACTTGATATCAGCCCCGGCATTGCCAGCTACTGAATTGGCAGATTTTTGTTATTATTGCATGTTCGATAGCTGCAGCAGTCTGACTTCAGCTCCGGAGTTGCCAGCAACAACTTTGGCTTTTTGTTGTTATAATTGTATGTTCTCTGGTTGTACTGGAATAACCTCGGCTCCAGTGTTGCCGGCCACCACACTGGCAGTTGGATGTTATGAAGAAATGTTCGATGGTTGCAGCAGCCTTAGTGCCGCTCCGGAGCTGCCGGCCACCACTTTGGCAAATAGTTGTTATTGTTTTATGTTCTCTGATTGCTCTAATTTAACCACAGTCCCAGAGTTGCCTGCCACCACTTTGGCAGAAAGGTGTTATAGAGGAATGTTCTATGGCTGCAGCAGCCTTACATCAGCCCCAGCATTGCCAGCTACAACTTTGGAAAAGGAGTGTTATTGGGGTATGTTCGGTAATTGTTCTGAACTTACCACAGCTCCAGAGTTACCGGCTGAAGCTTTGAAAACCAGTTGTTATAGAGGAATGTTTCAAGGATGTGAAAAACTTAACTCTATTACTGTTCATTTTGTCAGCTGGACTGGAAGTTTTATCTATGCGACAACAGACTGGGTTATTGGTGTTAAGTCCACAGGAGATTTTTATTGCCCAAGTGCACTTGTGGGCGGCAATCCTACAGCTCCTGGAAATTTTGACAATTCCAAGGTTCATGCAGGCTGGACTATCAGCATCTTGCCATAATAATGTGATGAACCGGATTTAGCACTTTTCAAACCTTGACAAACCAGAGTGGTGAGGCGCTTCTTGCATATATAATAAAATTAGAATATGCTTTACTCTGTATAACTATATACTGGAGTATTATGAATAAAATTATTATAAAAGGGGCGCGGGAGCACAACCTTAAGAACATCGATGTAGAACTTCCAAGAGACCAGCTGGTGGTCATATCCGGCTTAAGCGGTTCCGGGAAGTCATCCCTTGCCTTTGACACTATATTTGCAGAGGGGCAGCGGCGCTATGTTGAATCCCTCTCGTCCTATGCCCGCATGTTCCTGGGACGTATGGAGAAGCCTGACCTGGATTATATCGAGGGGCTTTCTCCTGCCATCTCCATAGAGCAGAAGATAACCCACCGGAACCCCCGTTCCACAGTAGGAACTGTGACCGAGATCTATGACTACTTCCGTCTTCTCTTTGCCCGGATCGGCGTTGTGCACTGCCCCAAGTGCGGCAGGGAGATCCACGAGCAGTCAGTAGATCAGATTCTGGATGTGATCTACGCTTTCCCCGACGGCACCAAGATGACTGTCCTTGCCCCAATGGTATATGGCAAGAAAGGGGAGCACGAGAAGCTTATCTCCGACGCTGCCAAGGCAGGCTTTGCCCGCATCCGCTTAAACGGTGAGATCCGTGAGTTATCTGAGACTATCACCCTGGACAAGAAGAAAAAGCACTCCATAGACATCGTGGTGGACCGCATCAAGAAAAGCCAGGAGAACAAAAGCCGAATAAGCGAGGCAGTTGAGACTGCGGTCCACACATCAGGCGGCCGTGTCATTGTCTCTGTGCAGGAAGAGGGGGGCAAGAGCCAGGACTACTACTTCTCGGAGAAGAACTCATGTCCAGACTGCAACATCAGCATACCGGAGCTCCAGCCCCGTCTATTCTCCTTCAACAACCCATACGGTGCATGTCCATCCTGTGCCGGCCTTGGAATAACCATGGAGTATGACGAGCACCTTATCATGCCCGACATGAGCCTTTCCTACAACCAGGGCGGCATACTGCCTTTCACACCGAAATCCAAATGGTACTCCAGCTGGTTCGAGGCATTGGCCGAGAAATATCACTTCTCATTGGACACTCCGCTTAAAGACCTTCCTAAAAAGGTGATGAACATACTTCTCTACGGCTCTGATGATGTATTGCATATTTCATATATCAACAGAGAGGGAAATCATAAATCAGACTACAACAAGCCTTTCCCCGGCATCTTCAAGGAGCTGGAGAGACGGCACAGGGAGTCCTTCTCCGACAGCATGAGGGAATACATAGAATCCTTCATGAGCCAGCGGGAATGCACCGCGTGCCACGGCGCAAGGCTGAGGCCCGAGGCCCTTGCTGTCACAGTAGGCGGCAAAAACATAGAGCAGCTTACATCAAGTTCTGTGCAGGATCTTAAGGCTTTCTTCGAAAAGCTTAAGCTTTCCGAGACCGAGGAAAAGATTGCCGGACAGATAATGAAGGAGATAAAGGCAAGGCTCCAGTTCCTAGATTCTGTAGGCCTCGGTTACTTAACCCTGAACCGGAAGGCTGCAACCCTGTCCGGCGGCGAGGCCCAGCGCATAAGGCTGGCCACCCAGATAGGCAGCTCCTTAGTGGGAGTGCTCTATATTCTGGACGAACCCACCATCGGGCTCCACCAGCGGGACAACGAGAAGCTCATAGACACCCTTAAGCACCTCAGGGACATAGGCAACACCCTTATTGTGGTGGAGCACGATGAGCAGACAATCCGCGCCGCCGACTACGTAGTGGAGCTCGGTCCCGGCGCCGGTGTCCACGGCGGCAGCATAGTTGCCCAGGGGACTGTGAAGGAACTCCTAAAGAACAGGAAGAGCATCACAGCCAGGTTCCTGAACGGCGAAGAGAAGGTAGAAGTAAAAGACAAAACCAGGGTTCCGAATCCACACTTCATAAACATAAAAGGGGCGAAGGAGCACAACCTAAAGAACATCGATGTCAAGATCCCCCTGGGCAAGCTGGTTGTGGTCACCGGCGTCTCCGGCTCGGGAAAATCGAGCCTGGTCAACGACATCCTGTTCCCGGCAGCCTACAACAGGCTCAACCGCGCATCCGAGCCGGAGGGTGCATATAAAAGTATCAGCGGCCTTGAGTACATAGACAAGATAATAAACATAGACCAGTCGGCCATAGGCCGCACACCCCGCTCCAACCCGGCCACCTATGTGGAGGTGTTCGGAGCCCTGCGGAGCCTGTTTGCAGAGGTGCCGGAAGCCAAGGCCAAGGGGTACACCCCGGGCCGGTTCTCCTTCAACGTTAAAGGTGGCCGGTGCGAGAACTGCGAGGGAGGCGGCACCATCAAGATAGAGATGCACTTCCTTCCCGATGTCTACATTACATGCGATGTGTGCGGCGGGAAGCGGTTCAACAGGGACACCCTGGAGATACGCTACAAGGGTAAGAACATCTACGAAGTCCTTGAGATGACAGTGGAGGAGGCATGCAGCTTCTTCAAGAACAATCCGCTCATAAGCCGCAAGCTTAACGCCCTTAACGACGTGGGATTAGGCTACATAAAGCTGGGGCAGTCGGCACTGACCCTCTCGGGGGGCGAGGCACAGCGTGTTAAGCTTGCCTACGAGCTTTCCAAGGTCAGCACAGGGAAGACCCTCTACATACTGGACGAGCCCACCACAGGCCTCCATTTCGCCGATGTGAAGCAGCTTATGGAAGTTATAGAGAAGATAGTTGCCAAGGGCAACTCTGTGGTGATAATCGAACACAACATGGATGTCATAAAGATGGCAGACTACATAATAGACTTAGGCCCCGAGGGGGGCACCGGCGGCGGCACTGTGGTTGCAACAGGCACTCCACAGGAGATTGCTTCCTGCAAGGCTTCGTACACAGGCCGGTTCTTAAAGGAGATGTTCCACCTTTAGATGAAGAAACTCCTGCTCCTTACAATTCTGCTGTTCCTCTTCGTGTTTCCGGCCATGGCCCAGGAGCAGGGGGACAGTATTGCACAGCAGGACAGTACAGCACAGCAGGCGGGGGACAAGGACACCCTGTTTTACCGCACCCTGGTGCGCGACATAGAGACAGCCAGCTACACCGAGCTGGTGGAGTGGTGCCGGACTGTGGGAGTGCCGGAGAATGGCGATTCCGACGCACTCAGGAAGCGGCTCCTGGACCACTTTGAGCTTGAGAGTCAGCCGCCTGAGAAAAAGAAAGGCGACACCTTCATCATCAAGGGCTCTGACAAGACCCGCTACTTCAATGTGGAGCAGGCGGATGAGAACTACGTGACCATAAGCGGCGGCGTAACTCTGGAGGTGAATGAGGAGGAGAAGAACATACTCCACCAGATCCAGGCCGACAAGCTTGTCTACAACCAGAAGAAGCAGCTTATGACAGCAGAGGGCAATGTCATCTATACCCGCAAGGTAAGGGACAAGGACGAGAAATACTTCGGCGACAAGCTCTCCTTTGACCTTGATGACTGGAGCGGCGTATTCTTCCAGGGAATCTCCGAGAAGAACATCGACATGAAGGGCAACGACACCAAGTTCTTCTATTCGGGCGACAAGATCTTCAAGTCGGGCAAGAACGTCTCTGTCATGGAGAACGCCACAATCACCTCCAACGGCGATCCCGAGACCTCGTACTACAGGCTCAAGGCCAAGAAGATATGGCTTCTGGCACCGGGTGAGTGGGGCGTGCGGAACGCTGTCCTCTATGTAGGCAACATCCCCATGTTCTACTTTCCGTTCTTCTTCAAGCCGGGAGACCGCTTTGTATTCCGTCCCTCTGTAGGTTACCATGATGTCAAGGGACACTTCATACAGACCACCACATATTTCAAGGGAGAGCCTTCCTCAAGCGGCGAGAACCTCTCTTTCCTGGCTGCTTCCGATGCCGAGGACCGTCTCTACGAGAAGGAGCTCAACGGCCTTTATCTGCGGCGCACCGAGACGCTCAAGGAGAACCCCGACGACGAGTCCTACATCAAGCTCATGGCCGATGCCTACTACAACCTTGGACTCTACGGCGCCCTTGAAGGAGACCTGAACAAGACCGACCATATTGACGAGACCAAGTTCTATCTGGGTTTTGCCAAGACCCGCAACATATACGATTATTCAGGCTACAGCACCCCGTACTATCAGTATGATGACGGGACTCTTGACGACTACTGGAACAAGGGCTATTTCGGCAGCTCGGAGTATCCGTTCCGGTTTGGAGCAGAGCTTAAGACTGGAATAGGGTTCAAATACTTCAAGTCAACCCTTTCCTTCGATATCTATTCCGACCCGTACCTTCTCAGGGACTTCGAGAACCGCAGCGAGAACATGAACTGGGGCAAGATACTGGGCATGGAGGATGATGTGGAGGATGTGGAGGACGAATATACCGGTGTCCGGGACCGTCTGTACTGGCTTTTCCACACCGAGTTCGACCCCACCTTCAAGATATTCGGCAACTACTTTGACCTGCAGGTGACCAAGCTTGACTTCTACATGAACTGGAAGAACAAGGAGCGGGACATCACCGGCTTCAAGGGGCTTGACCCTGCAGCTGACAGATATATAGACCCAGGTAACAAGACCGACTACTGCTTCCCTGAGTCAACCTTCTACTATCCAGAGAACTATGTGCTCCCAGACCTTGCCGTAAAGATAGACGGCACCATCTTTGACCGCACCTTCAACAGCGACACGGCCCGTGAATCCAAGCAGCAGAAGAGGGAGAAAGAGCTTGAGGAGAAGAGGGCAGCTGAAGAGGCAGAGGAATCGGAGGAGACAGAGGAGGAGAAGGCCGACAGGAAAAAGCTTGCCGAGCAGCTCAAGGCCACAGTGCACTCTCCTTTCGAGGACGAGGAGAAGAAGGAAGAGAAAGAGGAGATCTGGGGCCTCCGGGCTCCTGATGATGTCTCTGACATCCCGATAACCCTCTATTCTGACCGGAACTTCTTCGAGCACAACCTGGGCTATTCCATAACTCCTAACTTCATCATAGATAACCGTCTGAAGGATGCAGATGTGCTTGTCCCCAGCGACGTTGACTTTGACCGCACATATTCTGTAATGCGTACCTACGGCGAGGGTAAGCTGATGTACAGGGCAGGGGTTATGAATACTCTGTTCACAATTGATGATGATATCGTCTTCAGCGGCGAGTACCGTAAGCATGCAAACAGGGACGAGTCCCTCACCGATGCGGAGTGGGAAAGCCTTAAGCTGCAGGATTACAGTGCATCCAACTATCAGATAGAGAACGACCTGATGCTCAAGACTATGCCACTTTTCATGTTTGACCGCATCTCCGAGAGCTATCTTTCCTATTCGGTGGACACCATCCTGTATAAGAAGACCTTTGATTATGTAGACGAGAAGGATGACCCTGTCTATGTTGAGGATACATTCGAATGGGACAAGGAATACTTCAAGAAGCACGAGGCCGAGCTTATGCTCAGCTACCTTGCCGACTGGCGGCAGTTCCAGACAGCCCGGTTCAAGACAGTCATGGAGCCTCTGAACAGGGAGTTCGAGAACGAGGATATCATGCGCACCGGTCCTCTCACTTCTTCTATGTTCTTCAGGATGAAGGAGGATGATGACGGCTTTATCTTCTACGATCCCCTCCGGTTCACCGAGCGTCTTGAGTACGGAAACAGCTATCTGCAGGGTATCTACAGGCAGAACCTGCAGCACAACTATGCCCAGGATTACGAGCTTGAGGGAAAGATAAGCTTCTTCGACGACGACCTCTATTTCAAGCAGAGCTATATGTATAACATCTACGAGGAGCATCATCAGGAAGCTATATCGACACTCAACCTGTGGTACCTCAACCTGATGTACAAGGCCGAGTGGATGCGTCCATATGAATATGAGGATGGAGTAGGCTGGGTGCAGAAGGATGATGAGGAGTTCGTGCCCTCCAAGTTTGTGGCCACATTCAACTTCTCCAAGTATGGAAAGCCTTTCTGGCGCAACAGGATAAGGTATAAGACCGACATCAACATAGGATACAACATGGACCTCCAGAAGTTCACAGACAACGCCCTTACAGCAAGCTTCGGCTTCCATGCCAATGTCTACAGGCTCTTCGACATCTCATTCAAGACCACGTCGGAGAACAACAATACATACCGCTATTCCCAGTCCAAGGCCGATAAGGTGGGAGAGGCTTATATAAATCCATTCACAGACCTGTGGAAATCATTCTCCTTCTGGAACAAGGACAAGCGGTACGAGTCGGGCTTCAAGCTTAAGAGCCTGGAGACCAAGCTGGTGCACCACCTGGGAGACTGGGACCTTTCCTACACATACAAGGGCTATCCGGAGCTGGATTCTTCGGGGCAGACACCGAAATGGGACTGGAAGTCCGAGTTCTGCATACTGGTGCAGTGGAACCCGATACCGGAGCTCAAGACCCAGGTCAAGAAGAGCAAGGACGACAGGTATACAATGTGATGTATCTTTCTATGCCATTTTCAAGCGGAAACGCTGCGGTCTATATCTCCCTGGCCGCTGCCGGCGACATGGGGGCAAATACAGAGTCCCACCTGGCGCACCGGGAGGCCTTCTTCAAGGCCTCGGGGCTCGCGGGGGCAGCTCAGTACCCGCTGGTGCTGGAGCAGGTGCATTCCCATGTCATATACGATGCAGAGGAGCTTGCCGGCCACAGTACTGCTTCCGAGGGGCTGCTGCCGGGGGACGGCATCATCTCCCGCACCCCGCGGGCCCTGGGTGTCTCGGTGGCGGACTGCGTCCCCATCTTCCTCCGGGACACCCGCTCCGGTGCGGTGGGTGCATTCCATTCGGGCTGGAAGGGCACCGGCATTGCGGCCGAGGGCGCCCTGCGGATGGAGCATGACTACGGGTGCAGACTGGGCGACATAGAGGCCGTCATAGGCCCCGCCATCGGACCGTGCTGCTACCACGTGGAGCAGGACCGCTACGAATACTTCCTTAAGACCTTCGGCCCGGCCGGGGTTAATAAGATCGGAAATTCTTATAGTTTAGATTTAAAACTTATAAATTATAGTATTTTATCAAAGTTAAACTTAAAAAATATAATAGTTTCAGACGCCTGCACCTGCTGCGACACCAGGTTCTTCTCCTTCCGCAGGGCTATGGCAACCGGGACTCATTTCTCCCGGATGCTTGCATATATAAAAATTTTGGAATAAGGTTGGTAGTATGATTGATACAGGAAAACAGCTTATAAATATAGTTTTTGATGCCCTTTCGGCAGTGTTCAGGGAAGCAGGGGCCGAGATTGACTTTACCCCCGACTCCATTATCCCGGGAATCCCTCCCAAGCCGGAGCTTGGAGACGTGGCATTCCCAATGTTCGTATATGCCAAGAAGCTCCGCTGTGCCCCGCCCAAGATAGCATCCGACGTTGCAGCAAAGATCCAGGGGCAGCCTGGTCTCCAGGTTCTTACAGCAGGCCCATACGTCAATTTCAAGATTGACCGGAAGGCAGTCGCAGAGCAGACTCTTACTGCAGTCCTTTCTAAAGGAGACAGCTACGGCCGCACCGACTCCCTTGCCGGAAAGCGGATAATGGTGGAGTTCTCATGCCCCAACACCAACAAGCCGCTCCATCTGGGCCACCTGCGGAACGATTCCTACGGCGAGAGCGTATCCCGCATCTTTGCAGCCAACGGAGCAGAGGTCAAGAAGGTCAATCTTATCAATGACCGGGGCATCCATATCTGCAAATCCATGGCTGCCTACCAGAAGTTCGGTGCTGGCACAACTCCGGAGTCGGAGCATATCAAGGGCGACCACTTTGTGGGCGACTACTACGTCAAATACAACACATGGTCCCAGACCGACGAGACTGCAGAGCCCATAGCCCGTGACATGCTGGTAAAATGGGAGGCCGGCGACCAGGCCACTGTAGAGCTGTGGAAGCTTATGAACAAGTGGACCATAGACGGCATCTTCCAGACCTACAGGAAGACAGGCATCTCCTTCGATAAGATCTACTACGAGAGCCAGACCTATAAATCAGGCAAGGAGATCATCCTGGAAGGGCTTGAGAAGGGGCTTTTCTACAAGAACGATAAAGGTGCAATATGCGTCGACCTGGCTGAGATAAACCTTGACACCAAGGTTCTTCTCCGCGGAGACGGCACATCTGTCTACATCACCCAGGATATAGGCACCGCAATAGCGCGCCACAAGGACTGGCCTTTCGACGCTCTCTTCTATGTGGTGGGCTCTGAGCAGCAGTACCACTTCAAGGTGCTCTTCTATGTGCTCCAGAAGCTGGGCTTCGACTGGGCAAAGGACCTGCACCACCTTTCCTACGGCATGGTTAACCTGCCTGAGGGCAAGATGAAGTCCAGGGAAGGTAAGGTGGTGGATGCCGACGACCTTATCGATGAACTTGAGAAGATGGCCAGGGAGGAGATCATAGCCAAGGGGCGGGAGTCCGAGATCTCCGATGTGGACAAGGCTGCCGAGTCCATTGCTCTGGGCGCCCTGAACTACTTCCTCCTTTCTACAATCCCAACCAAGGACATGGTGTTCAATCCCAAAGAATCCCTCTCCTTCAACGGCAACACAGGTCCGTACCTGCAGTACACCGGTGCCCGTATATGCACCATGCCGGGCAAGTACGAAGGCTCCACCGATGGAGTGGACTACAGCCTTGCCATAAGCGACGACGAATGGGAGATAATCAAGCTTATAGGAAACTTCGGCGAGACCATAAAACAGGCAGGAGCCGAGTACAATCCTATGCTCATAGCAGGATATCTCTACAACCTGGCAAAGCACTACAGCAAGTACTATCACGACTGCCCGATATTAAAGAGCGAGCCGGAGGTGGCCAAGGCACGGGTAGTGCTCTCCAAGGCTGTGCTCCAGGTGCTCAAGAACGGCTTTGCCCTTATAGGAATACCGTTCCTGGAAGCTATGTAAGGTGAGAAGACTTTTAATATTTGTCCTTATTCTTTTTCCAATACTCTCATATGCAGACAGCAGGATCAGCCTCCTGTTCGGCGGCGACATCATGGCCCATATGAATAATTATAATGTGGCAGATTATTCCGAGATATGGAAAGATGTTAAGGATATCATCCAGAAAGGTGATTTAGCCTTTGCCAACATAGAGGCTCCTGTGGATGCAGCAAGGCCTGTCTCCTCTTTCCCTAATTTCAATATGAACAGGGAATATGTAATGGCCTCTGTAGATGCGGGCTTCTCTGTATTCTCCCTGTGCAACAACCATTCCAACGACCAGGGTAAAGAGGGGATGAAAGAGACACTCAAATCCTGCAGGATAATTGCAGAAAAGTATAAGAAAGAGGGCAGGACTCTCTATTTCTCAGGCCTCAAGGAGAGGCCGGATGCTCCCTTCTCATACAGCATCATAGAGAAAAACGGATGGAAAATCCTTTTCTTTCCCGTGACAGAGTCCCTGAACAGCTTTGATTCCTTCAAGTATATCAACTATATTTCGCCTGATCCGGAGAACAGAGGACGTTTTGCCGCCTACCTTAAAAAGCTTAAGGCCGATGTCTCCTGCGACCTTCTGATCCTCTCCCTCCATACCAACGAGCCCGAGTATGTAAGGGGCATATCCGATGAACAGAGAAGATATTATGCGGATCTGGTCGATGCCGGGGTGGATATCATCTGGGCAAACCATACCCATATAATCAAGGATAGGGAGCTTATAGCCGACAAGAAGACGGGCAGGGAAGTCCTTATTATGTATGCAAACGGCAATACTATCAGCGGCCAGAGGACAAGCCCCAATATCACCATGGAGAACCCCAACACCCAGCGTGATAACACTGGCGACGGTCTCCTGTACGAGGTCGCATTGTCCAAGGATGATTCCGGCGCAGTGAGGATTGATGCCACCAAGCCATATTTCATCACCACCTACATAACCCCCAGGAGAGAATTTCTTCTCAAGCCCATGAATGATGATTTCATCATGTGGCTTAAGGAGACAGGGCAGCCCAAATGGGCAGGGTATATCGAGAGAAGGCTTAAGATAAGTCAGACTGCAGCTAAGGATATCAGCAGATAGAAGTCTTTTTACCGTCTTCGCCTATTGCAGTGAATGTGATGGTGGTGGAGAAGACCGGCCTCTTATTCTCTTCTTTTTTGTCCATTATGTAGACATCGCAGCTGTAGGTTACGCTTGAGCATCCCACATGCTGCTGCTTTGTGTCAAACCGCAGGATGGAGCCGTCGGGGATGCCACGGTTGAATGTGGTGTCTCCCATGGCCCTTGTGACCAGTTTCTTATCAGGAAAGTCTATGGCAGCCGAAATCCAGCAGAACTCATCGATCCACAGGAGCAGCTGTCCTCCGAAAAGGTGTCCGTGCTGGTTCAGGTGTTCTGGCCGTACAATAATGTAGTTATCCATAGTCTCTCCCTTAAATTGTTATCCTGAGCCCGTCGTAGGCCGGCTCCACTCCGTCAGGAAGCTCCGACAGCAGCTTTGCATGGTCTATGTCGTGGCACATATGGGTAAAGTAGGTGCGGCCGGCCCCCAGCTTCTGTGCCAGGGCCAGGGCCTTCTCCACCGACAGGTGGGTGGGGTGCTCCTTATAACGCAGGGCATCTATCACCGCCACCTTAAGGCCGTTCAGAAGATGCAGCGAAGCCTTAGGTATATAGCTGCAGTCGGTTAGATATGCGAAATCTCCTATCCGGTAGCCGAATGTCTCAAGCTTTCCGTGGAGCATAGGAACCGGAACCACCTCAAGCTTTCCCCCATCCCTGGTAGGGATGTAGAAGGGGCCTTCCACCGGATTAAGCTGTATATGAGGCTTGCCGCCCCCCATCTGGGTCACGTTGAAGATGTAGTCAAACCGTCTGCGGATTATCCCGATTACCCTGGTGCTGCCGTAGACCGGCACAGGGCTTTTGAATGTCATGGGGCGTATGTCGTCAAGGCCGTGCAGGTGGTCGGCGTGGGTGTGGGTAATAAGCACAGCATCGGCTGTAGAAAGATTTTCCCGCAGCATCTGGATACGGAACTCGGGGCTCATGTCTATGATTATGTCAGCCCCTTCAGCGCGTACATAGACCGAACAGCGTGTCCTGTTGTTCTTGGGGTCACTGGATGTGCATACAGGGCAGTCGCACCCGATCACAGGAATGCCGTGAGATGTACCTGTCCCTAAGAAGATTACTTCCATCGCCTGCCTTATTTCTGTGCTGTGTAGTAGTCAGCAATATTTGTGAAGATATCGGTTACGCCCAGCTTCTCAAGCTTCTCAAAGTCGTAGTGCTTGCATGGCTCCTTGCCGGGATAGAATATCTCCTCCTCGTTCCATACGCGGATAGGGAGGTCTGTCTTCTTCCTGATATCAGGTACATCCAGCATCTCAACATAAGGATGCAGAGCGTTAACCGGGTACTTCTGGGAGAATTCCAGGCACAGCCTCTCGGAATCGTAGAGGATTCCTGCGTTCACATACGGATATTTCTGCTTGATAAGCACTATGGAATCAGGATTGAAGGATGAATATACAATGTACTTGTCCAAGCCCCATTCCTTGACCAGGGCCACGATCATGTCCTCGATGCCCTCATAGCGCACCTCGCTGGTCTTGAGCTCTATATTGATAAGAAGCCCTTTGCTTATGCACACAGGCTTAAGGAGTGTGAATACCTCTTCAATAGTAGGAACCTGGGTATACTGAGGAACGCCGTTCACAGGGTGGGTCTCTATCTTGAGAGCCTTGATCTCCTCAAGTGTGAAATCCTTCACCCAGCCTTTACCATTGGTGGTCCTGTCCACTTTCTCGTCGTGGATTACAACCATCTTCCGGTCCTTGGTAAGCTGGATATCAAGCTCGATTCCTGTCACAGGCAGCTTGCTTGCAGCCTCGAATGACTGCAGTGTATTCTCTGGCCAGGTGTAGCAGCACCCTCTGTGGGCCCAGATCTTCATATTATGCCTCCAAATTGTTGCGTTTTAATAATTATAGCACGGTTTTTCCCAGTTGTCATTACTGGAAAAGATATATGTTGCCGGGCGATACCCAGAGGCGGCAGAAGGTGTCCGGAATCTTGAAAGGATAGCTGTCGTACATGATGATCTCTCCGAATCTGGTCTCCACAGTGCACAGGTATCTGCTGCCGTAGAATATCCGCTTCTCTGCCTTTCCCATGAATATGTTTTCCCCGGCCCTGGCTGAGATCATGCAGCATTCAGGACGGAAGAAAAGCTTGACCTCATCTCCTTTGGCAAAGGGGTAAGACCTGTTCAGGGCCTTGAATATCTGTCCTTCTTGGCAGTGCACTTCCACAAGGTTTCCTGTGGCTGCAACTGTCCCTTTGAGGATGTTGGACTGTCCCACAAACTGGGCTGTGTAGAGGGTCTTGGGCTGGAAGTAGATCTCCTGGGGTGTGCCGGTGCACTCTATGTTCCCGCGGCGGAATACCGAGATGCGGTCGGAGATGGTCATGGCCTCCTCCTGGTCGTGGGTGACATATATGGTGGTAAGGTGATTCTTACGGTGGGTCTCCAGAATCTGTGCCTTGAGCGCTCCCTTGAGCTTCTCGTCTGCGGCGCTCAGGGGCTCGTCCAGGAGGAGCAGAGCAGGGTTCACTGCTATAGCCCGTGCCAGGGCAACCCGCTGTTTCTCGCCGCCCGAGAGGGTATCCGGCTTCCTCTTTCCGTATCCTGTAAGCTCAACTGCCTCCAGAAGCGCCTGGGTCCTGGCCTTGATCTTATCCTTATTCCAGTGCCGGGTCTCGGGGCCGTAGCCTATGTTCTTCTCCACATTCATGTTGGGAAATAGGGCGTAGTCCTGGAACACTATGGAGATATTCCGCTTCTCGGGCGGCACTTCGGTTATATCCTTTCCGTCAAGGAATATGCGTCCGGAATCGGGGGCAGTGAACCCTGCGATTATACGGAGCAATGTGGTCTTGCCGCAGCCTGAGGGGCCTAAGAATGTATGGAATTCCCCTTCGTGCAGCTCCAGGTCGGCGTTCAGGGTAAAGTTGCCGTAGTTCTTTTTTATGTTCTTAAGCTTCAGTTTCATAGGTTTATCTCTCCAAGGCGGTCAATAGCATAGAAGGCTGCTATGCATATAAGAAGGAGCACTGTCCCCATGGCACAGGCCTGGTAGAACCGGTATGCCCCTATTAGGCGGTAGATTGCCACAGGCATGGTAGTAAAGCCCTCGGGGGCCAGCATCAGGGCACCGTTCACCTCGCCGGCCGAAACTGCAAAGGCAAAGATGCCGGCAGTGAATATTCCGTTCTTTATCATGGGCAGCTTTACAGTCCACAGGATGCGGAGCGGCTTTGCCCCAAGGCTCTTGGCACACTCTATGCATCTTCTGTTTATCCTGCTGTAGAACAGGGATATGGCTTTTATGGTGAAGGGGAGGACCGCCGCAGTATGGACTGCTATAAGAAGCAACTTTCCGTTGGGCCTGAAACCCAGGTTTGATATGGTGAGCATAAAGCCCAGTGAGAGCAGTATGGATGAAATTCCTAAAGAGGCAAAGAAGAATATCTGTATAAGGAACGATCCTTTGGGCCACCGTGAGATTACAGCAGAGATGATGAGTGAAAGCACTATTGCACAGATTACTGTGGATACTGCTATGAAAAGGGTGTTCAGCACCGGGTTGTACATGACCGGCTGGGTAAAGGCTTTGTACCAGTTCAAGGTAAGGCCGCCTGCCTTGCCCCATCCGCTCTTTCCTGTAAAA
>JAFZIU010000049.1 GCA_017554185.1 Spirochaetia bacterium
CGTCCACACCCAGTATGTACTCTCTGCCGGCAACTGTCTTGCCATGCTTTGCAGGGAAGTAGGTCACTTTATCAAGCTGGGTCTTGAGGCTCTCCAAGTGTGTAAAGCTTACCTTGTTCTTTGTGATGAGCTTGTCAGCTTCCGGCATGGGGCTTCCATCCTTCTCGGCCAGATATGCAGCTCCCAGTGCCTCGAAATAGGAGGCTTCTTCCGGAATAATGAACTCGATATCAGGAGCCTTCTCCTTGATGAACCGGATAATATGGCGGTTTCTGGTGATTCCGCCCACCAGTATGACCTTGCCCTTGCTGATTCTTGCCTTTTTTAGGAAGTCGATGACCTTCACAGCCATCACATTGCTCAGCGAGAGGACAATATCCTCTTTAGTCGCCTCGCCCTTATTAAGCCGGTGGGTACAGTCGCTCTTCATGAATACGGAACAGCGGGTTGAAAGCTCAAGGATCCGGGCTGTGTCTGGAACGCCGTTCACATCTTCCAGCTTCATGTCCATACGGGCCAGCTGCTGCTTGAAGAACTCGCCAGTTCCGGAGGCGCACTTGCTTCCAGAAAAGTTGTTTATAATTCTTCCTTCTTCGTTCAGGGTATAGACAACAAGATCTTCGCCCCCCAGGGATACGATGGCATCTGCCTTGAGGTTAAGCTTTTTGAGGGCTTCCTCGATACATAGAGGTTCTACAGTCTTGTTTACAGAGAAGAGGAACCGTCCCTCGGTACCGGTAGCCAAAGCTTTAGCTCCGGACTCTATAGGATGAGCTGATAATATTTTATCTGCAGCCTCGTGGAAATTACCCTCATGCGGGATGCTTTCGGCCCACAGGAGTTTACCATCGGATACGCAAGCCATTTTCAAGCTGGAAGAACCGATGTTGATTCCTACGCTTTGCATTGAGAACTCCTTATATAGGTATTAGCCTATTAATAATACTATATTACTACTATTGCTTTTTAGCAAGGACATTTAACGGCGGTAGAGAGCCTTTGTGGCAAACTCGGCATCGCTGGTGGAATGGAAGCCAAGCTTCCTGAGTCCATCGGCATCGCCAGGGGAAGGCACATGGGTCATGTGGATCTCGCACCCTTCCAGTTCCTTAAGCTTTTTAAGGGCGGCAGCCGCAGTAGAATCTGTAGCAGCAGCCAGAGCAAAGGCTATCAATGTCTCTTCCAGGTTCAGGCTGACAGATGCACTCTTGAGCACTTCTTCCTTGAAGTCGGCAAGAGAAGTCAGGATATGGCTTGGAAGAAGCTCAACATCATCAGGTATTCCTGCCAGCTTCTTTGCAGCAGTAAGTACAACGCTGGATGCGGCGTGGAGCAGCGGAGAGTTGTGGCCTGTCACAATAGTGCCGTCCGGCAGCTCTATGGCTGCGCCGCTGTAGATACCACGGTTTCCTTTATTCTTGTCGCGGGCCCGCTGGGCAGCCTGCCGGGCTGGAACTACAGTGCTCCGGTCCTCCTGTCTAAGGCCCATATCGTTCATGATAAGCTCCACACGCTGCAGGGTGTCGGCTGTACATAGGCCGAGAGCCTGCTCGCAGGCATACCGGAAGTACCGGCGTATAACTTCCTGCTCTCCTGCCCTGCGTACAACATCATCGTTCACAATAGCGTTTCCAGCCTGGTTTACCCCCATGTCGGTGGGGGATTTGTATACAGATGGAGCATTGGTGATCTTCTCGATAATCCGCTGAACAATAGGGAAAGCCTCGATATCCCGGTTGTAGTTGACTGTCTTGATGTCATAGGCCTCAAGATGGAAGTGATCTATCATGTTAACATCCTTAAGCTCTGCAGTGGCAGCCTCGTAGGCCCTGTTCACCGGATGGTTCAGAGGCAGGTTCCAGATAGGGAATGTCTCGAACTTCGCATAGGCAGCCTTGACGCCCCGCTTCTGCTCGTGGTACATCTGGGAAAGACAGGTTGCCAGCTTTCCGCTGCCTGGGCCGGGACCGGTCACTACAACGATAGGTCTTTCAGTCTCGATATATGGGTTGGCACCATAGCCCTGCTCGCTTACAATCAGGTCAACATCGGTGGGGTAGCCCTTGGTGAACTTGTGGGTGTAGACCTTCATTCCCCGGCTTTCCATGGTGGTGCGGAATGAGTCAGCTGACGGCTGGCCGTCGTACCGTGTGATGACAATAGCTTTTACCGAGATTCCCCATGCCCTGAAGTCGTCGATAGTCTTCATTACATCGGAGTCATAGGTGATGCCGAAGTCGGCTCTGACTTTCTTCTTCTCGATATCGGGAGCAGAGATGCACATGATTACATCAACAGAATCTTTCATCTTGGCCAGAAGGTGCATCTTTACATTTGGGTCAAAACCGGGCAGAACCCGGGCGGCGTGGAGGTCGAACAGGATTTTGCCGCCGAATTCCAGATAGAGCTTGTCGCTGTTGCAATCCTTTATCCTGGCAAGAATTGTCTCGCTCTGAAGCTTAAGATATAAGTCGTTGTCAAACCCTTTTTTGAACATAGTTCCCCCCGTTCCTCCCATATTGATTATAGAAACAAGGAGCCATTTTTTTCAAGTGGAAAAGAGGGATTTAAGGTTGTTTTCCAAAACTTTTTTCAGTTC
>JAFZIU010000050.1 GCA_017554185.1 Spirochaetia bacterium
ATTCGAACCGCAGTATAACGGTTTTGCAGACCGTGGCCTTACCACTTGGCTAGGGCACCATGTTGCTCTACTATATCAGCATTTATTCTTCTTGTCCATATTTCCCGCGTTTTTTTTCATGCGCAGGTAAAAGTAGTGGGACAGGATGCAGATAGCGTTCATCATCTCTCCGTGACCGAAGCCCTGCTCTGCTTCCTCCACAGGAACAAGGTAAACAGCAATAGCTTCGTTGTCATCCAGGTGCTGACCCGACACCTTCTCAAGCCCCTCGGCATAATAGGTGTAATTGGTGTTGTTCATGAAAGCGCAGTTCGGAGATGCTGTGCCGATAAGGGTCATCTTTGCAGCCCTGTAGCCAGTCTCTTCCATCAGTTCCCGGATTGCGGCATGGAGGGGCTCTTCGCCCGGGTCAACTATGCCTGCAGGGAACTCCAGGGAGATGTCTCCGGTGCCATGCCTGAACTGCCGTACCATCAGGAAGCAGTCCTGCCCTTTATCGTTCTTGACCTCGGCTATGATATTGACCCAGTCAGGAGAATCTACAAGCACAAAATCACCTTTGCGGCCATCCTTCATCTCGCGGTCCACAAGATAGGTCTTGAAAATCCGGTAGTCTTTATCAAAACGGCGTCCTGTCTCTTTCCAGATTAAATCTTCATCACCTTTTTTCATATCAATTCTCCTGAAGTTCTGAGATAGCAGTTTCCAATTCCTCCCAGCGGGCAGTCTTGGTCTCCTGCTGTGCCTCGGCAGCATCCAGCTGTGCTTTAAGCTCTTTTATCTTTGCACCGTCGGAATAGTTTTCCGGCTTTGCCATATCCTCGTTAAGGCGGGAAATCTCATCTTCAAGTGCATCCAGGTCGGCCATCACCTGCTCCAGCTCCCGCTCCAGCTTCTTCAGATCCCGCTTGCGTTGCTTGGACTCCTCCCTGGAAAGCTGGACCGGCTTAGCCACTGCCGCACCAGCAGCAGCCTTCTCCTGGGTCGCTGCCCCTTCCAGAGCGGCCGACTCCTGCTGGGCTTTCTTCTCCAGGTAGTATGCATAGTCGCCCACAAAGCTGGTAGCCTTGCCGTCACCCAGCTCCAGTACCCTGTCGGCCAGGTTCTCTATAAAATATTTGTCGTGGGAGACGAAGAGCACAGTACCATCGTACTTCTTCAGGGCCTCCAGGAGGATGTCCTTGGAGTTGATGTCCAGGTGGTTTGTGGGCTCGTCCAGCACCAGCAGGTTGGCCGGATGCAGCAGCATCTTCAGGAGCGCTATCCTGTTCTTCTCGCCGCCGCTCAAGACAGAGACCGACTTGTAGATATCGTCGCCGCGGAACAGGAAAGCGCCCAGCAGGTTCCGCACCTGGGGGATAAGGTCGGTGGGGGCCGCATCCTCCACCTCCTCAAGAACAGTTTTATTATCATTCAGCGTGGTCTCGAAATCCTGGGAGAAATACTCTATCTTCACATCAGTGCCGTAGCGGACAGAGCCGGTGAAATCCTTATCCACCCCGGCTATGATGCGCATAAGGGTGGACTTACCTGCCCCGTTCTTTCCTACAAACACAATCTTCTCGCCCCGGTTTGCAAAGAAATCCAGGTGGTTTATAACATGGTTGTCGCCATAGGCCTTGCTCACGTCGGAAAGAATAAGCACATCGTTGCCGGAATGGGGCGGGGCCGGAAAGGAGAAATGCATCTTCTTAAGACTTTCGGGTATCTCGATACGGGGCAGGGACTCAAGGTACTTGATCCGGCTCTGGACCTGCTTTGCCTTGGTGGCCTGGTAGCGGAAGCGGCGGATGAAGAATTCAACCCGGGCTATCTCCTCCTGCTGCTGCTTGTAGCGGTCGATAAGGGATTCAAGCTCCTTGCTCCTCCGCTTCTCGTATTCTGTGTAGTTGCCCTTGTAGCGGTTCATCCTGCCGTTAAAAAGCTCGTATATTTCGTTTACTGTGGAGTCCAGGAAAGAGCGGTCGTGGGATACAACAACAACCCCGCCATTGTATGAATTTATAAAGTCCTCAAGCCAGACCCGGGCTTCCAGATCAAGGTAGTTGGTGGGCTCGTCCAGCAGCATTATATCGGGGTTCTCAAGCAGAATCTTGGCCAGGGCTATGCGCATCTGCCACCCGCCGGAGAAGGCCTCTGTAGCCTTGTCAAAGTCGGCTTTGGTAAAGCCCAGACCCAGCAGCACCTTCTCCTTGACCACCTTTCGGTCATAGTAGCCGCTGTTCAAAAGGTGCTCCTGGATATCGTGGTCTTCCTCGATCAGCTTCTCGGCCTCTTTGGAAGACTCCTGGCACTGCTCAAGAAGATGCCCTATCTGTTCCTTGCGGTCAAGCAGGGCCTGGTAATAATCGTAGGCCTTCTCCGCCTCTTCCATAAGGGTAAGCCCCGAATGGGTAAGTCCCGACTGCGGCAGATAGCTTATCCTGGTGCCGCGCTGCATGGTCATTGTCCCCTTGTCGGGCTGTATGAGCCCTGCCATGATGCGCATGAATGTGGTCTTGCCGCTTCCGTTGGCCCCCGCTATGGCGGCCCTGGTCTCGTGGCTTATATTAAGGTTCACATCCTGCAGGATATCCCGGTCGCCTAAGGCAAGGGAGACTCCGTTCAATGTAACGAATGCCATCAGGGGCTGACCTCGCTTACAGGATGGAAAACAAGGATCTTGGTTTCGTATGGAAGCCGGGTGACAATAAGCCCCTTGAAAGAATCTTCAGGCACATAAATCAGTTGAAGATCGCCATTTGTAAGGCGCTTGAAGACAAAGCTCATCTCCTTGGCGGTGCGGGAGAATGTCAAAGTTATTACACCGTTATAGCCGCCGGATTTCTTAAGCTTTGCAGAGACATAGCGCATGTTTTCCACTATTCCATTGGTGCCGTTGGCTGCAGGAATAAATTCATCCATCACATCATACCGGTCTGTCCATACAAATGTTTTGTCAGAATTGAACATGAGTCTTCCATTGTCAGGACTCTCGTAATACTGCACCCGTTCTCTAAGGAGAGCATACTCTTCGGATTTAATCCTGTTCTGTTCTGCTATAAAGTCCTGCAGCGGTGTATCCAGCGTGGTGAAGAATTCAGCCCGGTCCACACCATCATCCGAATAGCGGACAAAGAGCCTTCCATCGGGATAGAAGCTTACATCAATGGAAGAACCTACAAACAGAATGCGGTTCTGGGACTGCTGCTTGACCTCGGTGAACTTGAATTTAATCTCTTTCTTGCCGTCCCGGAGGATAATATCTTTCTTCTCAAGATCTCCCCGCAGACATCGTCCATCACGCAGAATTGCAAGGTCTGGATAATCCTCTGACATCTCCTCCTTATACTCCAGAGGATACCATTGATTTCCAAAGAAGCGGTCGGTGAACATAGTGATATCAACTGTCCGGGTGGAGTTGCCTTTCCCGTCATCCATGTAAATAGTGAGGTTTTTATCAAAACAATAGCCGATTATTCCATCATCAGTGATAATTTTATACCAGTAGCCGGAAAGACGCTCTCCCAGCTGTACTTTGTCCTTTCCTTTGTCGATGATCTTAATCACCTGACCTTCCCTGAGGATATAGACACGGGCGCTCTGGACATCGGGGGTCTCCCTGACAGGAGTCTTGGCCTCGGCATAAGCAAAAAGATCTTTATACTGCCACAGCTCGCTCTGGGCTGCCTTGGCCTCTTCTTTGGTACGGAACACAAGGCCGCGGAAGCTGGCAA
Source organism: Spirochaetia bacterium (assembly GCA_017554185.1). Taxonomy (GTDB): domain Bacteria; phylum Spirochaetota; class Spirochaetia; order CADAEX01; family CADAEX01; genus CADAEX01. The sequence continues at coordinate 3,717 of JAFZIU010000050.1, forward strand.
TCTCGGCATACTTGTTGTTTCCAAGTTCCAGGATATGAGTCTTGCGCAGATGGGATTCTGACTTTATAGGGAACAGGTCTGCACACCCCATGACAGAGAAATCTTCGGGCCAGTACACAAGGAAATATCCCATTTTATTGTTGCAGCCGGTCAGTACAACCAGAATCAGAAGAAAAGAAAAAATATATATTCGATGCAGATGTCGCAGAATTTTCATAATTACCCCACAGATAAATATGGAATTTACTTTCAATTTATAATAATATAACTAAAAAGAGATTTTTTTTGAATAGCCAGAGGTGCAAAATGAACAAAGAGATTTGCAGATATATTGATGAACATAAAGCTGATTTCGTGGAGCTGGAGAGCCTGCTCTCATCCATTCCAGCCATCTCTCCCCTTTCGGGCGGCGAGGGAGAATACAAGAAAGTGCATGCCCTTGAGGAATGGCTCCGCAGACAGGGCTACACCGACTTCCAGTATATAGAGGCTCCAGATAAGGATGCCTACAAGGGAGTGCGGCCCAGCCTGATACTTACAATTCCCGGCAAAAACAAAGACAAAAATTTCTGGATCATGAGCCATGTGGATGTAGTGCCTCCCGGAGACCTTAAGCTGTGGCACACCGATCCATACAAAGTGGTGGAAAAGGATGGCAAGCTTTACGGTCGGGGTGTGGAGGACAACCAGCATGGCATAGTCACCTCTGTAATGGCGGCCCTTGCTCTAAAGAACGCCGGGATACAGCCCGAGGACACTGTAAAGCTGCTGTTTGTGGCAGACGAGGAGATAGGCTCGGTCTACGGTCTTAAGTATATTCTGAAAGAACATCCCGACATTTTCGGCAAGGAGGATTACGCATTGGTTCCGGACTCCGGCAGCAGCACTGGCGACCAGATTGAGATAGCGGAGAAGAATATGCTGTGGCTCAGGTTCCGCACCAAGGGAGTGCAGTGCCACGCCTCCCACCCGGAGCTGGGGAGAAACGCCTTTGTTGCAGCCAGCACTCTGGTGCTCAAGCTGGCAGAATTGAATGATTATTTCAAGGATTTCCAGGATAATCTTTTCAACCCGCCATGCTCCACCTTTGCCCCTACCAAGAAAGAGGCCAACATTCCTAATATCAACACTATCCCGGGCGAGGATATTTTCTACCTGGACTGCCGTATCCTTCCTACCGCAGATATGGACGGAATAATGGCAGAGATCAAGCGAAGATGCCGTCAGGTGGAAGAACAGTATGGCGTGGAAATAGCTATAGAGATTGTCGTAAGAGATGCCTCCCGGAAGTCAGATCCGGAGAGCCACATAATAAAGCGGCTTGAGAATGTGCTCAAGGATGTGTGCGGCAAGGAGGCCCGGCTTACAGGAATAGGCGGCGGCACAGTTGCAGCCCACCTGCGGAACATCGGTATGAACGTGGCTGTATGGTCCACAATTGACGAAACCTGTCACATGCCTAACGAGTATACTTGGATAAAGAATCTTCAAAACGATGCCAAAGTGATGGCACATCTGATGATTTAATTGATTTTATTGCCGTCTGAGAAAGCTTTTCCTACAACCTGGCCCAGCTGGATATACGTGTGGTTCTCCGGGTCGTAGGTTATTGCCTTCAGTTTGGCAGGATCCACCTTGCCCTCAGTCAGAACACTGTCATCTGCAATCACATTGATTATGCGCCCCACAGCCTGCTCGGTTGTGTCATCGTAGCTTTCCAGCTGGCACTCCAGGGTCAGGGGGAGCTCCTCAATCACCGGGGCATCCACATTGGCGCTCTTGGTTGCAGTAAAGCCTGCCTTGGCCACCTTGTCAGCCTCGTCATGAGCCGAGACAATGCCCAGATAATCGCACTCAACTACATGGGCAGCATCTGCAATTGCTACAGTAAAGGCCTTGCGCTCCTTCAGGTTGGCCACAGTCTTGTGCCCCTTGTCCAGACACAGGTTGATCAGTCCCTCGTTGAAAACACCGCCCCAGGCAGCAGCCATCATGTCGGGCTTTCCCTTTTTATCGTATGTCCCCACCATCAGCACCGGCATGGGGTAAAGGATTGTCTTTTTTCCAAGGTTGGTCTTCATAGTTCCCTCCGAATATAGTATAGCACAAAAACATCAAATGGGTATAAAATATTCATATGGTAAACAGATTTAAAGCGCCACAGGCAAACTACTTTGAGCAGGCTTGCAAAGAGCTTAGAAATGGAAGAAAGACCAGCCACTGGATATGGTACATATTCCCACAGATAAAGGGCCTAGGATACAGCTACAACTCAAACTACTATGGGCTTGCCGGAATAGCCGAGGCCAAGGAATATCTAGCAGACAAAGATCTCCGAAATCACTTAATACAGGCTTGCCAGATACTGATAGATCTGAACGCCCCTGATATCGAGAAGGTCATGGGCTACATCGATGCTATAAAGCTTAAATCTTCCATGACTCTGTTCTACCTTGCCAGCAACGAAGCTATCTTTAAGCAGGTGCTGGATATGTACTTTGATGGACAGATGTGCCAGAAGACTGTGGAGATGGTGGGGAGTGCATAGTAAAATCTACAAAACGCCGAGAAAAAACTCTCCAAAATGCCGAAAAATAATCCTACAAAACGCCGAGAAAAGCCTTGAAGAGCATAGAAAGATGGAAACTGATATTACCTTTGAAGAAATCGATACCTGGAAAAAGGAAGGGAGACCATAAAATTGATAAGGAGATGCATAAATGACTAAAAAAGAACTTCTTAAACAACTTAAAGGTGATATTACAGAAGTTGAAAAAATGGTATACCTCAAAAGGTTGATTAAACCGTATCAAAAATATGGTAAGAGTAAGCTTTTTATCCTACAATATTTAAATGGCAGTGGATCAGAATTAGAAAATAAGTTCTGGTCAAAATGTTCGTCATCTAGGGTAGCCTTTGATATATATTCCTGCCTCGCCGATGATAAAGGTATTGATGATTTTGAGTTTGAATATCATTTGCCTAGAATAATCTATAAAAACAAAGAAACAGGTCATCCTCCTAACATGGATATTTTTTACCGAATTGGGGACACAATTTATTTCATTGAAAGTAAATTTACAGAAACACCTCAGAAAATTTTAAAACTACCCGAAGCCTACTATATTACAAATAATGAGTATAAGAATTCAGATGGTAAAAAAGTAACTTATCCAATCAAAGAAAGATTTCATAAACGAGAAGATATAGCAGATAAATTCTCTAGTTTTTGTCAGACATATGTAAATATGAAGGACAAAATAAAAAAAGATGATTGGTTTGATTATAAGCAGGAAATATGCCACTTGTTCGGAATTATTTTCTACGCTCTAGAAAGAACTGATTGCAACGTCAAGAGAATCGACTTCAAGAATATTGTTTATAAATTTGATGACTATGAAAAACTTGGGAATGATTATATCTCGGCAATAGCCAAAGAATTCATAAAAGATGCTAAAGATATGGTAAATGATATACTTAAAATATCAAATAAAAAAATAGATTTCGATTATAGTATTTCATTTACCCAAGATGTGTATGAGAAATATAAAAACAAAACAGCTTATGGCCTAGATATCACTATAAAAGAATTGATGGCGCAGAATTGGAGTGAATTAGATCTGTCATAATCTCTTGTTTTATTCTACGCCTAAGGCTTTAAAGACAGCATCTTCTGCGCTTTGATAAGGTATAAGCTGGAATGCGCTCATCAATTCAGGTGGTACGGTAGCAAACTCCACGAAAGATGTCTGAGGAAGCAATATTTTCTTTGCACCACTGTCAAGGCAGACTTGAAGTGTATCTGCAAGGTTCTCGACCTTAATCAAAGTACCGCTTATGCTGATCTCCCCAAGGATTGCTGTTGAGCTCTGTACTGGCTTATTAAGCGCAATGGAGCACAAAGCAATAAGGGTAGGGAGTGCCAGTTTGCCAGTCATACCGATACCCTGCAGGTCCTGATAATTTATGATATAATCCTTGTTTGCAGTACTTATAGCCCCACTGATCCTAATTCCATTTGCTTTAAGGAAATTGAATGCTGTATTGGATGATTCCTTTGCTTCTCTATCTGAACCCAAACCAGTCCTATCAAACTTTCCAGATCCTGGAAGTATCTGGCTTTCCAGGCGGAACACACCAATCATACCGGACTTTCCCCTGGAGATGGTGTATACCTGTCCAGGATTGCAGAGTCCTTCAGGAATAAGCTTTCCCCCACCCTGCTCTGGTACTGGCACATAATGTTCGGACATATCAGCTAAATCTTTATAGGAGAAATTTACATCGTAGAACTCCATTCCGCCTAGTTTTTTAAGCTGTTCCTTCACACGTCGCCGCATTTCCAGGGCAATCTTAAGGATTTCTTCCAAATCTTCTTTTGAATAATCTCCATGCGGATAAATAAGCTTTATAAGACCACCCACCATCTTACGTACTGCAATAGTATCCCGCTGGTTCAAGTTGCTCCCAAGTCGGAAGTATTTGTCCAAAGCATCGCCATACTGTTCCTTGCGGAGCTCACGTATAAATTCTGACAGATAATCGGTTATAAAACCATAATCATTGGTAAAATGCTCTGGCCTGAACTTAGGGATTTCCCAGCCTGGAATATAGCAATGCATACGATCCAAGAATGCAGTATCAGTACCCATTTCTGGCGGGAATGGATCAAATAGACTTGATGTCTTAAGAAGCACATCCACACTCTGATTGATATTACCAACAAATACCATAGAAGCAGATGCGGCCTTTTCTTCTTTACCTCGGGCAAAGGAGCCGGAAGCCATATAATCCTTCATAATCTGGATTCCATCTTTATCTTTAAAATTGATGCCAGCAACCTCGTCAAATGCCACACAGTCCCAAAGACCTACAAGTCCGACTGCCTTGCGGGCCATGTTATAGAAAAGGTTTGCCACAGTAGTCTGTCCGCCAGACACCAGAATACTGTTCGGAGAAATCTCCTTAAACAGATGGGATTTTCCTGTGGAACGGGGCCCCAACTCACAGAGGTTGAAGTTATTTTCAACCAGAGGCACCATTCTAAGAAGGAGCAGCCATTTTTCACGTTCTGTAAGCTTATTCGGCTCCATTCCAATTGAGCGCAGAAGCACATCGATCCATTCTTCCTTGGTAAACTGGCCGCGTCCTTTCTTAAGTTCCTCTATATCCACATGTGGCATCTGGATAGGAGTAAGTTTCCTAATCTGTACGGGCATGCCTTTTTTCTCATCTTCAACATATTCATAATCCAACTGGACAATACACCAAATTCCACCGCACAGAAGACGGTCGTACTTTTCTGGATACTCGTCTGCAAGCGGAATATTTGAGATACCAAGATTTGAGAAATTAGCCATATATATGTTTTGATTCATATTCAGGCGAGCTGTAATCTGATCAATAACTGTATAAGTACCTTTTTGGCGCAACTTGGAAAGTGTTTTCTGGGCTTCATCTGGTCGGACAAAGTTTTCAGCCAATATGGTCTTTACTTTTTCAACGCCAGCTTCTATTACAGCAGGATCATCGGAACTGCAGTATTGCCCTAAAAGGAACTCGAGAACATATACAGGGACATTTGCTCCTTCTTTAAGCTTTTTTGTTAAATCTTTACGGACAATCTTTCCATCGAAATAGTTCCGAAGTTTTTCTTTTATTGTTTCCATATTTCTCCCCTTCCGGCTTATCCAAAGAAATTAAAATCATCTACTGCGCAGGCAATATCTATCTGGAACTCTTCTTTTGATACAACAAGTCCATCTTCATCTGCAATCACAATGTAATAAACAGCTTTGTTGTCATACTTCAGCGACTTAAGGTTGAAGTTGCATCTAAATATGCGTTCCTGCCCATTGTCACTCGTTTTATCGGCAATAATCCTTGCAATATCGCTTATCTGCTTCCCATCGCTGTCAGTAAAATAAAGCTGATAGACAGCGGCTATCCGGTTGCCTCCCACTGGTTCCTTCTGATAGAAATTCAAGGAGAAAATCATGTTGCTGACCTTATGGGTTGCAGACAGAAGCCCAATCTCCACCGGCTTTGTGTCATATTTATTCTGGTTTTTCTGATATTCCTTACTCTGGTTTCTCATAAAATGATAATCAATCACAGGGACCACCATCTCCTGGAGGCTTATACCGCCATGAACAAAGTTAAGGCCACCACCGTTCATCTTGATGCGGACATTTTCCTTAGGAGCAAATCCCTCATATTCTGTATTTACGTCAAGTAATTTCACTTTCTGCAGATAATCTGGATTTGAACCTTTTTTTGTGATTGCATAGCGGCGCCCACATTCAACAAGCTGACTGGCAAATGATGACTTGGATATCTTGTCATCTTCTGTAAGTGGACTATATGTATACAGAAATCCATGATCTGCGGTAAACAAAATATGGGTTCCACCAAAATCGTTACATATAATCCTGGTAAGATTTTTTAGTTCCTGAATAGCATCATCACAGGCAGGGAATACCAAAGAATCATCTATATGGCTTGCCTTATCGATTGTGTCATGATAGATGTAGACAACATCCATTCCTTTTACCATGGCACTGCGATCTGCCCTCTTTGCGCTGATCAAATCGGTAAATTTAAGGGCAACGCTATTATCCCTTGCAGATTTGAGCACCTTGTCACGGTAACCCGCATCGGTAGGAACACCATCTGCCAGAACTCGCAATCCTTCTCCATATTCTTCTACTTCAAGCTCTTTATGTGGTAACAGTGCGGCCATTCCAAATTTGGTAATAGTGGGGAAAATACTCTGCACATTCTGCAGTTTTACATCTGCATGGGTCTCGCTTTTAAGAAGCTCGGCAAGAGAAGCCGCAACTTCATAGCGCAATGCATCAGAGATAACCACAAATACACGGCTGTCAGCATTCTGAACTCTGTTCTTATAGAATTCAGACTGCAGTGGAACCTCAAGAATTCGACCATACTCTGCCAAATCTTCTGAACATATAGAAGACCAGTTCCCACCCAGTTTCCCAAGGAACCAGTTCTTATATAGGGCTTCCACACTGTCCCTGACAGAAGTGAACAAATCAGAGAGATCTGCATTATATGACTTCTGACTGTCTGCATAACACTTATGGAAAAGCCTGTAATAAGTGTCCATAAGATAATATTCGGATGTGTATTCTTTCCAGATAGCCTTAGGCTGAGCCGAATGGAATCCCACACTGTGTTCTTTAAAGAAAGCTTGCATATTCGCAACATGCATAAGACCGTCATAATAGTACTTGAACCGGTCATACCAGGCACAAGTGCGGCGCTTTTCCACAGCATCTCTGATAACATCCACATTAATGTTGTTATCTTTAATTTCAGTCATCAGTTTAATCAGAATAACTTCATCCAGACAGGGGAATGTCTCTGTGGCAAGCAGGTCGCCTATCGAAAGTTTCATAAATCGCTGCGGCAGTTTATTTTTTTCTTCCACCGCCTCTGCTATTTCGTAAGTCTTTTCCTTATCCTGGTCATTATGCCAGTCTGATATAAAATCATAGCAGAATGCCTGATGTGGTATAGATATATAGTTGTCCAACCCAGCCAGATAGTCCAGATTCATAGTCCTAGTGGTTGCTGTAAGCAACAAATGAACAGCCAATTCAAAAATATCAGGATCTTCCGAGCTATAGCCGATGCCCTGTTTCACCATGCTCCAGAATACCTTATCTGCATTAAAATTTACAAAATCTCTGTACAGATAATTTGTATTGATGTCTGTCCCGGCATTGAGCACTTCTTTTATAATTGTGGCAGGAGAAACATCTTTAAGACCACCAAGGGCTCCCATTACAGCCATATGCAGCTGCGCAGGTACTGCAGGCACCTTATTCTGGTCTTTTATCTTGTCCCTGCGGTTCTTGGCATTAAAGAACTTGCGGTATTCCTTAACCTGCTGGCGCATCTTAGGATTTGACGGGATACCCAGCTCAGCCATCCATATAGATATTAAATCTGCACGGAAATCCTCGCTGTACAGAGCTATATCAAGAAGCCAGTTGTCCTCAGGCTTGTCAAAAGACAGAGGACAATACACAAGATAATTACTGGTGATATCGTCAACTGAAAGCAGCTTTTTTATGTCAAAGTTATTTGTTCCAGTCAAAACAACCAGCTTAGCATTTTCCAGGGTAATCTCATCCAGCTTGTCCTGAAATTCTTTATCCTCATCATACCAGAAGATAATCCGGCGCTTATAGAATTCCTTAAGCGGAGCAGCAAACCTCTGGTTTAATTCCTGTATTATCTTATCTGAATCCATATCAGTCCCTTTTTACCCTAATTTTTCTTCATTGGCGGAAGCTTATCCAAAATACTACTTCCGCTAATTCCTTTATATCTTTCATATAATTGCCATGCCTTAATTTCATTTGCCTTTGAATACCCACCAATATAATATTCTTCAGTAGATGGATTTCTAATATATTTTTTCTTTGTTAAAGCTTCTGCATATTCCTCTTCTATTTCCTGCAAATGTTCCTTAACAAATTCATCAAACTGCTCTTTGTCTTCTTTATCTCGAAATACAAGAAAAGGCTCAACGCGAAGATTATTGCGATTATTATTCCATTTTGCAAAATACCAGTTATTTTTTGTACAAGCAAAACAGTTAAACAGCTTACCAGAAATGCTATCAGAAGTAAAATAGTTATAAATTAGTGACTGTGCATCTATATCATATTTATCCTTGCTTACAATAGAAGTATCGGGGAAGGGAATAAGAATCCTAGCTCCATCTAAATAAATACCATGCTCTCTATATAGGACAGTTGAATGATAAGTTATAACTATATCGCTTACAGAAAAATTTTTATTAATTTGATGTCTCGCAATGTTTTTCATTATACAATTCTTAGAAAAAGCAAACTGGTCTTCGATATCCTTAATATGAATTTGGAATTCTGGAAAGAATTTGTGATATTTATAATCACCATTATTCAAATCTCCTACCCAATCATCAGGACTATCCAACAGCTGCAGTAGTCTTTCAACTACCGGAAGATCAATACCAAAGCGTTTTCTCCAAAGGTACTCAACTTTGTCTAAATCAGCTATTTTATCAATCGGGGTATTAGTATCACCAATTCTAGTATAAATGTATCCTGCCCTGATTCTACCTTCTTTAAAATCTTCTATAAGGAAGAAAGGAGTTTTGGAGGAGTTTTTGATAATTATAACATCTATTTCTTTATAAACACCTTCATCATCTGGAATCATAACAGTCTGAAGATAAACTGATGGGCGGATTCCTCCTGCAAACTTCTTATCTCGTAAGAAGTTAATTAAATCATTTTGATTTTTACGATTATCCTTATTAACACCTTTTACTTTTACTCCATCACGACTCTTGCTATCACTGACTCCAATAATAATGAATGCGTCTCTATTTACCAGGTTATTAGCCATGCATATTAAATCGTGAAGAAGGTCACCTTTGTTTTCAGACCACATTTCTTTGAAATCCCAATAAGGACCTTCTGCTTTAAGATTAATGAGTCTTTGAACTATCTCAGTCAATGCCATCTTTTTGTCCCCTCACTTAATCTTAGCCAATACATCCTTGAACAGTTCGTAGTTGTGCTTAACTCCATCATCCAAATCAATTGCAATCATCTGGTCCGCCAGATGATGAATCTTTTCCTCATAACCTTTTATTTCCTCAATCTGATCATTCAATAAGTTCAATCGTTTACTCAGTTTTATCCTCTCCGTTGTAGATGCATTGATAATACGCTGTACAAAATCTTCCTTAGCCGTGCGGTAACGCGACTGCTGTTCATGAACATAATCTGTTCTTATACGAGCAATAGTATCCGGCCTATACCGATGCATATATACCAAGCACTTGAAGCCATTATGTTTGCCGCTGTCAAACAACCAATAAATAGGCCTTTTCTGATAAATCTTAACATGATCTGCATAAAAATCGTTAAGGAAATACTTGCGGATAACTTCTCTTGCCGTACCTTTGCCACCAAGGGCATCAGCAATACCCTGGAGATTCTCCTCTATTGTTTCTTTGCCGAATACAGTTTCTACAAACTTGATGAACCGTCCTACTATGTCATCGTCAAAATACTCGTCATCACAGATCGGGATTATAGCGTCTGAATCCGGCTGGAAAGTAGTAAATTTAGAAGCATCCCATTCACCTCCGGCATAAGCAAGACCTTCTACATCAAGGGAGTAGCGGCCGAACATGCAACCTACTGCGTAGGAAATAAAACTGCGGATATCTCGCCCAAAATCTGCTTTACGCACAGTCACATCTTTTTCTTCAACCTCTGGAGAAAGCTCGTCCTGCAATCCGTAGATATCAATAAAGATACGGTTCAGCTCCTCTTCGTTGGCTTTAAGCTGATTAAAACGCTCTTCACATTCAAACATCCATTGATCAAATGCATATATAACCGGTGGTAGTACTGAAGAACCATACTGACTGGCAATAATTCTTTCTTCTGGTGTTGAATTTCTATATTTCATGAGGGGATGGGACTTAAAATCCCAACTGGTTTCGAAAGCGTCCCAGTCTGACTTAGAAATGTGAATGCATCTTTCTACAAATGTGTTCACACAATCTATTCTATCAATAATCATTGGTATTTGTTTCATAGAAATAAGATTAAAGTCTAATGTAGGAGCAAGTACTTTTAAAAATAAATCTGCAACAGAAGAATTAATTAGACCTGTAAAATATTTAATCAATTTATTATTATAGGGAAACCCCATTGAACCTTTAGTATCAAAGATAAAGCCATGAGTACAAAATCTAACACTCACTGAATTGGCAAGAGCAGACCATGTAAAACCTGATTTAAAATAATATTCCTTACTTTTAAGACGAACATCAGTTCCTTGTGGTAATTTTGATGTGAATAATTTCATTTCAGCTCCATCATTTTCCCAGTTTACCACAAGTTCATTATTCCCATACCATTTCCTAAAAGAACCACCTTTATTGTATGGAAACCATTTAAGTTTACTTTTTTGTGCACTTTCTCTGTTTGTAATATTAAAGCCAATTCGACCTATATTTACCTCATACCATTCCCTAATAAACCTATCATTATCAGAAGTTGCCATACCTTGTCTAAAGAAAATCCCTTTTTCTATTGATTCTTTTGTCAGTAATATTCGAACAGCTTTCGTGCTTATCCAGTAGCAAATAATGCATGAAGGTATTAACTTAAAAATATTTGTCGATTGAACATATATGTTTTTGTGGGCAAGGAAGCTTCTTTCTTTTTCTAGTTCTCCATTCAATTCTGTTAATCTTATATATTTCCCTTTGTATTCGACCGGGTAGTTTTTACCAAATAAAAAGGATACAGTTTGAACAACTTCTCCTCCAATTTCATCAAATGCTCTAGCCCCTAGGTGTACCATATTAATTATAGAATGGCTTAAAAAAATCTTTCTTGCTTTTTCATATCTTGAGCCAGACATCCAAGAATGCTGGGTAATCATTACCAAATAACCTGTTTCTTTTGATAAGTTCATTCCTTTTTCGATAAATGCAGAGTATAAATCGTATTTGGTATTGTTGTATTTTCTTTGCAGAAAAGAAGCAAGTTTATCATTTACATTTTTACTTGAAAGATACGGCGGATTGGTGCAGACAACATCATATTTCTGGGCTAGTATTCTGTAGAGTAGGTTCATGTGCTCCATTTGATCAGTGCTTATTTCAAGAGTTCCATTGAAGTCTTTAAGCGCTTTTTCTATTCCTTTGACTGTATGAACAGAAGCAAGAGAACCATAGGTATCGGCATTCTCAAACTGACAAACAAATGACCTTATGGGTTCGTCAAGAATGGAATAATTTACAACAGGCAAATCCTGAAAATATGAAAGATTTGGCTTTATGCCTCTATTAAGAAAGCGCCGGTCATAACGCCGTGCCTTCATCATAACAGCAAAATATGCAAGTTGGTAGGCCCGTTTATCAAGGTCAAGGCCCCAAATATTGTTGCGGACAATGCACTGGGCTGCATCCTTCTCGGCATAACCACAAGAAAGATATATTTGCATAAGAACATCAAAAGCATAGACAAGAATATGACCGCTGCCCATGCAGGGATCGATGAAACGGATCTGATCTAGATTAAGGTCTTTTCTGCCCTTTCGGATTTCTGCAAGCTGCGCCTGTACTTCTTGTGTCTGCTCTGCTTCGTCAAGATAATACTTCCAGCCAGAACGAATTTCTGTATTGTTATGTCCTTCTAGCCAGAGCCTGCCAAGGGAGTTTTCGACCATGTAACGTACAATCCAATCTGGAGTAAATAGTTGTGTGGCCGCAGCAATACTCTCCTTGCTCACCTTGATGTTTTTTTTCATTGCCTCGAATACTGCATCTTTCTTCTCGCTGGTATAGTACTGATACAGCCAGCCAATTATCTGTACTTGGTCTTTCCAGTCCTCTTCTGGAATCTGGGATACCATCTGCTCTATTACATTTCCCTCTCTAAGGAGGTAATCAGGCAGAAGCAGGTCTGTATAATCCGCTATCTTCTCAAACATTTCTGGCAACAGTGCATTCAACGCATTGCACTGGGTAATAAGAAGATATTTGAAGAGCTCGTCAGTCTTGTCTGAATTTTTAAGGGCATAGACTTTGTCCATGTCCAGACCAGGAATATCAAGATGGATTGCCTCGGAAAGAATCTGTGGATTGAATTTCCCATCTTCATTTGTGAATACTCTAATATGGGTAGGTAAATAATCGTTCACTTCCATAAACCGGAGAGCTGCAAAACGATTGAACCAGGTGTAGGCTACTTCTTCAATAGTTTCCTTATATCCTTGCTCTTTTATCTTGATGATAAGAGCCTGGCGCTGTTTGATTTCTGTTCCGGACAGCAGTTTACCATTTATACTGACCGCTTTAGGATCTGGCTCGTCTTTTTCTGTTATTCCGTACTGCAGTGCCTTCTGAGCAACGCGTGCAATTAGTTCTCGCCGCGCCCATACCGCATATTTCTTTATCGCATTCTTATCCATCTATGAATTCTTCCTTTACTTAAGTTCAATACCATCTGTACCTTTAAGGAAAGCTTTAAGCTGTCCTCTAATGTTCTCAACATATGCATCTATATCTGCATTATTTTCCAGCCTGGTTGCCTTTAACAGGGACTGCCGGTAAACCTGTTTATAATTCTTTGTCGGCTTAGGCGTTACTGGCGCTGCTGGAACCTCGGTCTTCTGAGCTGCTTCAATTTCAGATAAAGCATTGTCACGATACCCCCACATCTGAGTCTGGAATCCATCTAACAATACCAGACAGTAAGTTTTGTTAATTAACTGCTGCTGTTCTGCATAATGGATTACTGCCTTGTCATAGAAGGTTTTTGTCTTGGCATCTTTTTCGGCTTCGGTTTTTATGTCAGCTTCGCAGTTGCCAAGAATTGAAAGCAGTTCTTTGCGCTTTTCTATTAGCATATCTCCATGGATTGCCTTGACTTTTGACATAAGTCCATTAAGATCTGGAATCTTTTTGTAATCATACTTAACGTCTTCAGAAATGGTTATTATTTGCCTGATAGCATCAAATGAACTGATTGCCTCAGAATTTTTCTTTAGATAATCCAAGTCATTACTAATACCTTGCTCAAACCTTACTGCAGAATCAAATAAATTCACCTGTGTCTTAAAGAATGATTCCACATTCTGCACTGCTTCCTGGGCATCATAAAGCTTATTCTCCAGATGCAGGACGTGATCAATAAGAGCCACATTATCCTTTTTCTGGGACAGCACATCTTTTGCAACTGCTACAGAATCAATTACAGCCTGTTTATCTGGATAATCATGGCCTTTGTATTTTTCCAGAAGTTCTTCGTAGTGGGACTGAAGGGCTTCAAATTTTTCAACAATAAATTTGACAAGACCATCTTCATCAGATGGAACATCCATAACACCGAAGTAGTCCCTTAGCAATTCCCGCACCTGTTTCATCTTAGTAGCAGAAACCATCTGGCGTTTGGAGACCAGTGTCTTGCCTATCTCGCTCTTCTTTCTAAGATAATCGGGCACCTTAGGGTTATTGGGCTGAATTATGGTGCCTGCATATTTGACAGTCACTTTCTGCTCTGCTATCAGAAGTGCTACAACAGCTGCAATATCAATCTCCTTCCAGCCATATGGAATAGCCTGATACTTGCTCTGGATATCTGACATCGATGTTGGCAGGTGGTTTCTTTCCTGCATTTCCAGGTATTCTTCCATCTTTGCCATAGCATCTCTGTTTGGCTCTGTACCTGGAATATACTTAACAGCTCCAATAAGAATCTTGCTAATATCTGCATCAGTATCCACATGTTCTTTAATCATATCAAGACAACTGTAGACCTGTGAAACCAGATATTCCAACGACTGGTCTATCTTGTTCTTTGCATCTCCGTTTTTGATATCAAGCTTTTCTCCGGCAACATAGAACTTTGCATTTTCAATAGCTGTTATAAGCTCTTTCTTTGCTGTCTGTTCATATTTTTCTGCTTCAATCTGGTAATTTGTAATAATATCCCTGACGCTTTTGGGAAGCATAGGCACATTTTTCTGCTTTACATACTTCCGTATCTTCATTGCATTTTCCAGAGATTCATAATACGGGGTATCAGCCAGCATCACTATTGACTGACCTGCGGAGTCTGTCATAAGGCGCAGTTCCTGTTTTTCGGAACTGTCAGCGGCTACAGTTAGCATCTTAAGGCGCATTCCACCGGTATTAGAACCTATTACCGTGTTGTCCACCATTGCATCAAATTGGAAATCGTATTTCCCATAGCGGTATTTCTTTGTGGTATATATATCACCAAAGACTATATTACCTATCCTTTCCAATATTGCTGCATTATCTACTGCTGTATTCTTAATCTCTCTCTGGATATCCTGCTCTTCGTCGGTAAGGAAGTTGTAGGTGTCTCCTGTGCGGCCAATATAGTTCTCTTTAAGAAGGCGGTCTAATGAACCCCGTATCTTTTCACGCATATCAATCTTATCTATGCGGATATCATCGGCCATAAGAATCACAATATTGTCCAGATTCGCCCTTATATCATCGATATAGCGGATAAGATACAGAAGTTTTAGAACGGACACATCCTGGGCTTCTATTCCAGCATGTGTATCTGCCGCTTTCTGACAGCGTTCAATTACAGAGCGGATTGAGTTTTCCAGGAATGAATGAACTGTATCATAGAAAAGATAGAATGGGGCAATAGCAAACTCATCCCTATTTTCAATTTTCTGTGCAGCCTCCTGGAAGCCAGAAAGCATAGAACGCTCGCCTCCAGAAAGGTGCTTGCCGGAATTGCCGTGTTTGCGGATTTCGGAGAATACCTTTTGTAGAATGATGAACTGATATGGAACAAACGGGAAATTAACAGCAAACTCTTCTGGGCCACTGTATCCCTTTATATCTTGAAGAGCATCGGTAAAACTGAACAGGTTTCGCAGCACTGAATCATTGTTATTATAGACCTGTTCCAGCTGTGGAATAACATCTTCTTTTTTTCTAAGAATACGTTTTTGGATAACCTCGTCTGCAGATGAGGATGTAAGAGAAAGCCTGGTTTTGAACCGGGCCTGAATGCGCGAGAACTCATTCTCCCGGGTCTTGATTATTTGATCAATAGCTTCCTGACCAGTGCAGACTACCCAGATCTTGCCGTTACATTTACTGCCTATTTCCTCAATCAAAGACTGCAAGTTCAACAAATAATCTGTTTCTTCACCTACATACTGACCAACCTCGTCTATCATAAACAGTAAACGGAAGTCTTTTGGTTTCTTATCAACATATTCCTTCATTTCGGAAACAAGCTGGGCAATAGAAGTCTCAATATGTTCGGAGCCATCAAACCAGCCACGGGCTGTGGCTTCGCTCCACCCCAGCACTTCCATCAATGTGGCAACTATATCATCGCCGTTAAAATCAAATGCATCCCTGGAATCTACCCATGGAGAACCATTCTTTTCCTCGAAAACCCTGCGGAATTCTTCGGTCTTACCTTTTTTATCAACAAACTGCTCCATCTTGGCACATTTAAGGTTTTCACCATAGAATCCAAGATAATTGTAGAACATTTTTGCAAAGACTCGCAGGACAGCGGTCTTATCTTTTTCAATTGACCCTTCAATATCTATGTTGAAGAGGATTGTATCGGTCTGCCCCTTTATTGCTTTAGAAATAGACATAAAGGTAGCTTCATCATCAAATTTCTCACGGAAGTAATCTTCTACCCTTTTCCCATCAACTTCTTTGTTTTCCAACAGATAGGATAGCATTTTAAGGAAGTGCGATTTACCGCTTCCGAAGAAACCAGAAATCCAGACACCCACATCAGATGTTGGTTCCTTGAAAGACTCTGCATAATTATTGAAGAAGGTGATCATATGCTTGCGGATATCGCGTGTAATAACATATTCCTGAACTTCCTGTTTCAGAACATCTGCGGTATCCTGGTCTACTTTGACAACTCCATTTATCTTGCGGTCAATGTCATCATAAAACATCTGCTGTATTTTCATTTTTCAGCACCTCCTACAATATTGAATGCTCTATAATATGGATTAGGTTCCAATTTATCAAATAGTTTAACGAAATGTCCGTCATATCTGCCTGGATACATGACCAAAATAGGGATATCTGGAAAAGCGGGTTGCAATGCTTCAAGAAGAGAATGAACCCGCATGAATGGGAATACTTCACCCACCCCTGTAAGAAGCAGAACATCTCCCTTGCTATGGGGTTCATACTGCATTTTTTCTACAAAGAACTTATTAGTGGCAAATTTCTGCAGATTTTTAAGCAGAACATCTTTTCCTTTCTTGGGCTCCATCTCAATAGCCTTATCTGTTATTCGCTTTTCGTCACAGATAGATAAAAAGACTTTATACAGGTTCTGTTCCACAAGATGGCAATTCAAAGACTGGTCAGCAACAAGCTGCTCAGTAAAATGCCTTACAACCATCTCATCAGATGGATCATAGCAGAAAATACGGATGTTTACTTCGTTGCTGAGCCCTTTCCCTTCCAGAAATTCAGGCTTTTGTATTTCTATTTTCAGATTGTCCAAACGTTCAGTTATATTGCTCATCTTTTCTCCTAAGCGAAGCAGTTGAATGCCGGAAGCGCCCGGTCATCATTGTTGCTCTTAATTGCATTCTCCAGCATTGGATTGAGCAAAACTGGATTGATGCGGCTTGATTTTGTGTCATCAAGGTAGTCATTATCCACAAGCATCTTGATTAAGACCTGACGGATCTTCTTTAAGGTTTTCTCGCTCCAGCCCGCAACATAATCATCTTGTTCCTGAAGCCGAAGGAAGAAAATGTTTATATCTTTCTTGCCAAAAGAGAAATCTTGCATACGGTACTTTTCACCTATTACTGTTAGCATAAAGTCCCATACCAAGCGGTATTGCTTCATCATCGCATAAAGGCAAATCTGCTTTGCAGTTTCAGAAGAACTGGAAGCTACAGCCGAAACAAGAGTTTTATCGCCTAAGCAATTAAGTCTCTCAACACAGTCTATTGCCATCTGCCGAATGGATTTTTCAGTCGGGTACTGAAAAAGGTTCTCTTTTACAATCCGGTCAATTATCTTTTTATCTGGTAACCCTTCGCACATAAGTTTTGCTGTTGTACGCATCTCATGGAAAAGGAACTGTTCTCTGGTAATCTGCCCCGATCCTTTGTAAGGGCTTTCGTTATTAAAAGCAGTCATTTTCCCTCCCCCCCTCACATAAACATAGCCATATACAGCGGTGCAGTTATTATATTGTTCTCTTTTCCCATGTTGCCATCTATGAATTTGTATGCAGTCCCGATTTCAGGCCACTTCTTGAAGATCTTGTTCAATGAAGTTGCCCTTGTGTTTCCGCTTTTCACCTCTATCGGGATGACATTGCCATCCTTCTGGATTATGAAATCCACCTCTTTCCGGGTAGTCTCGTTTTTATAGAAATAGAGGACAAATTCCTTTTTATACAGGATATCGGCGATAGCACATTCGTATAAGCCGCCTTTTGTATTACCAGAAAGCTTGTTGTCCACTATCTGCTGCTTGATGGCAAAATCCTTCATTCCTATTAGGAGAGAAAGGTCGGCTGTATATGCCCTGAAAAAGCTTTCATCTTCATAATCTGCTAGGTCATACTTGATATCAGACACTTTATTGCAGCAGTGTATGATTTCACCTTTCAGAAGCCATTCTATGCTGGAGAAATACTTCTGCCCCCTGCCCCCTTTCTCCACATCTTTGTACTGGAACTTATGGTTCTCTTTATCCAGAAGCTGCTTGGAAAGCGACAAGAAACACTTTTCGGCTTTCACCTTCTCTTCGGCTGTGGCGTAATGGGCTATATCGTACTGATAATCCTGCACAAGTTCCCGCTGGACTCTGTCCACATCTCTGAAATCTTTTGTGGTCAGATACTGCCATACCACTGCAGGCATACCGCCAATAGCCAGATACAGCCTGAAGTATTCCATCATCTGTGAATTAATAGCTTCAGGAACGGCTTCTTGTGCATCGAAGTAACTTTTTAGTTTTGCGATTATATCCTCGGCCACACCCATGTTCCACAGGAATTCCTCGAAATCAAGGGCATACATCTTAAGATAATTAACATATCCCACCGGGTAAGAAGAAGCCCGCTTATAATCGATTCCCAGAAGTGAACCGGACGCAATGACATCATATTTATTATCCTCTGTCCAGAACTTCAAGGAAGTGATAGCCTCTGGGCACTCCTGGATTTCGTCAAGGAATATAAGAGTCTTGCCCGGTTGTATCTTCAGCTGCGGAAACCTGAGCCGCATAGCTGTAACTAAAGTATCTGCATCAAGCTTTCCGGCAAAAATTTCACTAGCGCCTGGATCCAGCTTAAAGTTTATCTCCAGCAGCTCCTTATATCTTTCTTTGGCAAATTTTCTTATTGAGAATGTTTTCCCTACCTGCCGAGATCCCTGTACTATAAGGCATTTTTTAACCTTTGTCTGTTTCCATTCAGCAAGCTGTTTTTCGACTTTTCTTATTAACATGTCATAAGAATATCATACAAAATGTCCATCTGTCAACATTTTGTATATGTAAAAATGTCCATATATCAACATTTTGTGTACTACAAAATGTCCGCCAATCAACATTTTGTAAAGTTTTTTCGGGATTTAACCCAACTTTTCAATACTTTTTTGACAAGAAAATGACAACTTTTTAATATAATTTAGGGTCAGAAAAGGCAACTTTTCAATATTTTCAGCCGCGGATCCAGGTCTTGCCATCCCGTTTGAAGCCCATGTGCTTAAGGTATGAGCGGTGCCAGAAGGAGCAATCTGAAACAGTCAGCTTGGTTATGCCCCGTTCAGCAAGATAGCGGTACAAGTGCTTGCCGGCGGAGCAGTCACGGTAAGCAGGTGTCGCGTAGTCAACTGCTACATTGATCTCCCCTTCCTCGCCATCGTTACCAAGAAGGATTCCGGCAGCATCGGTCTTGCAGCAGATCATATACATCCTGGAGTATTGGGCATTCTTGTCAAAGTTGGGGAAGAACCTGCGTATATTTTTCTCGAACCGGTTCATGAAGTACTGGTAGAAAGCCTCGTCGGTAGTGACAGGCACCACAGAATAATCCTTCTGCACCTTAAGGAGCCGGTACAGGTTGTACACATTGATAAGCACCAGGGAGAAGTTCATCACTGCAGTAGGATATGACTGTATGATAAGAGCATAGACTGTGAATATAAGGCTTCCAACAGTATTAATGATTCGCAGTCTGACAACCGAGGTCATCAGCATAGAGACAACAACTAAAAGCGATCCAAAATAGCCGACAAGTTCAACGATGTTGATACTCATTTTGTTATTTCCTCCATTGTGTCAAAATCTTCAATATGCCGGATATTAGGCTCTATAGACCTATCTCTTTCAAATATTTTATCTATTTCTTCATTTGTGAAAAGAGAACTATATTTTTCCCGCCATTCAGCAAGACCTTTCATAAAATCATCTGTCTTCATACAGCCCTCCTTATTTGTGATATTACTAAAAAAATAAAAAGGAAACAATAAACTTGTGGTTTAATTCTTTTTCGGTTCCTGAAGGAAGAAGCCCAGTACAAAGGTGATGAACGAGATGGCGGCACAGATTATGAACATCTTCTCGATGCCCCAGGCCGCCGCTGCAATGCCCAGGATAAGGGGCGATATAGTCTCGGCCCCGTTGTAGAGCACTGAATAGAGAGAGTAGATGCCGTCTATGTTCACATTCATCTCCTTGGCAGTGTCGGCCAAGAATGTGCTGAGCACAGGCACAGTTCCTTTGGAGAGGATTCCCATGATTATGAGTAGCGCGATGAGCAGATAGATGTTGCCGGTGAAGGCCAGGCTGAACACGGTGATGGCCAGACAGAGCTCTGCCACCAGGAACACCTTCTTCACTCCCTTGCACTCCACGATACGACCGCACACCATCTTTCCCAGATAGTTGCCCACGAAGAAGACGCCGGTGAGGGAGCCGATTATGGCAGTATCAAAGCCCTTGGCCTGGAACAGGAACGGCAGGAAGAGGAATAGCGATGCCACCGAGAAGGCGTCGGTGAATATGGCGGTGAACAGCACCACAAGGCGCTTGGTAGGCCGCACAAAGATTGAGTGATGAGCCTTTTTCTCAGGTGTATCTGCAGGCTGGATCTCGTTCCGGTACCGCTTGGGAAGGAGGATTAAAAGCCCTGCCGCCAGAGGGAGGAATGAGTAGATGAGCGCGGTTGTTCCCCAGGTGAGCTTGGCTATCATAAAGGTAAGAAGAGCCGACAGTGCAATGCGTCCGATATCGCCGTTGGCAGTGAAGTTCCCCATCTGTGTTCCCAGCTTGCTCTTGCTGGTCTTGGCTACTGCCGCAAATGCAACTGGGTGGAACACACCGAAGCCCAGGCTTCCCACTAAGAATGCTATCAGCACCCACACATAGCTTTTGGCCATGAACATGAGCATATATGAGATAAAAATGAAGATCGCCGCATAACCTAAGGAGTGGAAGCTCCCCAGATATGTGCCTAGGAACGCGGCAGGAAATGCCAGCACTACGCCCGAGAAATGGAGTATGCCCCCGAGGAATCCGGCCTGTGAAAGGGTGATGGAAATATCCTGGGTGATGAATGGAAGAAATAAGGGCAGACAGGCCACATAGCCGTCGTTGACCATATGCAGGGCAGAAAGGACAACGCCGTCTGTCAGCAGTCTTCTCTTCATTCATCCTCTCCTAGGTCGGTGGGGAGGTACTCCGGATTGATGTTCCAAGGAGCCTCGAATATGTGCTCCCGGAGCCTGCGGTTGTCTTTGGAAAGCTCTGCCACAATAGGCTTCATCTTAAGGCGCATGTTGGTGCTCTTGTATGGGCAGCCTGTGTTGTAGACCGGGAAGTTAAGGCGCTCTGCCATAAGCTTCAGCTTGGATTCGTACACCATGCACATGGGGCGGATCAGGGTAAGCTTGCCGCCGAAGAACTGCTGCACAGGCATCATGGTGGAGAAGTTCCCACGGTAGCACAGGTTGATGAGCGTGGTGGTGATGATGTCGTCCATGTGATGGCCGGTTGCTATTTTCTTATAGCCCAGTTCTGCAGCCTTGTCAAAAAGCATGCGCTTCCGGTTCCGGGCGCACAGGTAGCAGTTGAAGTCGCCCCGGAAAGAGGGAGGGAACATATCAGCCTTCATCACCTCGTAGGGAATCTCCAGCTGGTTGAAGAACTCCTCCATCTTCTTGGCATCGGCTTCGGGCATAGGGTACTGGTTCCAGTCTATCCGCATGGCGTGGAGGTCATAATGGATAGGAAGCCAACGTCTCCTCACCGCCAATGTGAAGGCCAGGGCCAGAGAGTCCTTGCCCCCGGAGATAGCCAGGAGCACCTTGTCCCCGTCCTCTATCATCTTGAAGCGGTTTATCCCCCGGCCAGTCTCCTTGACTATGCGCATAAGCCAGGGCTGCATATTCTCTATGTCTTTTAATTCCACTGGAGGCTCCAGGCTTTATCGGCAACAGATGGATCTACAAAGATGCGGATTTTTCTAAGGGGGTCTGAGAATGTCTCAAGGCCGGCGCGGCCAGAGAAGCTTCGGAAGGTGCCGTTCTCGTATACCGGGAGTGTTGTCTCGAATGTGATGTTCTCAGGCACATCGATGATGACAGATGCAGAATCGCAGGAGAGTTTTTCGGCCAGTTTTGCCTCCTCCTCTCCCC
The DNA here is from genome assembly GCA_017554185.1 of Spirochaetia bacterium. Classification (GTDB taxonomy): domain Bacteria; phylum Spirochaetota; class Spirochaetia; order CADAEX01; family CADAEX01; genus CADAEX01. Next base: position 25,974 of record JAFZIU010000050.1, read on the forward strand.
TCTTTTTAAGGTCAAGGAGCGACATATGATACGGATTTGTGTCGTCAAACACCACCTCGTGTGTCATCTTGAAAAGCTCTCTTCCATGCACCATGTCAAATAGGCGGAAAGCCCCGTCGCCACGGCCGGTCTGGAACAGGGACTCATCATCAAGACCGTAGAGGTCATCGGGGGTGAGGACACCGTCGTTCAGTGCCGCCATTATAGCCTTCTTGATCATACCGGTGGCGCACCGCACAGTCTTGTGCCAGTAGACAGTCTTGTACATCAGATACTTGGAGAAAAGGATGTTCTCCACCGCCGGAATGCCGGAAGGAAGAATGCTTATGCCCCGCTCCGGGTGAGGATATATCGAAGAAAGAACAAACTCGATGTCCTGGGTGCCGTAGGGAACGCCGCAGAAAAAGGCATCACGGGTCAGGTAGTCCAGCTTGTCAGGATCCAGCACGCCGGAAAGGATGTTGCGGAAAAACTTCACTGTAGCATCAGCAGTAGGCAGTGATGTGTCCACAATTGCCGCAGGGATGGCCGGGTCTATCTCCAGAGTGCTCCTGATAAGGGAGGCCAGAGGTTCTGCAAGGATGTACTCGCCGGTAAGGGCCTCGTGTTTTTTAAGAGGAAGCTCCTTGAGGGAATGTGTATAGGGGAAATGTCCCAGGTCGTGAAGCAGGCAGGCGCAGAGGAATGCGTTCACATCCTGCACTGTAACTGCTGGGCAGGAATCGAAGGTGATAAGGCGCCGGATCATCCGGTAGCCCATGTGGTACACGCCCAGGCTGTGGATAAAGCGGGTGTGCACTGCCCCCGGGTAGACCAGATAGGTGGGCCCCAGCTGGCGTATGCGGTTCATCTTCTGCAGCACCGGGGAGGAGACTATTTTCTTGAAGCCCTCCGACAGCATGATGCTGCCCCATACCGGATCCCGCACCGGATTGTAGAAAGAGGTGTCCAGATATGTGGCTGTGATGCTGTTCACACCAGTCAAATTCACTTCCTTGTATTGAAGATGTAGTTCAGCATTCCGCCTGCTTCGATAAGGTCAATTCCCTTCTTCTCCAGGTCATGGATGAAATAGAATTCACGGCCGCTCTTGGCATCCACAGCTTTTACTCTGTTGCCATTCTTGATGTCGGCCATGAAGCTTGGGAAGCTGAGGCTCATCCCCTCTTCCAGTATATCATAGTCGGCCGGATTTTCAAACACTAACGGCACGATTCCGAAGTTGATGAGGTTGGCCTTGTGGATCCGGGCAAAGCTCTTGGTAATGACTGCCTTTACGCCCAGGTACATAGGAGCAAGTGCAGCATGCTCACGGGATGAGCCCTGACCGTAGTTCTCGCCACCGATTATGACGCCGGTACCTGCTTTCTTGGCCCTGTCGTAGAAGCCCGGGGAGACTGCCTCGAACACGAACTTTGCAATCTCGGGGATGTTGGACCGGTATGGGAGGACCCGGGTACCGGCAGGCATAATATGGTCTGTAGTTATGTTGTCACCGGTCTTTATAAGTACTTCGGCTGTGAATGATGCCGGCGCAGGCGAAGCCTTTGGACAAGGCTTGATATTAGGCCCGCGGATTATCTCGATGGAGTCGAAGTCCTCGGCGGGAGCCGGGGGCTCGATCATGTTGTCGTTGATCTCGGTCTTTGCAGAATAATCGGTGAACTTGACCTTTACTTTGCGCGGGTCGGTGATGCACCCGAAGAGGGCTGAGGCAGCGGCAGTCTCTGGCGATGCCAGGTAGATCTCCGCGGTGGCGGTGCCGCTCCTGCCTTTGAAGTTGCGGTTGAAGGTGCGGACGCTGGCCCCACCCGAGGCAGGAGCGAAGCCCATGCCTATGCATGGGCCGCATGCGCTCTCCAGCATGCGGGCGCCGCTTTTTACCAGCTTCTTGATTATGCCGGCCTCTATTGCGCTTGTATAAACCTGCTTGGAACCCGGGGAGACACCCAGGGAAACATTCGGTGCCACAGTCTTGCCGTCCAGGATATCGGCGGCTATTCCCAGGTCGTTGATGGAAGAGTTTGTGCAGGAGCCGATGGCGGCCTGGACTATCTTCTTACCCTCGATCTCCCTCACCGGCACTACCAGGTCCGGCATATGAGGCTGTGCAATCATCGGTTCTATCTTATCAAGGTCTACTTCAATTATTTCGTCGTACTCCGCGCCATCGTCGGCTGCCAGTCCCTGCCAGCCCTCCCGTTTCTGGAGTGCAAGCCATTCCTTGGTCACCTGGTCGCTGGGGAAGATGGAGGTGGTGACCCCCAGCTCTGCCCCCATGTTGGTTATTGTGGCCCGCTGGGGCACGGAAAGGCTTGCGACGCCGTCACCATAATACTCAAACACCTTGCCAACCCCGTTCTTCACGGTGCACCGTCTCAGCAGCTCCAGTATCACGTCCTTGGCACTGCACATGCTCTGCAGACTACCTGTAAGGCGTATTCCAACCACCTTGGGCATAGCCAGGGTGAAGGGCGCACCGGCCATAGCACAGGCTATATCCAGGCCGCCGGCTCCGATAGCCAGCATGCCCAGGCCGCCGCCGGTGGGGGTGTGGGAGTCGGAACCCAACAGTGTCTTCCCAGGGAGGCCGAACCGCTCCAGGTGCACCTGGTGGCAGATGCCGTTCCCCGGCCGTGAGAAATAGAGGCCGTACTTCTTGGCAAAGCTCTGCAGGAACAGGTGATCATCCGGGTTCTTGTAGTCGGTCTGGATAGTGTTGTGGTCCACGTAGGAGACAGAAAGCTCGGTCTGAACCCGCTTGATCCCGATAGCCTCGAACTGCAGGTAGACCATAGTTCCTGTGGCATCCTGGGTCAGGGTCTGGTCGATCTTAATGGAAATCTCCTTGCCAGCCTTCATCTCGCCGGATACAAGGTGCTTCTCGATGATTTTGTAGGTCAGGTTCTTCTTCATTTTTCACCCCTTTTATTGTGAATAAGAGTACATTAAATTTTTACAACAGTCAACAGATTTTCTTCCTCTCCTATGATATAATAAATAAAAAAGGAGGGTCCAATGCCGAACAAGACAGGTGCCACCACCAAGGCCAGGCTGGCAGAGTCAGCATGGAAGCTGTTCTACGAAAAGGGCTACGAGAACACCACTATAGAAGATATCGTTGACGATTCCGGCACCTCAAAGGGCTCCTTCTATCATTATTTCAAGGGCAAGGACGACCTCCTGGGCACCCTCTCCATGCTGTTCGACGCCAAGTATGAGGAGCTCAAGAGTGTGATGGATCCCGCCTCCGACGCAGTCGAAAAGCTCATCTTCCTGAACCACGAACTTTTCACCATGATAGACAACAGCATATCCCTGGACCTTCTTTCACGCCTTTTCTCATCACAGCTCACCACCCGGGGCGAGAAGAGCCTGCTGGACCGGAACCGCACCTACTTCAAGCTTTTGTGGAAGATCATCAAGGAGGGACAGGAGAAGGAAGAGCTTCGCACAGACCTTTCTGTGAACGAGATTGTGGACAGCTACGCCATGTTCGAGCGGGCCCTTATGTATGACTGGTGCCTGTGCAACGGAAAGTACGCACTGGCCCGGTATTCCGACCAGATGATGCCCATGTTCCTTGAGGGTTTCAGGGCTGACCGCAAGAATAATCAAAAAAATAATCAAAAGTACAAACATATATCCTATAAAACGACTATCGCTTAACTTTTTATAATACAATAATTAATCTCAATTATAAATAAAAATAGTCTAATAAAAGTCTAAACTTCATTCTATATTTACGTTCAGTCAAAAGTATGTTATAAAGAAGAACATTTTCTATTAAGGAGTACTGAAAAATGAAAAGTAATACTTCCGAGATCATTGTCTTCACACTATATCTTATTTTCATGATTTCCATCGGTGTCTACTTCTTTATGAAGAACAAGAGCGGTGGAGACAAGACTTACTTCCTGGGCGGAAGAAAGATGGGTGCCTGGGTATCGGCTCTCTCGGCCGGCGCATCTGATATGAGCGCATGGGTTCTCATGGGACTTCCTGCTTCTGTATATGCATTGGGTATGGGACAGGTATGGATTGCAATCGGCCTTGCTGTAGGATATGCCTTAAGCTGGATCTACGAGGCTCCGCGGCTCCGCAGCTTCTCCATCGAGTGCAACGACTCAATCACAATCCCGCAGTATCTGACCAACCGGTTCCTCTCCAAGTCAATGGCACTGCAGATCATCTGTGCTGTAATCTTCATCTTCGCTTACACCATCTACGCAGCATCCTCCATCAAGGCCTGCGGAACACTGTTCAACACTGTAATCGGAATCGACGCAAAGGTTGCCATGTACATCGCTGCAGCCATCATCATCAGCTACACATTCCTGGGCGGCTTCTCGGCTGTATGCTGGACCGACTTCTTCCAGGGAATGCTGATGCTGGGCGCACTCCTTATCGCACCTCTGTTTGCAACATTCATGCTCCAGGCTCCGGCTGCTGCTGCAGCTCTTCCAGAAAACTACTGGAACCCGGTTGCAAGCTGGCAGGACATCATCTCCGGCCTTGCTTGGGGTCTTGGCTACTTCGGAATGCCTCACATCATCATCCGGTTCATGGCTGTCGAGTCTCAGGCTTCCCTCAAGAAATCTGCAAAGATCGGTATCACATGGACAACCCTTATCCTTATCTTCGCAGTGATTGTAGGACTTGTAGGACGTACACACCTGGGCTTTGATGAGACCATCAACAAGAACTCACTGGTGTTCATCACCATGGTTCGGGCTATCTTCCCTGGAATAATCTCCGGCATCCTCCTTTCTGCAATCCTGGCCGCTGCAATGTCCACAGCCGACAGCCAGCTGCTTTCCGCCGCTTCTGCATTTGCAAGTGACGTATACAAGCCGGTCATCAGAAAAGGCAACGCAGGTGACAGAGAGATGCTCTGGGGCGGACGTATCATCGTTCTTATCATTGCTCTTGCAGCTGTATCAATCGCAGCAAACCCGGACTCCGGATCCATCATGAGCCTGGTATCCAACGCATGGGGAGTATTCGGCGCATCCTTCGGACCTGCCATCCTCCTTTCCCTCTTCTGGAAACGGCTTACCTTCAGCGGCGCTGTAGCTGGAATCGTGGGCGGTGCACTTGTGGATATCTTCTGGATGACAAAGCTTGCTTCCACCGGTGTCTACGAGCTTTTCCCAGGCTTTGTTGCAGGACTTATTCTTGCAGTTGTAGTATCTACATTCTCGAAAGAACCGGAAAAAGAAGTTTTGGATCTTTTTGATAGAGCATTAAATTCAAAAAAGTGATATAATCCCTATATGGGAAAAAAAGTAATTAAAAATTCAAACCGGACTGTGGTAGGTTTAAAGGTCAATAATCTTATAGAAGAGATTGACAAGCCTGCCGCAGTCAATTCTGTTTCAGAGCCTGTCTACCTGGACTCTCGCGAAGGCTCCAAGATCTACCGCAACACATTCTGTTTTGTCATTGCCATGGCTGCCAAGGAGCTGTTCCCCGACCGCCGTCTTATTATCGGCAATACAATCGGACAC
>JAFZIU010000051.1 GCA_017554185.1 Spirochaetia bacterium
ATCCACAAGCTCTATCTGTGGAACTGACAACGGCTTGTTAAAGACTTTATTTTCTTATAATATATAATCTGGAGAAGTTTATGGATCTTGATGTTGTCACATTAGGCAATGAAGTATTGCGGGAAAAAGCCAAGGAAGTGGAGACCTTTGACCAGGCTTTGGAGGACACTGTACGCCAGATGTTTGTCCTTATGCGGGAAAAGAAAGGTGTCGGCCTTGCAGCGCCGCAGGTGGGCATTTCCAGGCGTTTCTTCGTTACCGAGGCAGTGGACGACAAGCCGAGAGTTTTCATAAACCCGGAGATTATCGAGACTTCCCAGGAGACTGTAAAGGGAGAGGAAGGCTGCCTGAGCCTCCCCGGCGTATGGGCAAATGTGGTGCGCCCCTACTCTGTTAAAGTGCAGGCACAGGATACAAGCGGAAAGATTTTTCACCTGAATGCCGAAGGTTGGCTTGCCCGCATAATACTGCACGAGAACGACCACCTGAACGGCCTTCTGTTTGTGGACAGGCTGCCACAGAATGTAAAGAATAAAGTCATAAGCAAATACGAGAAGATGAGTCAGAACAAATGAAGATATTATTTGCAGGAACCCCGGCCATAGCAGTACCTGTACTCAAGGTTCTGTCAGAGAGCAGCCAGGTGTCTGGTGTCCTTACCAATCCAGACCGTCCTGCAGGAAGAAAAAATATCCTTACCCCTTCTCCTGTCAAGGTGTGCGCCCTGGAGCGGGCCATCCCTGTGTTCCAGCCCGAGAAGCTGGATGACAGATTCATCAGCTTCCTTAAGGACGAAGGCTTTGACACCCTTATAACATTTGCATTCGGAAAGATTTTCAAAAAGGATTTCCTCGATATCTTCACAAACGGGGCCTTCAACATCCATCCATCACTGCTGCCGCGGTGGAGAGGTCCTGCTCCGATCAACGCCGCAATACTGGCTGGCGACACAGTAAGCGGAATAACAATTCAGAAAATGGCCCTTAAGATGGACACAGGCGACATAGTGCTGCAGATTCCTTTCCCGCTGGAAGGAAACGAGACTGCACCTAATCTTACAGAGTTTGTGGCACTTAAAAGTGCAGAACTCATCCCCGGCTTCATAAAGGCACTTGAGGCCGATTCCTTAAACTACACACCGCAGAAAGAGGCCAAGGCCACCTACTGTCCTATGCTCAAGAAAGAGGATGGAATAATAGACTGGCACGAGAGCGCCTCATCCATAGAGCGCAAGATAAGGGCTTACCAGCCCTGGCCAGGCTGCTTCACCACTATGGCAGGCAAGACCATTGCAATAACCCAGGCTTCTCTGTACACTGGAGAGGAATTTAAAGCAGGTGAATGCGGCACAGTGCTGGGCGTGGACAGACGGCAGGGAATAATAGTTGCAACCGGAAATGACTGCCTGGCCATACAATACCTCAAGCCCCAGTCAAAGAACGAGATGGATTTCAAGTCCTTCTTAAACGGAGCCAGAAACGTCATAGGCACCGTGCTTGGAGAGAAAAATGAATAGTTCTGGAAAAATAACTGTATTTACCCTTATGGGAATGATCATACTTTTAGGAGCTTCTGCTCTGGCAGGATTCTTCCTTATGTTCCGCGGAACAGAGATCACTGTAGTGCCGGATGTGAACGGCATGCAGCTGGAAGAAGCCCTCATAACCATCCAGGACAAAGGGCTCACATCCAAGATTCAGCTCCGCTATTCCCAGAACCCGGGCGACAAGGGAAAGGTCCTTGATCAGCAGCCTTCGCCAGGCTCCATCCGGCGTGCTGGAAAAGCAGTAATACTCAGCGTGAGCCGTGGTGCAGTAATCGACAAGATAGGCGACTACACAGGCTGGAACCTGCAGGACCTCAAGACCCACTTCATGACACTGTTCTCAACTTACGGCACATTCATCACAATAAAAGAGCCTGTAATAACCGTATACAGCAAGGAGCCAAGGGGCACCATAATCCAGCAGAAACCGCTGCCGGGAACCCCTGTCACCAGCTACACACAGCTTGAACTTATAGTAAGCCAGGGGCCGGAGGATGCAGTGATCACCGTACCTACATTCAAGGATATGAATTTCCAGGAAGCCCTGCTCCAGGTTACAGAGATGAATATACCGTTTGCTTTCAGCTTCAGGGATAAGATGGGAGACGAGAAGCCTGGTACAGTTGTAGCCCAGACACCGGAGGCAGAGACAGAGGTAAGACGTGGAACTATGATGCAGCTCCAGATAGTGCCGCCAGAGCCGGAAGAAGGAAAAGTGTTCGGCCTCCTGGAGCGGTCGCTTCCTGATTATCCGGTGCCGATCACACTTAAATATCAGATCATAGATCCTACAGGCAACAGGACCGAAGTATTCTCTACCAAGACCAAAGGTGGTGTAATAGCTATTCCATATTTTGTTGAGGCAGATTCAATCCTTATCCTGCTGGCCGACGATAAAGAGCTTGTCAACTTCACTGTGAAAAAGGAGAATTAAAATGGCAGATTGCAACCACGACTGCTCCCACTGCGCATCAAACTGCGGCGAGCGGACAGAGAAACAGAGCTTCATCGAAAAGCCCCATGAACTTACACATATCAAAAAGATTATAGGCGTAGTCAGCGGAAAGGGAGGCGTGGGAAAATCCCTGATCACCTCTATCCTGGCTGTGATGATGAACAACAAAGGATACAAAACTGCAATCATGGATGCCGATATCACCGGCCCGTCCATCCCTAAGGCATTTGGAATAACAGAGCATCCAAAGCAGGATGGAGATGCGTTCCTGCCGGTAAAGAGCAAGACAGGAATAAGCGTGATGTCTGTGAACCTGCTTCTGGACAATCCGGCAGACCCGGTGATCTGGAGAGGTCCTGTTATCGCCGGAGCTGTAAAGCAGTTCTGGAGCGAGGTGATCTGGGGCGATATTGATTATATGTTCATCGATATGCCTCCGGGAACCGGTGATGTTGCCCTCACTGTATTCCAGAGCATTCCTATCGACGGAGTGATCATTGTCACATCACCACAGGAACTTGTAAGCATGATTGTGGAGAAGGCAGTGAACATGGCCAAAGCTATGGATATTCCTGTCCTGGGTCTTGTTGAGAACATGAGCTATGTAAAGTGCCCTGACTGCGGCAAAGAAATCAAGATATTCGGCGAGAGCCACCTGGACGAGGTTGCCAAAAAATTCGGCGTGACTGTGACAGACCGGCTGCCGATGGCACCTGTGATTGCCACTGCCTGCGACCAGGGAATGGCTGAATTCCTTGAGGGCAAGTACCTGCCGGAGAATATCAAGGCTATCGAAGCTATGTTGAAATAAGCACGCTGAAAAGGGATAAAAAAAGCTCCTCGGAATGAGGAGCTTTTTTATTGCTAGCAGGGGTAGGACTCGGACCTACGACCTCCGGGTTATGAGCCCGACGAGCTGCCAACTGCTCTACCCTGCGTCGATGTTCAACGATTATAACGGCAGAGTATACTTTTGTCAACTGCATTAAGAAAATATCATATCACGTAGTTATCGGCTATATCGCCCTTTTTCATAAGGTCTGCTATGGTTATGCCGTCGAAGTAATTGTTGATAAGGGCGTTGAACTCCTTCCACATGGCAAGGGTGCGGCACTCTGCCGCTCTGACACAGGGGGGTGCCCCGTGTGCCAGGCAGGCTACCGGCGCCAGGTCCCCCTCGGTAAGGCGCAGTATATCTCCCACCCGGCAATCCTCGGGGGCCTTCACCAGCCGGTAGCCTCCCCCCTTGCCATGGACGCCTTCTATGAGGGCGCTCTGGGTCAGCACAGGCACTATCCGCTCCAAGTATTTAAGCGAAATATCCTGCCTGTCTGCAATATCCTTCATAGGAATATAGCCGCCGTTCCTGTGTTCTGCCAAATCTATAAGCACTCTCAGTGCATATCTTCCACGTGTCGAAATCATACCCTATTATACCACGGACTTGGTAGGTAAATCAACCCGGTCACTCAGCAAAGAGCGGAGTAGAGAGGTATCTGTCACCTGTATCCGGCAGGAGCACTACAATAGTCTTTCCTGCATTCTCCTTGCGTTTTGCCAGTTCAATAGCAGCCCATGTTGCAG
>JAFZIU010000052.1 GCA_017554185.1 Spirochaetia bacterium
AGAGAAACAGTGGACATCCTGCCGGAATCATCACCAAGATTGTCAAAGATATATTTTCCACCGGCAAGAGCAATCATCCTGCTGACATAATCGCCGCTTTTTCTGGCTACGATTTTGCCTGATGAATTCACATAGAAGAAAGCGACTTTCTTACCCGAAGGTGCACTGTCCTTTACAGCTGCAAGATAGCCTGCCTGCTCGGCAAACACCTGTTCTGCCTTCTCTTCCTCGTTCAGCAGCGCACCATAAAGCTTGATCCATTCCGAACGCCCCAGAGGATGATTTTCGTGTCCCGACTGATCCACCAGCACTGCAATATCCAGCAGCTCAAGCTGCTTCTTTATGTTAAGGGCATGCCCTATCATTGTAGATTCAATTGCCAGAGGGCATTTTGATGCAGTTATAAGCTCATAATCAGGGGCATTGTACCTGCCTGCGAAAAGAATCTTCCCTTCTTCCATGGCCTTTTTTGCCTTAGGAATATACCAGCCTTCAGCCTTTGCTCCAGACAGGCGTATGGCATCAAGCCGGTCCAGGGAATCGAAAAGGCACATAGCCGATGTGGCTGCAAGGTAGATGTTCTTTATAGGCTGATAAAGTGGAAAAGCCAGTTTGTCTGCACCTTCCGGAAGAGTCTTCCCTTCCGGTACAATAAAGAAATGGCTGCCATCTGCCAGGGTGATGAGCTTATAGCCCCCCTCGTAATAGTCCACCGAGAACTGATCTGCAAAGTCAAGCTTCATGCTTCCTGTGACCTTGAGGCCAAAGGAGAAATCGGGCTTTGAGGCATCTGATGTCTTTCCAGACTCCTTTCCGGCAGGAACAGGATTGGAGACCGAAACCTTATGGTCGTACCATTTCCCTTTCTTGCCGACAAGGGCACAGTCGAAGTCATTGTCCAGATATGGCACAGGAATATCGAAACCATGGGCTTTCTCCACAAATCCATCAGAATGGGTCACCACATCAATAGTATGATCTATCAGAACAGCACCGGGAAGAGCGGCATCGGCTGCCTTGCCGCAGAACAGCTTCAGGATCTGCTTTGAAGGCATAGTGACATGGATTGTCATTCTGCCGCCCTCGACAGTAAGTACACCTTTCCCGTCATACGCCTCGTTCACATGGAACATGCTGCTGTCGGTCCTGAAATCGGCAGAATAGACCCCGTCCTCAAGCTGAGAGCCGAGGACAGGGAAACAGATTACAGCAATAAAACAGAAAAATGCAATATATTTCATCACAGTGAATCTACAGCAGCCTGAGTATGAGAGATATAAAGCTTCTGGATTGCAGGGAGACGGCCAAGACCTTCAATCTGCGGGTCAACTTTATCGAAATTGCCGGAAGCCTTGAAGTTATAGAGCCATGAACCCTCTTCATCACCCGCCATATCATTGTTTGCATGATCACCTGCAACAACCATGAGAGGACGGAGAATCACGTTCTTGTAACCAGCGGCTGCAACTGCCTTGATGACCTCCATGCATTCGGTCTCCTCCGGTTCTCCTTCAACAGTGCCGATAAACACGTTCTTATAACCGAGAGCGTTCATCTGTGCCTGCATCTGAGAATAGGAAACTTTTGCAGTATGGGAAGTTCCATGTCCCATGAATACAAATGCAGTCTTAGCTTTGTCTGCGGCCTCCAGGGTACTGAAACCGGCATCCTTGACTGCAGCGGCAGTGACAGCAACTGCTGTGGCCTTCTTGTCTGCATTGATTATGGAAGCATCCTTGCCCACTTCGCCTAAGAGCGGCTCTGCAACAGCAACCTTGGCAAACTTGGAAGAGTACTTGTCTACAGCAGCCTTAAGTTCATCGTATTCAGCACCATGCATAAGGTGTGTAGGCTGGATTACAAGAACCTGAACGCCATTCTTCACGGCGCGGTCAAGTGCCTGCTCCATATTGTCAATCTTCTCGCCGTCACGGGCCTGTACATGGTTGATGATGATCTGGGCAGTGAATGCACGTCTTACAGCCCAATCTGGGAATGCTTTCTGGAGTGCATCCTCAATACCCTTTATATCCTTTGCACGGCTGTCGTTGAAAGATGTACCGAAGCTTACTACCAGAAGCTCCTTCTTGCCGATCTTATCAGCATTGCGTGGGTCATCCTTCTTGGCATCGCCGGTATCGCGGCCGAAGTAATCGGGATCTGCCTCTTCACCCTCAACAAGTTCCTTCTGTGCATCGGTAAGTTTGTCCCATGCTGCCTTTGCAGCAGCACACTGCTTGTCTGTCTTAGAGGTCCATTCCTGAACGTAGATAGCGTCAATCAGTGCAGCAACCTCGTCTGCAAGTTCCTTGTCTGTCTTTTTTGCACCGAAGGCAAATGCGGGAAGCATACAGATAATAAGAACAATGCATAAACCTTTTACCATTCTACTCATTTTAATACCTCCTATATGTATTTTAAAATGACTATTTCTCTACTTTTTCAACCTCAATCAGAAGTCGATTTTTGTCGTAAAGTACAGGCCACCCTTCTCTGCTGTAACCTTCTTGGTGTTCAGTGTTCTGAAGAGGGTGCCCGGACCGGCGGCAACATCCTTGTCAACATAGATGTAACCAACCTTGTAGAGTACTCCTCTGGATGGCTTTACCACCACACCAGCCTCTATGCTCTGGAGTGTCTTGTCGCCGGAAAGCTCCTTGTAGTCGCCGAAGGCAAAAGCAGTCCCTGCATTGAGTCCCAGCCAATTAAGGAAGAAATACTCTGCGTCAACGGCAAGGACAGAGAAGGGAGAATAATTGCCTTTTCCATAGTAATCTTCGCCGAGCTGACCTGCACCGGTTATATCAATTGCAAAACCAGACATTGCAAACCTGGTGCCGAACCCCCAGAGGGAACCTCTGTCATCAGCATCTGCACTGCGGTCACTCCATCTTGATCTCTGAGCTTTAGTAAAATTAAGGTAGAAACCGCCTAATGTAATCTTCATGCTGCCGACAGCAAGGTCATACATAGCCTCAATACCGAACTGATTCGCATCTTTTGCAGTTCCTTTCATAAAATATGCTTCCAGCCAGAGCGGAAGGCCGATGCTCTTAAAATCAAAACCGGAACCGATCATATAAGTTGCCTCTCCGTCGGGGGTAGCCTTGCCCTTGTTGTCAGTTGCCTGCACAGTATCAAAACTCATAGTGTAATAAGGCTGCACCAGGCCTCCTAAGAAGCTTAAGGAGAGCTTGAATCCAAAATCTTTGGGCATGTACGGGTTAGAGAAGTTCTCGGAATACTCATAGCCGAATCCAGTGAAATGAACACGGTCGAATGTCTGATAGCTGTATAAGCCGATGTCTGTATTGATGCTGGCTTCCTCAAGGCCGAAGAACTTGCCCCAGTCGGTCTGGACGCGGAAATAATTTATAGAAGGGGTTCCCTCTGGACTGGTTCCCTTCCCGTCGTCCCAAGAACCGTCTTCCTCAATCTCGATAAGAACCCGGCTGCAGTCGCCTGCAGAGGCCCTGAAATCCAGCTCTCCCTTGTCCCATTTGTCAGCAAAAGATGCTGCGTTGTCCGAGTCAAAGCCATTGACCATGTAATAGTCAAACTCGCCGCCGATGCGTACTTCTGCGAACGCAGGCATAACTGCACACAGCATAACAAGAGCCAAAATAAAGAGATTTTTCAAGATTCACTCCTTTTCTGACTGCAGAAAAGAAGTCGGTGGGCGTAGGTGTCCCTGCTCCTGATTCCGACCCAAATCGCGAAGTCAAATCGTCTTACCGCATACCAAAGTATCCCGGCTTGAGGCTTCAGGGCTTACAGCCCATCCCCATAGGCTCCTTCCCAGTTTCCCAGTGGTACAGCCTACAGGTTGCCTGTCACGGTGGCGCGTCCGTGGGAGATTCTCACTCCTCTTCCATTGAAATATGCTGTGTTTATTTTAATACATTATCCGGGAGTTTTCAATCTGAAAATGTTCCATTTATTACATATATGAGATAATATGCGGGAAAAACCATAAAGATTAAGATTATTTAATCCGATAATAAATAGACAAGGAGAACAAAAACAATGAAAAAAATACTAGTATTATTCATTGCCACAGCAATTGTGTTCTGTTTCTTCTCTTGCAAGACAAGCGAACCGGCGACTAAGTCGGCTGCCAAGACTGAGAAACCAGCTGCTCAAGTCAAAACAGCACCTCCGGCTCCAACAAAGACTGCTGCTGAAAAGGCACCGGAAAAGGCCCCTGCCCAGGAATCAACACCGATTCCAACAGCAAAGCCTGCCACAGAGAATGTTCCTGCAACAGCAAAAGCTCCAGAAGCTCCAAAAACTCTTTCAGAGTTCCCTGTCGGGAAATGGCTTGATGCTAATTGGGATGGTCTTTGGGTATTGAACGCAGATCGTTCCATAAAGCTTTATGACTCAAGGAACGGAGATCTGATCTACGACTTTGAAGGCAAGACCAAGAATTTCAAGTTCGAGCCTGCTGGAAAGGGCATCAAAATTTCCTTCAGATGCGACGAAACACAGCGTTTCTACATATTTGAGAAAGCACTTGAGGGAACAGACATGGAATTGGATATCGACAGAGACTGGACAGACGAAGGATATCACGTCCTTATGCATCTCCAGCACTGATTGAATCAACAAGCTGGAATAAGGTCATCCCCCGGGGATGGCCTTTTTATTTACTATATTATAAAAAAATACATTATTTTTGTTATTTTTGTAAATTTTTTGTTTTCTTTTATTGAAAGACATGATACAATAGACAAAGAAAAGGAGAATGAAATGAAAAAAATACTTGTTTTGTTAACTGTTGTTGCACTCGTATTCTGTTCTTTCTCTTGTAAGACAAGTGAATCAGCAGCAACCGAACCAGCTCCAGCAGCAGAACCAGCACCTGCTCCAGCAGAAGCAGCTCCAGCTCCAGCAGCTGAGCCTACCCCAGCTCCTGCAGCAGCAGAACTTGCTCCAGAAGCTCCACAGGCAGCAGTATCTGC
>JAFZIU010000053.1 GCA_017554185.1 Spirochaetia bacterium
AGAAGGCAGCAAGATGTCATTCAGATGCGATGAAACCCAGAGATTCTACGTATTCGAGAGAAAGGGTGATGTAATCGAGATGGACATTGACAGAGACTGGACCGACGAGGAATACCACATCACAATGTCAGCTGAGTGATTTCAATCACAAAGCATATAAAGAGCCACTGAAAGGTGGCTCTTTTTTTTTTTTTCAAGATGTGATAAATTTGCAAGAAAAAAGGAGATTGAAATGAAAAAAATACTTGTTTTATTAACAATTGTTGTACTCGTATTCTGTTCTTTCTCTTGTAAGACAAGTGAATCAGCAGCAACCGAACCAGCTCCAGCAGCAGAGCCTGCTACTGCTCCTACACCAGCAGAACCAGCTCAAGCTCCTGCACCGGCAGCTCCAGCAGCTGAGCCTACCCCAGCTCCTGCAGCAGCAGAACTTGCTCCAGAAGCTCCACAGGCAGCAGTATCTGCCGACGCTTATGAAGCAGCTATCCTCTACCTCTGCGACATCGACCTGAGGGCAAAGGTTCCAGAGAGCAAGAAGAATGTTGAGCCTTGGACAAAGGGCGTTCAGATCTTCGCCATGGGCGAGCAGTGCCTTGCAAACGGACTGTATGCAGACGCTATCCCAGCCCTCAAGCAGGTCAAGAAGTTCTGGTCAGGCCTTGTAGATCCAGCTGACATCGAGATTGCAGAAGACGGAAGCAAAGCATATGCTCTGCTCCTCACAGACTTCGCTCTTCAGGATCAGGTTCCAGAAAACAAGAAGAACGTAGAGCCTTGGACAAAGGGTGTACAGATCTTCGAAATGGGCCAGGGACTCTTCTACAGAGCTATGTACACTGACTCTCTTGCACCTCTCGGACAGACAAAGAAGTTCTGGTCAGGACTCTGCGAGAACCCAGTAGAAGTTCCAGAAGAAGCAGTGAAGGCCGGCGTTCTGTACTATGAAGCACAGTACTATAGAGACAGAGTTCCAGAAGCAAGCAAGACCAAAGAGCCTTACACAAAGGGTGTTCAGATCTTCGCTATGGGCGAGCAGTGCATCCAGAAGGGACTGTATGCAGATGCAATTCCTCCTCTGGCACAGGCTAAGAAGTTCTGGAAGGGACTCTGCGATATTCCAGCTAAAGAAGCAGCACCTGCAGCAGCAGGAAAATTCCCAGAAGGAAAGTCTGTTGATACAAACTGGAATGCAAGGTGGGTATTTGAGGCTGACAACAATGTCAAGCTGTATGATGCCGAGACCGGTGCTCTCTATTATGACTTCGCTGGAAAGCAGAAGGATCTGAAGGTAGAAGGCAACAAGATGTCATTCAGATGCGATGAAACCCAGAGATTCTACGTATTCGAGAGAAAGGGTGATGTAATCGAGATGGACATTGACAGAGACTGGACCGATGAGGAATACCACATCACAATGGCAGCTGAGTGATTTCAGTCACAAAGCATAAAAAAGAGCCGCTTTTAAGCGGCTCTTTTTTTTATCCAATTAAAGTGTCTTCAACAGTTCCTGGACATAAGGAACAGCCTTGTCTATGTCCACCAGCACCTTCTCGCCTGTCCGGCGGGCCTTTATCTCCAGCTGACCGTTCTCCACGGAACGGGCACCAACTTGCACCTGGACCGGGAACCCGATAAGGTCGGCATCGTTCATCTTAAAGCCGGCCCGCTCGTCCCTGTCGTCAATCAACACATCGATACCCAGGTCGCCCAGTTTCTTATAAATATCCTCGGCTACGGCACATACCTTCTCGTTGTTGCTCTGGAGTGGAATAACCTCCACCTCGAAGGGAGCCACAGCAGGCGACCAGATAATGCCCTTGTCGTCGTGGTTCTGCTCTATGAATGCAGCCATGGTACGGGTTACCCCGATGCCGTAGCAGCCCATGACCGCGGTGCTCTCCTTGCCATTCTTGTCCAGGAAGATACAGTGCATAGGCTCTGAGTACTTGGTTCCAAGGTGGAACACCTGCCCTACCTCGATTCCCCGGTACTGTTCCAGTACACCGTCGCAGTGCGGACACTTCTCCCCTGCCTTGGCAAAGGTTACATCTGCCACCAGGTCGGCCTTGAAGTCCCGCTCCGGGTCAATGCCTGTAAGGTGGAAATCGGTCTTGTTGGCACCGCACACCAGGTTCACACGGCTGTATATCTGCTTGTCTGCAACAATCTTGATCTTCTCTTTAAGGCCGACCGGGCCTGCAAAGCCTACTTCTGCCCCGGTAACCCGCTTTACTGTCTCCTCGTCAGCAGCCACTACGCTGTTGGCATGGAGAGCACCCTGGATCTTAGCCTCGTTGGCATCCTGCTCCCCTGGAACCAGGACTGCAACCGGCTGGTCGTCCACCATATAAATAAGAGTCTTTATAAACTGGTCGGCACTCCTGCCCAGGAAAGCGGAGATCTCTTCTATAGTCTTCTGACCAGGGGTGGCAACCTCTTTCATCTCTTCCACATTGCTGCGGTCTGGCTTAGGCAGCACCCGGTCGGCCACAGCCTTCTCCACATTGGCGGCGTAATCGCACTTGGAGCAGGAAAGGATGGTATCCTCGCCGGAATCGGCCAGCACCTGGAACTCGTGGGAGAGCTCGCCGCCAATGGCGCCGGTGGAGGCATCCACGGCTTTGAACTTGAGGCCGCACCGTTTGAAGATAGCAGTATAGGCATCGTACATAAGATAATAACTCTTAATTGAAGATTCCTCGTCCACGTCGAAGCTGTAGGCGTCCTTCATCACAAACTCGCGGCCTCTCATAAGGCCGAACCGGGGGCGTACCTCGTCCCGGAACTTGGTCTGGATCTGGTAGATGTTCCAGGGGAGCTGCCGGTAGGATTTAAGGTTCCTGCGCACCATGTCGGTCATGACTTCCTCGTGGGTAGGCCCTAGACAGTAGTCTGCATTCTTCCTGTCCTTGAACCGCAGCAGTTCCGGGCCGTAGTAGCCCCATCTGCCGCTTTCCTGCCACAGCTCTGCCGGCTGCACAGCAGGGAGAAGGCATTCCTGCAGTCCCCTCTTGTCCAGCTCTTCCCTGATTATCTTCTCTATCTTTGCAATAGACCGCTGTGCCAGCGGCAGATAGTTGTAGATACCGGCGGCCAGCTTCTGGATCATGCCGGCCCGGATCATCAGGATATGGCTTATAACCTCGGCCTCTTTCGGGGCCTCTTTGAATGTTGTCAAAAAGTATTTACTAAGTCTCACTTCTCTACTCCATCAGGACAATTCTGCAAGATATGTCTTTTTCTTCTCAATAAGGGTGGTCAGCTCTTCCTTGGCAGCCTGCTCCTTGGCAATAGCCTCCGGTGCGGCCTTGCTCATGAACTGCGGATTTTCCAGCTTCTTGAGTGATTTCTCCAGAATTTTCTCGTTCTTGGAAATCTCGGCCTTAAGCTTAGCAATCTCCTGTGGTACGTCGATAACGTCCTTGACAGAAACATAGGCCTCAAAGCCGGTGCCTGCAACCATTACACATCCGCTTTCTGCAGGCTTCTGGTCAACCAGTTCCACGCTGGATGCTGACATAAGGAGTGCCATAAGGCTGCTGTTTGCCTTGAAGAACGGATCTGCATTCTCAAGCTTGAGCATTACCCGCACCTTCTTGGAAGGAGGCACTGTAAGCTCGCTACGCATAGTGCGGACAGCACTTACGATGGTCTGGAGCGATGCAAATTTGGCTGCAATCTCCGGGTTCTCTCTGTCAGCTGTATACTCAGGATATGGGGCGTTCACAATGCTTGCCTCGTGTTCCGGCAGCTTCTGGTAGATCTCCTCGGTGATGAAGGAGAGGAACGGATGGAGCAGCCTGAGTGATTCATCCAGGATATGGATGATCAGGGATACAGCCCTGTCCTTCTCGGCATCGTCGCCGGAATAGAGCGAAAGCTTGGATGACTCCACATACCAGTCGCAGAAGTCGTTCCAGAAGAACTCGTACATAGCCTTTGCCGCATCGTTGAAGCGGTAG
The DNA here is from genome assembly GCA_017554185.1 of Spirochaetia bacterium. Classification (GTDB taxonomy): domain Bacteria; phylum Spirochaetota; class Spirochaetia; order CADAEX01; family CADAEX01; genus CADAEX01. The sequence goes on from JAFZIU010000053.1 coordinate 3,963, forward strand.
CCCTTTATAGCCTTGTCCACCTCGGCCACTGTCTCGTTGAGCCGGTGGAGAATCCACTTGTCCACATCCTTGAGGGCGATGTCCTTAAGCGGAATCAGGTTCCGTCCTTCAAGGTTCATCAGGATGTACCGTGATGCGTTCCATATCTTGTTTGCAAACTTGGAGCCGAACTTGAATGTCTCGCTGTCGATAAGGATATCCTGACCCTGTGCAGCAAGGAATGCCAGTGTGAACTTGAAGGCGTCGGCGCCGTACTCTGCCACAATGTCCAGTGGGTCGATACCATTGCCCAGGGACTTGGACATCTTTCTTCCCAGCTTGTCACGCACCAGACCGTGGATATAGATATCCTTGAAAGGAACCTCGCCGGTGAACTCAAGGCCTGCCATGATCATTCTGGATACCCAGAAGAAGATGATGTCATATGCAGTAACCAGAGTGCTGGTGGGGTAATATTTCTTAAGGTCGTCGGTCTTCTCTGGCCATCCCAGTGTGGAGAAAGGCCACAGCCATGAGCTGAACCAGGTGTCCAGCACATCCTCGTCCTGCCGCAGGTGGTCGTGTCCGCACTTAGGGCACTTAGCCGGATCCTTCCGGGCAACAATCATCTCGCCGCACTTGTCGCAGTACCATACAGGGATTCTGTGGCCCCACCAGAGCTGACGGGAAATACACCAGTCCCTGATGTTCTCAAGCCAGTGTGTATAAGTGTTCTCCCACTTCTGCGGATGGAACACAATCTCCCCTTTCTTCCATGCATTAAGGGCTTTCTCTGCCAGCGGACGCATCTTTACGAACCACTGATATGAAAGGAACGGCTCTACCACAGTCTTACAGCGGTAGCAGTGTCCTACAGAGTGAACCAGCTTCTCCTCTCCCTTGAAGAGTCCCTGATCCTTCAAATCCTGATTTACCAGCTCTCTTGCAGCTGCACAGGTCATGCCACGGTATTTCTCGGGGCAGTTATTGTTAAGTGTGCCGTCCGGATTAAGGATGTTGATCACTTCCAGGTTGTGCCGCTTTCCTACTTCCCAGTCGTTAGGGTCGTGGGCAGGGGTGATCTTGACCATACCGGTTCCGAATTCCTTGTCTACATAGGTGTCGGCGATGATGGGGATAACCCGGTCTGTCAGAGGAAGCTTGAGCTTCTTGCCTACAATAGCCTTGTACCGCTCATCATCTGGATGCACTGCAACTGCAGTATCGCCCAAGAGGGTCTCGGGACGGGTGGTTGCAATCTCAATCCGTGTGCTTCCGTCAGGAGCCGGACCGTCTGCAAATTCATACCAGATGTGGTACATTGCTCCGTCTGTGTCTATGTGGTCAACTTCGTCGTCGGCAAGTGCTGTGCCGCACCGCGGACACCAGTTTACAAGGTACTGGCCTTTATAGATAAGTCCCCGCTCGTACAGGGTTACAAATACTTCCCGTACTGCCTGTGAAAGGCCTTCGTCCATAGTAAAGCGTTCCCGTGTCCAGTCTACAGATGCACCGATCTTCTTAAGCTGCTTGGTGATGATGGCATGATGCTCCTTCTTCACTTCCCAGGTGCGTTCGATGAACTTCTCACGGCCTAAGTCGTGCTTGGTCTTGCCCTCTTTCATAAGGCGCTTCTCCACTACGTTCTGAGTGGCAATGCCGGCGTGGTCGGTTCCAGGAATCCAAAGTGTAGGAATTCCCTTCATTCTATAGTACCGGATAAGGATATCCTGAAGTGAGTTGTTGAGTCCGTGTCCCATATGGAGGACGCCGGTGACGTTTGGAGGAGGAATTACGATTACAAAAGGTTTTACGCCCTCTTTATAACGCGGCAGGAACTGGCCTGTCTTTTCCCAGCTCTCATAAAGCTTATCTTCGAAGCTTTTCGGGTCATAGTTCTTTTCAAGCTCAACTGCTTTCATTTGATGAGAATCCTCCTATTCTGTTTGACAGATTATATATATTTTAATATAAATAAGCAAGGAGTTGGCAGTGGAATACAGAATTGAATCAGATTCCATGGGAGAGGTTAAAGTTCCCTCCTGTGCATACTGGGGAGCCCAGACTCAGAGGTCTCTGGAAAACTTTAAGATAGGGACAGAGAAGATATCGCCAGATGTCATAAGAGCTTTTGCTGTCCTTAAGAAGGCGGCGGCCCTGGCCAATTTTGATGCCGGGAAGCTGGCTGAAGAGAAGAAGAATGCCATAGTGCAGGCCTGCGACGAGATCCTGGACGGAAAGATGGCTGATCAGTTCCCGCTGGCTGTTTGGCAGACAGGAAGCGGCACCCAGACCAACATGAATGTGAACGAGGTCATCTCCAACCGTGCCATTGAGATTCTGGGCGGGGAGAGAGGAAGCAAGAAGCCGGTTCACCCAAATGACGATGTGAACATGGGGCAGTCCTCCAACGACACATTCCCCACTGCAATGCACATTGCTGCTGCAGAGATAACAATGAGGAAGCTCCTTCCTGCTCTTGAGGCCCTTATAGAGGCAGCACAGAAGAAGGAAGAGGAGTTCAAGGATATCATAAAGTGCGGAAGGACACACCTGCAGGATGCTGTACCCCTTACTCTGGGACAGGAATTCTCGGGCTACAGGGCACAGCTTGAAAGCGCAAGAAACCGCATTCTCCAGAGCCTTGAAGAGGTCTATTTACTGGCCCTCGGCGGCACTGCGGTGGGGACCGGGCTCAATACCTATGAAGGCTTTGCTTCACAGGCTATAGACTACATAGCACAGATGACAGCACTCCCCTTCCTGGAAAGCCCAAACAAGTTTGCTTCCCTTGCAAGCCACGACAGCCTGGTGGCCCTTTCCGGCACCTATACATCACTGGCAACAGCACTTATGAAGATTGCAAACGACGTGCGCTGGATGGCATCGGGCCCGCGGTGCGGAATCGGCGAGCTTATCATACCGGAGAACGAGCCGGGAAGCTCCATCATGCCCGGCAAGGTGAACCCCACCCAGTGCGAGGCCATGACCATGGTATGCGTCCAGGTTATGGGCAACAATACTGCAATAGCAATGGCAGGTGCATCGGGCAACTTCGAGCTCAATGTGTTCAAGCCTGTAATCATCTACAACCTGCTCCAGAGCGCCACACTGCTGGCCGATGCAATGAACAGCTTCAGGACCAACTGCTTCCAGGGAATCAAGGCAAACAAAGAGAAAATTAAGGAATATATGGAGAAATCCCTGATGCTGGTGACAGCATTGAACCATAAAATCGGGTATGAGAATGCTGCAAAGATAGCAAAGGCTGCCCACAAGACAGGGAGTACACTTTGCCAGGCCGCAGTGGATCTGGGATTGATGATCGAGGATGAATTCAAGAAGATTGTGGACCCTGCCAAGATGCTTAAGCCCTCGAAACTTGAGAAGAAATGAATATAATACTGTTCTCTCCAGAGGAAGATATCACCACCCTGAATGCCGATGATGTACGGTATCAGCACATAAAGAATATTCTCAAGCTGAAAGCCGGCGATACTTTCGAAGGTGGAATAATAAACAGTTCCTACGAGAAATTCACAATACAGGAAATTGATGACCAGAAGATAAAGCTGAGCCACGAGACCCTGCCTAAAAAGGTGGAGAGCGAGTACCCTATCTCGGTTTTCTGCTCCATCATCCGACCCATCGATGCCAAGAAGGTGTTCAAGAACCTGTGCACCATAGGGGCAGAACATATCTACCTGGGAAAGACAGACAAGACAGAAAAGTCATACTCAAACGGCAACCTGTGGTCAAAAGATAAGTATTATCCGCTTCTGGTGGAGGGAGCCCAGCAGGGTGCAACCCCCTACATACCAGAGGTAACAGTCCACTACTCCCTGGATACTTTCCTGGAGAAAAATGCCGATAAATTCCAGAACAAAATAGCGCTGGACAACTACCAGTACACCATACCACTGCAGAAAGCCCCGCTGGCGGCCGGTAAAACCATAATGGCCGTAGGGGGCGAACGCGGCTGGAGCGACCGGGAGCGGAAGCTGCTCCTGGATTATGGTTTTACCCTCTGCTCCATGGGGAGCAGGGTGCTCCGCACCGAGGCCGCCTGCCTGTGCGGCTTTGCCGTGATGGCAAGCCGCTGGTGGTGATCACTTTATTGCGTCTACAATACCGTCGATAAAGCTCTTATAAGCATCAAAGATGCTGTGATCTTTCTCGTTTTCCAAAATAGCAACAGAGGCGTTGGCCTTGTTGGCATTGCCGTCCCGCTTAAGGTTGGTGGAACCGGAGATAGTGACATACTTCCGGCTTCCATCCTTCATGTAGGAGAAAAGCACATCCTTACAGTGGCTCTGGTACTTATGGTCTGCCTTGAAATAGAGGGCTTTGTTGCCGGAGATCAGGTCCATTCCTTTGCGGAATCCAGTTCCATCCGAGAACCGGTGAGGTGTTGTTGATGTCTCGATAATCCACTTTGTTGTAAGAGGACTCTTTTTATCTGGCTTAAGTTTCTTCTTCTGCAGAAGTTCAAGATCCTGAGCCTGCTGCTCTTTTGTATAGGTGTCGGAGCTGTTGTCATATTTCGGTCCGAAGTAGAGGCCCCGGAGCGCCTTGAACATCTTCCATCCGAACAGGTCGGTGTAGGATGTCTTATAGTGATACACGTTGGCATAGAACAGGCGCGGCCCCTGGTCGGAATGAACCAGTTCCTCCATATACTTTGCAAAGACATTGTTCTCTGTATCCCATGCACTTTCCTTCTCCACTGCCGGGCTTAGGTTGTCCGGTGCAAACGGGTCAAACTCCATTACAGATAGCACCGGGGTAAAATGTGTGTGGAAATACTGGTCGCTGTAATTCAGGCTCTTTGCCTCATGGGCTGCCCGGACCTGGTTCTGGAAATTCTTCTGGTCATTTATATTCTGTCCCACCAGCTGCTGATACTTGTTGAATGCATCAAAAATCCCCTTGTTTCCATAGATAAGCACACCAGTCTGGGCCCGCTCCTGTGTGGATTTATAGAAACTGTCATAGAGAGGATCCACATTGTGGGAGGCAAGATATACTACATTGGAGAGCACTGTGCCGTCATCATCAAGAGCCTTGTCTGCAGTTATGAACTTGGCATGCATCTGCTGTTCCGATTCTCCGCCCCACATGACACGATGGAAATCAAGGAAATCAGATACCTTCTTAGATGGGTCTGCAATGCAGCTTTCGCTGAAATAGGGTTCCATCTTGGAAGTGACATTGGACTGCACGACAAAGTCCACCTTGACTCCATTCTTTGCAAGCCGCACTATGGACTCCAGAATATTCTCGGTCTGTCCAGGCTTAGCTTCAGAGGTGATCTCACCATATTTCGGATCAGATTCATCAAAATAGAAGCAGATATCTGGAGAGAGACTGTACATGGCAAACCGTACCGAAACCTCTTCTTGTGGATGAGCCTTCTTATAGCGGAGCGCCTGGTTCATCACATCCACATATTTAAAGACAACATAATCTGGATACTGGTTCATAGGCCGCTGGTAAATCTTAACTACAGTGCTGGAACCATCATCATAATCAAAGCTTTTTGCTACAGCAGAGGGTATGCGGCTCTGGTCGGCAATCACATACCCAGCCAGCAGAACAAAGAAAATACAAGACAACAGAACTTTTTTCATACATTTTCCTCCAATGTTTTTATCATAACGATGCCGTCGGCACCGCCTGGAATTATATCAGACGGGAAAAATCCCGGAATCTGGCGGATAGATTTAAAGCCCAGCTCCTCGTAGATATGGCGGGCACTGCCCCACTCCTGGCTTACTATAAGTATAACCTGGTCAATCTGAGGAGCTGCTTTCCGCACCTCTTTAAGACATTCCCTGAAGAAAAGCTTTCCCAGCCCCCTGCCCCTAAGGCTGCCCATAAGGGCGAAAGAGCTTACATAGAGCAGCTTTCCATCCGCCTTATGCACCTTTAACGGATCGTGGTCCAGTATGAACACCTTGTTGTTATCGGGCAGTTTCTCCCACAGCTCGCTGGAAAAATAGCCCTGGACTGCTCCCCTGTCGTCCTCCAGCACCAGAAAGCCCTGTGGAAAAGCTGTCATGCGGCACGAGAAGGTCTGATATGTCTCCTGGATGTTGAGAATAAAGGCATTCTCCTCTATCTTCATTATCCTTTCCATGTCTGAACTTGATGCCGGGCGTACTTTCATATTTAAATTGTATCACAAAAAAAACATATAGTCATTTCCTATTTTTTGTTTTATTATTATCATTAAATTATGAGAAGATTATCACTCCTGTTTCTTCTGACAGCTTTGGCTTTCTCTGCCTCTGCAGTCGAGAAGACAAGAAAAATATATAATGAAGATGGCGAGGTACGGGTAGAGTGCAAGACCACCTTTGAGAGGAACGGCAAGAGCACTGTAGACATCGTGAATTACCTTACAAGCCTCTCCACCATCAAGGGAACACAGTACTATTCCCAGAGAGAAAATAAGGTTACCACACTCTTCACCGATGCCTATACAGTGGATCAACCTCGCAACGCCAACAGGATTGAAGACCATCACCTGGTTCCTCCCCTGCCGCAGAGCCTGGATATCTACGGAATGCTTGAAGATTCACGATTCAAGGACAACGTGTATCAGTTCTCCTATCTTTTCGAAGAAAGCCACATCAAATTGAAGATAACCAACATGGACACCCTGAAATATGGATTTATAAAGGCAATAGATGCCCAGTGCTTCAACATCACCATGGACATAGTTATCACCGAGAACGAGATTCAGGTGTCCAGCACCGGAGCATGCAAGCCTGCAGTGCTCCCTTCCTTCTTGGAAAAGAGGGTGAACAACGCTATAGCCAACCGGATTGATGCCCTTTTCGGCTGGTTTGAGAAAGGAATTACCGAAAAATGAGCGAAAAGAAAGAGAAGTTTGATATTTTTTCTGTCTCTCTGATGGGGCTTTCCCACTTCTCCCACGATATATTCAGCCACTTTGTGTCGCCTCTTCTGCCTATCCTTATCCAGAACCTGGGGATGAACTACACCATGGGAGGAATGATATCCCTGTTCCACCGGCTCCCGGCACTGCTTAACCCGGCAATAGGCAAGGTGGTGGAGAAAAGCGACAACCGGCTTATAATCTGCCTTACCCTGCTGGTGACATCGGCATCAATCTGCTGCATCACGCTGGCCCCCACCTACTGGGTGCTGTGCCTTCTTATCCTTATAATGGGAATAAGCGCCTGCTTCTACCATATCCCGGCCATGGTCATGACCCGGGAGCACGCAGGCTCCTACTCGGGAGCCGGGATGAGCTTCTTCATGACAGGCGGCGAGCTGGCAAGAGGCTTCGGCCCGATTATAGTGCTGGCCGCAGTGGCAGCCTGGGGAGAGAGACGGATATACTTCCTGTTCCCCATTGCTCTGGTCACTGCCCTGATTATTTTCTTCAAGTTCCGCAGCAAGGGTGCAGGAGCGCAGGTCAAAAAGGCAAAGAAAGCAGAGGCTCCTTTCGGCCAGATACTGATGAAGTACAAGTGGTTCTTCCTCTGCTGCTTCCTCCTTTCCCTGGCAAGAGCTTTCGTAGCATCGGTGCTCAACTCGTTCCTTCCAACATACCTTACAGAGCGTGGCTATTCCCTGTGGTTTGCAGGTGCATCTCTTTCGGCTCTCCAGTTTGCGGCAGTGGCCGGCACCTTCCTGTCCGGCATCATCGCAGACCGGCTGGGAAAGCTTAACACATTGATATTCATCAAGGTCATCACCCCTATATTGATGTTTGCCTTTGTAATGTTCAGCCTTTTGCCAGGACAGACAGTGCTTATGGAGATCTTCATAGTCCTCACAGGCTTCTTCTCCTTCTCCAGCGCGCCTGTGATTATGGCCCTCATGCAGGACCAGGGAGCCGAGAACCCCACTACCACAAGCAGCATCTACAGCATGTTCGACTTTATCACTATCGCAATCTCACTGACCCTGACCGGCTGGCTCAGCGACCTGTTCACCATGGCCAGCGCATTCAAGATCTGCGCCCTTTTCTCCTGCATGGCTGTGCCTCTGGCAATAGGGATGAAGTTCCACTATTCAAGCTCAGAGAGTGTATCTAAAAGGAATTGATTCAAAATAAGAAGGCCGCCCTTATTGAGGGCTATCGACTCTTCGGTCTCCACTGCAAGATCTTTATTCTTCCACTCTGACAGTGTCTCGGGAATCACTTCGGTTATTTCCATGCCGAAGGTGCTTCTGAAGTCTGATTTCCTGATGCCTGCTGTCATGCGGAATCCCATCATCAGGTACTCGAAGATATAGCTCTTTCCGGTGATCTCTTCGGTCTCGGCACCGCATAGAAGACCTGTGTTTTCCAGATATTTATCAAGGTCCGGCACATTGGCTATGCGGAAAAGTCCGCTTTTGTCATGCAGGGTTGATACACTGCCGGGTCCGGTTCCTATGTAAGGAAGAAGCTTCCAGTAGCGGGTGTTGTGCTTTGACTGGTGGCCGGAAAGGGCGAAGTTTGAGACCTCGTACCGTCTGTAGCCCGATATCTCCAAGTGGTCTGCAGCAATAATCCAGACATTGTCGTCAATGGCCTGGGAATCGGGGTCGTATTGCCGGGCAAGAGGTGTCCCATCCTCCATAGTGAGGGCATAAAGGGAGATGTGATCCGGGTTGAAGGAGATGGCAGTATCTATATCTGAGATGGAGTCGGATACAGTCTGGCCTGGAACAGAGGAGATAAGGTCAAGGCTTAATGAACCCTGCCAGTGTACTTTTACCAAGTCCAGGGCTTTAAGGGCAGTCTTTGAGTTGCAGTGGCGGCCCAATGTTCCTAATGTGGTGTCAGAGAATGACTGGATGCCCAGGCTGAGGCGGTTCATGCAGGAGCCTGAAAGAAGCCTGATCAGCTCCAGATTTATGGTCTCGGGGTTTGCCTCGATGGTGCATTCAGCCCCCTCTTCCAAGGGAAGAGAAGCGATAAAAGAAAAGAGTTTCTCCAAGAGCGGCAAGGGCAGAGAGGTGGGTGTTCCTCCCCCGATGTACACAGTGGGGATTTGACGGATGCCAAAATAGTCGATGTACCGGGCAGTCTGCTCTATGGTTTTATCCAGTATGAAAGACATAAGGGAGTGGTCTGTGACAGAGAAGAAGTCGCAGTAGCTGCACTTTGAATTGCAGAACGGGATGTGGATATAGAGGGATGCTTCTGAGTTATTTTTTAAAGCTTTTAAGGCAGTATATGACTTTTGCATAGATTCTTTTCTTCTCCACAGTCCCCATGCTCCGGGAATCGGACAGGAAGCTGCGGTTGTCGCTCAAAAGGTAGCAGCAGCCCTCCTCCACTTTGACAGGAGGTACATTCTTAAGCATCTCAACTTCGGTAGGTGTTATCTCTTCTGCAAACCCAAGGTCCGACTCGGGGAGGAAAAAGCTGGTTCCCTTGATCTGGATATATGCATGGCCATCCACAATCTTTACAGTATCTCCCGGAAGCCCCACAATGCGCTTTACAGTGAATCCGGTATCATAGCCGAAAACTTCCGACAGGCTGAAATGATTGAATGTGCATAGCTGTACCACCGAATCTATTGCCCGAAGCCAAACAGGTGCATTGTGATAGAAAGCAGGAACTGACAGAACCACATCTCCACGGTCAAGGGTGGTGTAAAAGGTGCGCACTGCCACAAGCCTGTCATCGGCATTGCACCAGGGGCTCATGGAATCGCTTCCGCAGCGGTAGACACCCGCAAAAAGCCAGCTGCACAGAAGATAAAAGATAAGGCATAGCAGTAAAAGATTAAAAATATGTCTGGGCTTTAAGGGCTTACGCACCTTGTTGCGGTTATAGTATCTGCGGGGGAACTTATAGTATTTTCCCATTATCTGACAATCCCGGCTCTATCAAGAGGCCAGTAGATGATATATGCCTGCCCCAGCACCTTGCTCTTGGCCACAGGGCCGAAGTACCGGCCGTCACGGGAGTTGTCCCGGTTCTCGCCAAGCGGGAAGATATAGCCCTCTGGGATGTACCAGCCTTCGCTGCTCTTTCTCCAGCTGACACGGCTTCCTACATCAGAAGGGTCTATGGCATGGTTCATGCGGGTCCTGTATTCTGCAAAGGCCAGGTTATCCACATAGCCTGAGTCAAGCTTCTTTATCACAGCCCTGTCCTGGGCAGAAATCTCAAAGCCATGGTCATACAGGGCTCCGGCCTCCCCTGCCTTCTTTATAAGAGGATAGTCGGAATCGGCCACCAGACGGCGCACCTCGGCGGGCACACACCCCTGCTGGCGGAAATCAGCCTCTTTAATCCATTCCGGAGCACCGGCCGGGCGGAGCTCCATATTGCCGTTCCTGAAGCGGATCCTGTCGCCGCCTGCTCCCACAGCACGCTTGATAAGAAAATGGGCCTTGGGCTCTCCGTAAGAATCCTTGTCTATATCCAAGAGAGAGAGGGTAAGCATATAGAGGATGCGCTGGGTTATATCGAAGACAGGTCCTTTGGAAAGATATGTGGGGCTTTCGAAGATGATTATATCTCCCCTGTTCGGGTTTTTAAGACCGGGCAGCTTGCCCATGCCTGGGATAAGCTCGGGGCCATATATAAGCTTGTTCACAAAAAGGCGGTCCCTGATAAGCAGGGTGTTCATCATGGAGCCAGATGGAATCTGGTAGGCCTGGAACAGGTACTGGTTGATGATAAGCACCACCATGGCAGCCCAGAGGAAGGACTTTATCCAGTCGACGATCTGGTTTGTGTGCTTCTGTTTTTCAATGCGCTCTTCCTTTTTTCTCTTCCTATATGTGAGATATTTTTCGGTGTAGTGCTGAAGCGCGTCGTAGAGCCTTTCCATACGCTTTAAATGTATCATATTCATATTCCGTTGACAAGGGATAAAGCAATTACATATAATTGAAGTATGGATGTGAAATTGAAGAATTTTCTGGGGATGAAGCCTGGAAAATACCTGTTTATACTCTACTCTATCCTCCTCGCTGCAATCCTGTTTTTCCTCCTGGTCTACCCGGGGCTCAAGAACAGCGGTTCTGTCGTTGTCTTCAGTTCAGATCCAGAATTAACATCGGTGTGGAGCGGCACCACCTATGTAGGTGCAACCCCTTGCAAGGCCTTTTTCCCCAAGGGAAGCTACACCATAGCTTTCAAGAAGAACGGATTCGAGGTAAAAGAGGTTTCCATCCAGGTCAAAGGACGCATTTTTTTCTCCAGGTTCATTCCAAAGAAGCTTAAGGTGAATGCACAGCTTGAGCTGACACAGCCCGATGCAATCATACAGAACGCATATACCGAGTTTGCCACCTACGGCCTTATTAATTCATTCTCGGAAAGATATCAGCCGCAGCCGGTGCTGACCGAAGCTGTGAAGGATCTGGCCAAATACCAGGACAAGGCAAAAGTGGAGGCATTCCTGCTGGAAGCCCTTAAGAACGCATATAACGATTACCTTTTAAAAGATTTCATAAACGCTTACGCACTGCTTAAAGATGGAAAGTTGCCAGCCCAGGACGAAAACGCACTGGCTGCCACAGCCGCAAGGCTGCTGAGCGGCAGGGGCGACGCCCTCTGCCACATTTGTGCCTGCCCCGGCAAGATAGGCGAAGCAGC
>JAFZIU010000054.1 GCA_017554185.1 Spirochaetia bacterium
CCGGGGAGCCGGGTGCTGGATCTGTGCACCGGAAGCGGGTGCATAGCCATTGCCATAAAGCGCACTGTGCCAGAAGCCCGGGTGGAGGCCTCCGACATCTCGGATGGGGCCCTGGCTGTTTTCCGCCGCAATGCAGAGACACTTTTATCAGGTCACTTAAAGGGTCAGGTATCGGGTCAGATTGTGACCTATAAAAGTGACCTTTTAAGTTCAATCACCGGAAAGTACGATGTAATCGTCTCAAACCCGCCATACCTGACCCGCTCGGAAACAGCCAGGATGGAAAACGCAAGCTGGCCCGAGCCTAAGCTGGCCCTGGACGGCGGCGAGGATGGCCTGGATTTCATACGCCGTATAATAGCCGAAGCCGCTGGCCACCTGCTGAGCGGAGGCCGCCTGCTATTTGAGGCAGACCCGGCCCAGATGGGTGCTATAAAAATAGAATTTGAAAAATATAAATATAATGATATAATAATCAGAAAAGACCTGGCCGGGAGGGACCGGGTGATAGCAGGATGCTACTGTGGCAAGGATTGAGAAAGACCTGGACATTCTTAAAGCCAAACTCCTCAACGGCAACTACTGCGAGGCCGACATAGAGCGGATAATGCGGGCAGCAGGCTTCGGCAAGATCTGGCACGCAGACCAGAAGCGGGCCAGCGGTGAGCCTTACTTCATCCACCCCATCCAGGTTGCATCCATCCTCATCGACTTGAACTTAGACTGCGAGACAATAATAGCAGCCCTGCTCCACGATACAGTGGAGGATACCGAGATCACCCTGGATTTCATATCCCAGCAGTTCGGTCCCACTGTCGCCACTCTGGTGGACGGCGTAACCAAGATAGACATAATCAAGGCTCAGTCCAAATCCATACAGACGGTGGAGACTATCCGCAAGATCATCATCGCCATGGCCAATGACATCAGGGTCATCTTCATCAAGCTGGCAGACCGGCTCCACAACATGCGCACCCTAAGGTTCCTGAAGCCCGAGAAGCAGATACTCATGTCACAGGAGACCATGGATATCTACGCCCCTATCGCAGGGCAGCTGGGAATTTCAGAGATAAGAGGGGAGCTGGAAGACCTGGCCCTGAAATACCTTAAGCCCGACATCTACCAGAAGATCAAGCACTATGTGGCCTACCGGAAGTCAAAGATAACCCGGTACCTGGAGAGGCAGCAGGAGCTGATAAAGGATGCGGCCCAGAAAGAGGGAATCGAGATAAAGACCGAGGCGCGGGTCAAGCACATCTACTCCATCTACAAGAAGATGCTCAAATATGATGTTGAGCCCAGCGGCCTTTTCGACATCTTCGGCATAAGGGTATTCTGCAGGAGCGTAAATGAATGCTATGCCATGCTCAGCGTGATCCACGGCATGTGGAAACCCATAGAGAACCGGCTCAAGGACTACATCTCGATACCCAAGCCCAACGGCTACCAGAGCCTTCACACAGCAGTCTATGCCGAGGAAGGGCGCATTGTGGAGGTGCAGATCCGTACCTATGCCATGCATATTGCGGCAGAATATGGTATCGCCGCCCACTGGCTCTATAAGTCGGGGAAGGTGGCAGGCAACTTCAAGCCAAGGGAGATAGCGCTGATCAACCGGCTCAAGAACTGGAACCGGTTCAATGTGGACAACTCCAGGTTCCTGGATGACCTGAAAGAGGATATCCTAAGGGACATCATATTTGTCTTCACCCCTGCGGGAGAGGTGATAGAGCTTCCTACCGGCTCCACTGCCCTGGACTTTGCATACCATATCCACTCCGAAGTGGGCAACCACTGCATGGCAGCCAAGGCAGACGGAATCATCATACCGCTGGACAAGGAGCTGCATAACTCCCAGGTTGTGGAGATAATAACAGACACAAGCGCCCACCCGCACCTGCACTGGCTCCGGGAGGTCAGGACTGCAAGGGCAAGATCCAGGATAAGGGCGTGGCTCAACAAGAACAACCACCTCCATATCGGCAGGAACGTAATAGTGGTGGACAAGGAGGAGCCTCCCGTCGCCCCCGCCCCACAGAAGAGGCTTCCTGTCGTCACACTGCCGGATGACATGAAGAACATGGTCCGGGAAGTGATAGACAAGGACCGCGTCACCCTGAAGGTGGGAGACGAGAAGAACATGATGATAACCATGGCCAAATGCTGCAATCCGGCAGTAGGTGACGACATCGTCGGCTATGTCTCTGTGGGCCGGGGAATAGTGGTGCATCGCAAGGACTGCCCCATCCTCAAGAACATAAAAGAGATAAACTTAAGGATGGTGAAGGTGGAATGGGCCACTGTATCGTCCAAGTATGTAAAACGGTATAAACTTTCAGCACATCCTGCCCAGGACTTGTTTGCCGAGGTGGAGAATGCTATAAAGAAGTATAAGGGCCACATCATTGATGGCCAGATCCAGGAGTCTGGACCTGACAGGATAGAGGGTTTTGTTACAATAGAAATTGACCGGAAGGAGGATCTGAAGAAGGCTCTCAAGGGCATACGGACCATTCCTTCCATTCTCAGCATAGGAGGATATGATGAAATATGATTGTCTGGTGATCGGTGCAGGACTTTCAGGCTGTACCGCAGCGCGGCTTCTGGCAGAGGCCGGTAAAAAGGTTCTGGTTATTGAGAAAGGAAGGGACATTGCAGGAAACTGCCACGACTACCTTTCGGAAGCTGGAGTTACAGTCCATACCCATGGACCCCATATCTTCCATACAGTTTATAAAGAGGTGTGGGACTTCCTCTCAAGATTCACCGAATTCAGACTGTTCCAGCACCGGGTGCTCAGCTATGTTCATGGCATGACAGTGCCGTTCCCTATCAACAGGGACACTCTGAATGCAGTGTTCGGCGAGAATATCTCAACCCAGGATGTGCAGGATTTCCTCCGGAACGAGGTTAAGAATTCCGACTTCAATGTTCCTTCCGAGAATTTCCAGGACGCAGTTGTATGCCAGGTTGGAGAGCGGCTCTATGAGCTCTTCTTCAAGAATTACACAATAAAGCAGTGGGAGCGGGATCCAAAGGAGCTTTCGGCCGATGTGGCAGCCCGTATTCCAGTGCGTTCCAATCGGGACAACCGCTACTTCTCAGACAAGTATCAGGGCATCCCGATCGGCGGCTATACAAAGATGGCAGAGAAAATGCTGGATCATCAGGACATCACCCTTATGACAGGCTGCGACTACTTCCAGCTCAAAGAAAACTTGAGCTCTCTCTTTGATGCAGAGAATGGAATCACCGTCTACACCGGAGCTCTGGACCAGTTCTTCGAATACAAGTACGGCAATCTGGAATACCGCTCCCTCGATATCCAGTTCAAGACTGTGGACAAGGAGTTCTATCAGGAGGCTCCTGTAGTCAACTATCCTAACGATTACGACTTCACCCGTATCACCGAGTTCAAGCACATGACAGGCGAGAAATCGGACAAGACAGTGATCTGCATGGAATACCCGAAGCAGAAAGGACATCCATACTATGTGGTTATGACCAAGGAGAACATGGAGAAACGGGCCAAGTATATGGAAGAGGTGAAGAAGCTGGAGAAGACAGGACGCTTCATCTTTACAGGCCGCCTTGCAGAGTATAAATATTACAATATGGATCAGGCAGTTAAATCTGCCATGGATAAAATCAAAGGAATTTTATGAGAAAACTGATTTTCATATTGCTGGCTGTTCTGGTTGTGCTTCCCCTGACCGCACAGACCACCAAGAACCTGACCTATGACGACCCTATCTACACCTTCCTGGACAAGTGCTATTCCAAGGGCTGGATCTACAATCTGCCGGATGTGAAGCCTTATACCGAAAAGCGTGCTATGGAATATCTTAAGGAAGTACGCGCTCTTTATATGGAGCATCCTGAGAAGTTCGCAGAACGTGAGGTTCAGGAGCTGGAAAGCTACATGAAAAGGCTTGAAGGCGATAAGTTCAATCTGTTCCATCATCAGGCCGGGAAGTTCGGTGCCGATGTCAACCTGGCACCACATATCGGGCTCAACACAAATGTAGCCAAAATGAAGAACACCTCTGCCGACTTAGGCAGCGAGTTCATGATAGACCTCTACCTGGGCGAAAATGTGTTCCTGGGGCTCCGTTCCGATATCTACGGAGTCATGGACACATGGGAGGATTTCCCCTGCAGACAGTACAACTATCCGCACTACCCAGACTTCAATATGTACACTTACAACCTGGAGACAGGTGACAAAGGCTTTAACCACGACGCAATCCACAGCTTGGGGGATCCTGAGTTCTCCATCCGCATGGATCAGGTAAGCCAGGTCTCTGTGAATGTAGGGCCATCCCATATCTCGGTAGGACGCAATTCCCTTAACTGGGGTCCCGGCGAGCTTGCATCACTCTCTCTTTCCAGGACATCCAAGCCTTACGATTACATTTTCTACGACATCCCTATCGGGAAAAAGATGTACTACAGCTGGATGACAGGTTTCCTGCGGGACAACGAGGCATGGGGTGCCACCGAGGACCAGGACAAGCTGATCTCGGCCCACCGGTTTGAATATCAGCCCTGGAGCTGGTTCAAGTTCTCAATCTACGAGGCTGTAGTCTACTCCCAGCGCTTTGCCCTTTCATACATAAATCCATTCTCGCTTTACTACATAAGCGAGGTTGCAGATGGTGACAAGGACAACAAGTTCGGCGGCATGGACTTCACCTTCCGGTTCTGGCAGCTCAAGCTCTACTTCTCGCTCTTCCTTGATGACTGGGACTTCGACCAGGCCCTAAACATAAACTATTTCCACAATATAGGGGCAGCAACTGTAGGTTACAAAATCTATGATGCCCTGCCCAAGTTTGACCTGACCATGGAATATACCTATCTGTCCCACTGGATGTACACCCATAAGCTTTTCTCCGGTGACAAGCGGAACAGCTATTCCCACTACGGCTCAAACCTCGGTCACTTCCTGCCGCCTAACTCACAGATGGTATATGTGGATGTGACCTACAACCAGACCCCGAATCTGGTATATGGCCTTTCGTTCTGGTTCATCGAGCACGGCTACGGCAACATCAACACCCACGCCCACGATCCTGGAATAGGCTGGGATATCGGCGGAGCCTACAAGAACTGGGACGACAACTACAACTTCCTTGACCATGGCATAAGCGGCATTGTAAAAGAGCGCAATCTGGACTGGACACTGCATGCAGAATACAGAATCCCATACTACGGCATAAAGTTCTTCGGCTCATTCACAGTGGATTACACCATGAACAAGGACAGCATAAAAGGAGAGGACAAATGGAGAGGAATCCTTGCGCTTGGCGCAAAATGGCAGGCCTATTGATATTTTTAGTGCTCTGCATTCTTCCCTGCGGTGCAGAGACCAGCAACAGACAGCGGATCATAGCTCTTGACAACGAGATCTACCAGGATATCGACGCCCTCTATATGATGAACGGCTTTGCGCCCCCTTCCTATGCACGCCCCTGGAGCGAGGACGAGATTGACCATATCCTTAAGAAGATTCAGCCCGAAAAGCTTACCGGAGCTGCAAAGCTGGCCTACGAGAATATACAGAAAAAGCTTTCCAAGAAGCTCCTGTTCGGCAAGGAGGAGAAGGCCTTTGCCTCCATTAGCGGCACTGTCAACCTTGAGGGTTTCTTCAAGACCAACGATGACCGCAAGGAATGGGTTCATGGCTACGAGGAGCGGCTGCCCCTTTTCGACATTCCCTTTGAGTTCTGGCTCTGGGACCATATGTACATAGATGTGGATCTTTCAATACGGGAGGCCCACGATGTCCTTTACGACAGCGATTATGACTATACCAATGCTCCTGAGAATATACAGTATATCGATGCCTCCATTCCATACCGGGCTTTCATGTCCATAGGAGGACAGAACTGGAATGTGCAGCTGGGCCGCGACAAACTCAGCTGGGGAAACGGCGAGACTGGAAACATGGTTCTCTCCGACTGGGCCGACTGGTATAATTTCCTAAAATTCACCACCTATTGGAAAGTGCTTAAATACTCTGTTGTCTATGCCAACCTTGAATCATACTTCACCCCGGAGGAAAAAGAGTTTGATGCACAGGGCGATGGACTTACCCAGACCCATTACGAGAATTTCCGTGAACGGTACAAGGCTTTCGTAGCCCATCGTCTCGAGGCCCGCATAACCGACAAGTTCACCATGGCTGCCACCGAAGGAATCATATTCGGAAACAAATATCCTGAATACGGCAACATGAATCCTGTATCCTTGTTCCACAGCGTATTCGCGCCTGAATACAGCAACGTAATCTTCTCCCTTGAGGCAGATTATGCCATATTCCGGGGATTCGACCTCTACGCACAGGTTGCAATGGACGAGATGAAGCTTTCTATAGAGAACGACGATTCTGCCCGCCCTACAGCACTGGGCTACCTGGCTGGTGCCAGATACCTGTTCCCAGCTGGCGATGGTATTGTCAAGCTTGTACTTGAAGGAGCATATACCGACCCGTACCTGTACAACAGATGGCATCCCCTCACCCGGTTCACCACCAGGCGGCGGTTCTGGTCCTACCTGAGCGACAGCTATCTTTACCTGGATAAGGCCACTGGCTACCGCTATGGACCAGATGCAATAGTATGCTATCTGGCAGGTGAATACCGCATTCCTTCCGATCTTATGCTTAAGGCAGACATAACTATGAAGTATCTGGGCGAGAAGAACACATCCCTTTCAGAAATCACCTCCTACCATACCGATAAAAAGACCACTCCGACAGGAACTGTGGAGCGGGAACTGGTTTGCGGTCTCCATGCCAACAAAACCCTTACCCAGCATTTCAGCGTGGGCGGCGATATGTACTACATCAACATCGACAACTTCTGCAACATATCTGGAGAGACAATCAACGACTTCGAGTTTGCCCTCCACTTCAGCTATAAATTCTGAGTGAACGGCCAAGGAAATAAAAAAGGCGATGCTTTTTAGCACCGCCTTTTTTTGTTATAGCTGAGTGGGCAATCACTCGAGAACAACCAGAAGGTCGTCCTTCTCGATAGCCTCGCCGACTTCGTAGAGCACCTCTTTAACCTTGCCGTCGATAGGAGCCTTGATGTTGGTCTCCATCTTCATAGCCTCGGTTACGATCACTACATCGCCGGCTTTAACTTCCTCGCCAGGTTTAGCAACAATCTTGAAGATCTTGCCTGGCATTGGAGCGCCGATCTGGTGCTTGTTGAACTTGTCGGCCTTAACTCTTTCCTTGACTACGGTCTGTGCTGAGTTATCACGTACAGAAACTGTCCGCTGGAGTCCGTTGAGCTCGAAGTATACAGTTCTTGTTCCATCGGAGCGGAGGCTTCCTACAGAGATCAGCTTGATGATAAGAGTCTTTCCCTCATCCAGACATACAGTGATCTCCTGGCCTGGCTCAAGACCATACAGGAATACTGGTGTAGGCAGCAGGGAAACATCGAAGCAGGCCTTTCTGTGCTTGATATAGTCCATGAATACATGTGGATACATTACATAGGACATAAGCTGCTGATCGTCGATCTCGCGCTCGATAGCATCCTCAACTGTCTTCTTGGTTGCATCCAGATCTATAGGCTCAAGCAGCTCGCCAGGGCGGCAGTCGATAGGCTCCTCGCCCTTCAGGATAGCCTTCTGCACATCCTTCGGGAAGCCCTGGTATGGCTGACCTACCATTCCCTTCATGAAGTCGATTACAGACTGCGGGAATGTAAGCTCGTCGGCCTTTGCAATTACATCCTTTGTGGTCAGGTTGTTCTGAACCAGGAACATTGCCATGTCTGCAACAATCTTGGAGGATGGTGTAACCTTGATTACATCGCCGAACAGATCGTTTACATCGTGGTACATCTTCTTGCACTCTTCCCACTTGTCGATCAGGCCAAGGCCTGCAACCTGCGGCTTGAAGTTGGAGTACTGTCCGCCAGGAATCTCGTTGTAGTAAACCTCGGCAGTACCTGTCTTAAGGTCGCTCTCGAATCCAGAGTAGTATGTGCGGACAACTTCCCAGTAGTTAGCCAGCGGGTTGAGTCCGTTGATATCAATACCAGTGTCTCTTTCCTGTCCGGCAAGAGCAGCGACAACTGCGTTAAGGCTTGGCTGTGCTGTTACACCGGAAACTGCGGAGATTGCTGTATCTACAATATCTACGCCGGCATCGGCTGCGCGGAGCAGTGTTGCAACTCCGTTTCCAGATGTGTCGTGTGTATGCAGATGAACTGGAATACCGATCTCTTCCTTGAGTGTCTTGATAAGTTTTGTAGCAGCATAAGGTTTGATAAGACCTGCCATATCCTTGATTCCCAGGATGTGGGTTCCCATCTTCTCAAGCTCTTTTGCAATGCTTACATAGTACTTAAGACCATATTTATCCCGCTTAGGATCGTCGATATCGCCGGTGTAGCACATAGCTGCCTCGCA
>JAFZIU010000055.1 GCA_017554185.1 Spirochaetia bacterium
GCCTTTATTCCCGAGCTTGATTATGTTATGGAGAAGGATGGCCAGCTTATAGGGCAGAATGTGTTTGTCCATGCCTATATCGCATCCGACGATGGCAGGAAGATTCCAATCATGGCCATGGGGCCTATCTGCATTGCTCCAGAATACAAGCGGCAGGGCTACGGCAAGATGCTTCTGGATTACACACTGGAGAAGGCCAAGGAATTTGGCTGTTCCGCTCTCTGTTTCGAGGGTAATATCGACTTCTATGGAAAGAGCGGATTTACCTATGCCAGTGAATTCGGAATAAGATATCATGACCTTCCGGCAGGGGCAGATGCCTCTTTCTTCCTATGCAGAGAGCTGGTTCCTGGATACCTGAACGGTATTACCGGAGAGTATGCACCACCGGAGTGCTACTTTGTTGCAGACCAGAACCCGGATGATTTTGCAGCCTACGAGGCAACCTTTCCGTACAAAGAGAAGCTTAAGCTCCCTGGTCAGCTGGTGTGAGGAATGATTATATGCAGAATAAGATGTATCAGGTTTCAACACTGCAGGCACTTGCCCTAGGATACAGCAAGGCAGTGATAAAAGCAGGAGAACTTCTTAAGGAAGGGGATACCGGACTGGGAACTTTTGAAGATGTGAATGGAGAAATGATCGTGATGGACGGGCATTGCTTCAGGGCGGATCAGGACGGAAATGTTACACTGGTTCCCCTTGAGACAGGAGTTCCCTTTGCAGCTGTGGCAAAGCATTATGGGGAACAGCAGTTTTCCCTCAAAAATGTGCCGGATATTGCGTCTGTCAGAGATGAGCTTACATTGAAAATCGAAGAGAGATATGGCCTGAACAGTATGCATATTGTCAGGATTGATGGATTGTTCGCAAAGGTGGATGCCAGATCTGAGGCCCCCTACAGGGCACATCATATCACACTTAAGGAGATACTTGGACAGAACCAGAAAGCGTTCCTTTTTGAGAATATATGCGGGTCGCTGGTGGGTGTATATTTCCCTGATTATATGGATGGAATCAATATGCCTGGGTGGCATCTCCATTTTCTTTCCGAGGACAGATCAAAAGGGGGGCATGTTTTTGATGTATGTATCAGGGAAGGGACGGCAAAAGTGGACAAGATCACCTGCATAGAGATAAACCTTCCCGAGGAACCAGCTTTTGACACATATTCTCTCAAGCAGAATCTGCAGGACGAGATCAAATCTGTAGAGTGAAATAGTATGAACAAACTGTCGCTTATCTTTGACGAGGAGACTGCCAAGAAGCTGGGCATATGCGGTAATGATCCAAGATTTACGATATCTCAGGCTTCTTTAGAGCAGCCTTTTTTGTTTATACAAACAGCTTCTTGACTTATAAACTGGCACAAACTATCATTTTAATCAGTATGGTTATCAAGTCAAAAAAAGATATTGAGCATCTTATTGATAAATGGGGCTTCCTGCCTTTTTTTGTGAACGATATCGAGGGCTTCTCGATAGAGGAACATGTCGATCCGAAATGCTGGTTTACTGCAATACCAGGGCCATGGGAATGGAAGGGAGATATAATCCGTGATGGATATGCCTATGGTAAGATCTTTGGAAAAAAATGCGGTTTTGCAACGCTTGAGTGGTACAGGCATCTGGCCAACTGGCGTAGAAACGGCCTTGATTTCATGTCCCGAAGAGATAAGGGCCTGGTTCCGTATCAGGATCAGGGCGTTTACAATGCACTTGTCTCGTATGGTTTTATCCAGTCCAATGGGCTTAAGTCGGCGGCTGGTTTTGACAAAAACGGGGGCAAGAAGGGATTTGATACAATTATCACCCGGCTGCAGATGCAATGCTATGTCTGTGTGTCAGACTTCCCATATCGCCTTGATAAAGATGGCAACACTTACGGCTGGGGCATAACCGAATACACAACGCCCGAGGAACTGTTCAGAGAACAATTTACAAAGGGGCTTTACAGATGTAAGCCCGAGGTGTCGAGAAAGAAGATTGAAGCCCACCTGCACCATATCCTGCCCAAAGCAACAGATGATCAGATAGCACGATTTATAGGTACTAACTGAAGCCTGCTGCCCACGAAATGCTCAGCAGGGGTTGACAAATCGGCGTGGGGGGGGGGTAGACTTCCTCTGTAAAAATCAAGTTTGAAGAGGATGTCTTATGAAAACCAAGAAAATTTTTCTTATTCTTGCAGCACTGTGTCTTGTGTTCTTTGTGGCAGGCTGTGATAACGACAGTTCCAGCTCCAATAAAGGTAATAACGGCGGTGGTAATGGTAATGGCGGAGGCTCTTCGTTTACAGGTAGCTACCTCTGCCTCAAGGCCACAGGTGGTTCTGTAGATGTTAAATTAAAACTGCGGTCAATTAATGGAACTATGAGTGCTGTTCCAAGCCTTGAGTATTCTACAGATGGTTCAACATGGACTGCAATTACTTTGTCAAATCCTGCGGAAGGTTTAACTACAGAAAATGATATAACAACACTTGCTGATGGAGAAAAGATGTATGTCAGGGCAACCAGTACAAACAGCTTCATTACAGAATATACTCCTTCTGTTCGCGTCAAATCGTCGTTTGTTTTTGATGGTGCTGGAACTGTTGAAGCCAGCGGAAACGTTATGAGCCTTGTAGATAAGACCTGTGAATCAACTTCAATTCCTTCTGAAGGCTGCTTCGCGAGTCTTTTTGAGGGCTGCACAAATCTGGTATCTCCACCTGAGCTGCCTGCTACTTCTTTGCAGAATAACTGTTATCAAGGTATGTTCAGAGACTGCTCTTCTTTAGCTGCCGCACCTGCTTTACCAGCCACTGCATTAAGCGTTGGATGCTATAATGCCATGTTCTATGGGTGCACTGCTTTGACTTCCGCACCTGTGTTGCCAGCCACAACTTTGACTGTGGATTGCTATAGTGGTATGTTCCATGGGTGTACTGCTTTGACTGCTGCGCCTGTGTTGCCAGCCACAACTTTAGCCGGATTCTGCTATACGAGTATGTTCGAGGGTTGTACTGCTTTGACTGCTGCACCTGAACTGCCAGCTGCAATTTTGGCTGATTCCTGCTATTTGAATATGTTCAATGGGTGTACAAGCCTGAACAGTATTACAGTACATTTTACCCTTTGGGATCCTGCTGATGCAACAATTGGGTGGGTCAATGGTATGTCTAACACAGCTGGTGTAACTTTCACCTGTCCATCTACACTTAATACAGATACAAAAGATGTAAACCATGTTCTATCAAACTGGACTTTGGATAAATCCCTTTAACATGACAGATTAATTTCAGGGGCTGCTCTATCAGGGCAGCCTTTTTTTTTGCCCGTTCGCCCTGCCATCTAGTGCGTAACAAATTTCAAAAACTCAGATAAGGTTAATCAACAAAGCAAAAGGCACCCCTGGCGGTATTTTAGGCCGAAGGCCGCCTACCGAGCAGGGGTGTCTTATTTGCTGGGCTTGTAAGCATTTACAAAGTTTTTGAAATTTGTGGAGCAAAATTTGAAGCAAAATTAATTTTTTTTGCGTATATAGGGTATGGAAGATGAAAAAAGTAATTTTATGCCTAATGGCAAACGGAAGAAAGAGCTTGTTGAAAAAGATATTAAAGGGCTTAAAGTAATATCTCAAAAAGATTTTAATACTATTGTCGATAATCTTTATAGTCCTGAAATCAATTTCAAGGATATCCCAAATGTTGTCCTTCTACCAAATCTTAAAAAGAAACTTAGAAATTTGCTTGGTATAACTGGTAATTTATACTTTACCAAAAGGAGGTTCGCACATACAAACCCTGTTACTAAAGCAAGACACAGCAATCAAAGTTTTAGAATTGAAGAGTATAAGGGTATTCTTAGGTGGATAAAAAACAGCACATATGCAATTAGAGAAAATGGTAGCTGTTATAGAACTTTTATGCTGACAAAACTAGATGAAGAAGATAATTCTAAAGTAAATATTTTGCTTTTTACTGAAGATGAACTGGGGAATTTTGTTGTAACCTTGAAAAAAATTGAGATAAAAGCCCTGATTAATAAAAACTATGAGTTAGTTGGGGCTGGAGTCGAACCAGCAATCTCTCTTGCACTGGGCAAGCGTCCTACCACATTGACATCATCCGCAACTAACTCTGATAAAACTATAACCTCCACGAAAGAAACTGTCAACAATAATCTTGGGAGGCGGGAATGAACATACTGTCGCTTATCTTTGACCAGGGGTGTCTGCTGTGCGGGCACGACGACACTTTCTCTGAGAAATATGGGCTGTGCAGAAGGTGTGCTTCACCGCTTCTGTTCCACGAAGAGAAAGGGGAGAAGTGCCGAGTGTGCGGTCTCCCACTGATATCAGAAGATGGCATCTGTATGCGGTGCAGAAACGAAGAGTATTCTTTCAACACCAACCACTATTTCTGGGACTACGAAGGGACAGCTAAGCAGGTGATAGGCCTCTATAAGTTCAAGGGGCAGCGCCGTATAGGCCGTTTTCTTGCTCTGGTTGTATACCGCTATCTGCGTAGGAATGGCCTTGATAATGTGCTCCTTATCCCAGCCCCCTGCAGCCCGGCAAGGCTTAAGAAGGCGGGCTACAACCACATGGAAGCCGTCTGCCGGGCCTTGAAAGGGACGCACGGCATCCCTTTCGCCACCGTGCTGCGGCGGCGCAGGGGACGCCAGCTCAAGAAGCTGAGCAGGGAGGAGCGCAAGGCAGAGCTGGGCGACAAGCTTTATATAAGGCCCCGCGATGCCCTTAAATTAAGGGCTCTGGCACAGGGAAAGCATGTCATTCTGCTTGATGATGTCTTCACCACTGGGAGCACTGCATCGGCGTGCGCTGGGATCCTTAAGCAGAACGGCTGCGAAAGTGTAGATATAATCACCTTTGCTATTGATTAATTTTTTGTTTTTTCTTATTATAAGATAACTTTTAATATTTTTAGGTATTAAAGGAGCCGTAAAAGCGGCTCCTTTTTTTGTAGGTTTTTTATGGAATTTGCAGATAAAAAAGGAACATTTTACCAGCTGCTCTCCCCAGTGGTGGAGGGACTTGGCTTCAAGGTCGTAGAGCTTACTGCCGCAAACCGGCAGGACGGCATCCACATAAGCCTGGTCATCTTTTCCCCTGCTGGTGTTTCAGTCAAGGACTGCGAGAAGGTGCACCGTCTTGCAGCTGCCCGTGCCCAGGTTGCCTCTGACACCCGTGATGTCTACTTCGAGGTTTCATCACCTGGAATCAACCGGAACATAAAGTATGCAGATGAGTTTGAAGTATTTGCAGGACGCGGTGTAAAGATCCTGTGCGAAGGTTTGAGCGAATGGCTGCATGGCATTATCTTATCAGCCGATGCTCAGAATGTGATTATTGAGACAAGCGAGACAATCGATAATAAAATTGAAAAGTCCGAGAAGAAAATTCCTTACAGTCAGATAAAGAAGGCTAAGTTGGATTTCTCTTGGGAGGAGGCATAAAGAAATGGCATCTGGATTAGCTGAGGCAATCAGACTCTATGAAGAGGAAAAGGGTATCTCCCACGAGCTTGCCCTTAAGACAATCGAAGATACAATGCTGGCAGCATATAAGAAGAAATTCGGCACTACAGATGGTGTCGAAGTCAAGTTCAGCGATGACGAGAATGAAGTTTATCTTCAGGTGAAGAAAAAGATTGTTGATGATGTCATTGATGATGCTGTAGAAATTGATATTGATGATGCCAGAGAGAACTATGGCATGGAAGACTGCGAGATCGGCGACGAGCTTCTTATCGACATCGATCCTCACACATTCCGCAGGATGGATGTCCAGAGCGCACAGCAGCGGATAAACCAGCGGAGCAAGGCAATAAAGGATGACAAGATCTACTCCGAGTTCATAGACAAGGTGGGCGAGATGATAGTAGGCTACTGCCAGCGGGAGCATAACGGCAACATCTTTGTGGACCTGGGAAAGACCGAGGGAATCCTTCCTAAGCGGTATCAGTCTCCACGGGAAGTTTACCATGCCAACGACCGTATCAAGGCCTATGTTTACGAAGTGAAGAAAGATGAGAACGGACTGAGCATCGTCCTTTCCAGAACCCATACAGAATTTGTCAAGAAGCTTTTCGAGCTTGAGGTTCCAGAGATTGCAGACAAGACTATAGAGATCTTCAAGATTGTCCGCGAGCCGGGCTACCGTGTTAAGATGTCTGTCTACACACATCGTGACGACATTGATCCGGTAGGTGCCTGCGTAGGTCTCCGCGGTGCCCGCATCCAGGCTGTAGTGCGCGAGATGGAAGGGGAGAAGATTGATGTCCTCAAGTATGACACAGACCCGACAGTATACATCAAGAATGCTCTTTCCCCGGCCGAAGTTCAGCAGGTATACATCCTGGACGAAGCAAAGCGTCAGGCTCTTGCAGTTGTCAGCGACAGCCAGCTTTCACTTGCAATCGGAAAGCAGGGCCTGAACGTACGGCTTGCAAACCGCCTTGTGGACTGGAACATCGATGTAAAGACCGAATCCCAGTTCCAGGAGATGGATATCTTCGAGACCAAGAAAGCAGTATCTGACCTGTTCGGCGAAAGCGATGACCAGGTTGAGGAGATCACAAAGCTCTCTGAGCTTCCAGATATCCCGGAGCGCATTGTCAACCTGCTGGCCGAGAACGGTATTGTCGAGATCGAGACCTTCATCAGCATGAGCGAATCCAAGCTTCTTGAGATTCCTGGCTTTACAAAAGAGGACTTCGAGCTTGTCAAATCCATCATTGAAGAGAATGTTGAGATTACAGACGAAGATATCGAGCCTCTGGAAGAGGAAGAAGCTGCAGACGAAGAAGAGCTTGATGAGGAGAAGGAATATTACGAGTGTCCTGAATGCGGCAAGCCTATTACAGAGGATATGGACCACTGTCCGAACTGCGGTGTAGAGCTCAGCTTCGAGGAAGAGGATGAGGAAGAACCTGTAGACGAGGACGAAGACGACGATAGCGAAGATAAATAAAGAGGTTTAAGGAATATATGTCTGAAGAATTGGATAAAAAAGAAAAACCCAGGGCAACTTTGATCAAGCAGCCTAAACGCGAGGTTGTGGTGGAAAAACCTGCAGAACCTTCTGCCGAGGCTGAACAGAAAAAGAAAAAGGTTGTAGTAAAAAAGAAAAAGGTTATTGCGAAGAAGCCTTCTGTGCCGGCAGAGACAAATGCTCCTGCTCCGGAGGCTCCTGCACCAGAACCGAAAGCAGCTCCTGCTGCTCCTGCCCAGGAACCCGAAGTTCCTAAGACAGATATTCCTGCATCTCCAAAACCAGAAAAGCCTGCTGCTCCTGCCAAAGGAGAATGGAAAGGCCAGCCTGGTGGTTTCAAGCCTAAGGGAGAGAAACCCGAAGGGCAGGGCCAGAGCGGCTGGAAAGGCCAGGGCGGTGGCTGGAAGGGTCAGCCCGGCGGCTTCAAGCCAAAGGGAGAGCGTTCCGAGGGTCAGAGCGGCTGGAAAGGTCAGCCCGGCGGTGGCTGGAAAGGCCAGCCAGGTGGATTCAAGCCTAAAGGTGAACGGCCCGAAGGGCATGGTCAGGGTGGTTGGAAAGGTCAGCCTGGCGGATTCAAACCCCGCGGAGAATGGCAGGGA
>JAFZIU010000056.1 GCA_017554185.1 Spirochaetia bacterium
CTGTACGACGCCATGGAAAGCCTGCTTTCCTTCGAGGCAGTGACCAAGCTGGAGGAGGCCGGGGTTATCGAGGTGGCGCCTTTGGCCTATATGCGGGGCCGCAGCCTTTCGGACTGCTACATAATCCTGGATGAGGCACAGAACACCACACGGGAACAGATGAAGATGTTCCTTACCCGCATCGGCGAGCACTCTAAGGCTATTGTCACAGGCGATGTGACACAGATTGACCTTCCTAACAAATCGGCTTCCGGACTGGTTGAAGCCGCAAGAATACTAAAAGACATCGATGACATCGGTTTTTTGGAATTTTCTCCCGCTGACATCGTAAGAAACCGTCTTGTAAAGAAAATTATAGATGCCTATGAAAAAAATAAGTGATCTTTTGCGGTACATAAAGAACCAGGGGCATAAAGTCATTAAGCTTGCTCTTCTTATCTCTCTTATCCTTGACCTTCTGTTCATTGTTCTTTTAAGCCGCATGGAGACTTTCTCCGACATCAAGAACCAGCTTCAGGCCGGAATGGTGGCAGAGAAGGACATTGTAGCCAGCAAGGACATCCAATATATAGACAGCAATGCCATGTCCAAGCTCAAGTACGACACCGAGAAGAAGATTCTTCCTATCTTCAAGGTGGATTCAAGCATTACAGCCAATGCAACCGCTGCCTTCGGGGAGTTCAGCAGCACACTCCAGACCTATTTCTCCGAGAACCTGGATTATGATTCCTACTTCACATTGACCGAGAAGCTTAAGGCCGACGGCCACAACTTCAGCCCCGATTTCCTTTACGGCATGGCCAAGAGCTCTGTCTACAGCCAGATACTGGAGACCAGCCGCAAGGCCCTGGAAGAGGTCATGACTTCCGGAATTATTGATAAGAACACAGCCGGCTATGACAAGAACCAGAATGCCGAGGTATGGCGGTGGAGGGATAACCTGCGGGAGAAGGAGGACATTGCCCTTACCGACCTTGTTACAATGGACAAGATTCCAGACTTCATAAGGACCAGCTACAAGAATGTCCTGGACAAGACAGACCTTCAGACTGTAGTCCTCTTTGTGCAGCAGTATGCCAAGGAGAACCTTTTCTTCGACTATGACGAGACAAACAAGAAGAAAGAGACTTTGCTGGCCAACCTTGATCCTATCTACAAGAGCCTTATGCAGGGGGATGTGATTGTAAAGAAAGGCTTTATAATCTCCGACTCCGACATGGAGAAGATCGATGCCCTCAAGCAGAGCTCATCAGCCACCAACTGGAGCGGAATTATCGGTATTGTCATCTTCTTCATCATCCTTTTCCTCATGGGGCTGGTGATTGTCCCTTATGCAATGGAGAGAAACGGAGCCAGGAAAGAGAGCTATATGCTCTTCTTCATAATCCTGATTGAGATCTTCTTCTTCCTGTTCCTTATCCTGGTGAAGACTCCGCCGCTTTTCGACAATCTTATTGCGGCACTTATCATACCGTCTGCCATGTTCTCCATGCTTCTTTCTATCGTGTGCAGCCCGCTGGCAGGGGTAAGCTTTGCATTCCTGGCATCCCTTGTAGTATTCATGTTCGGAATGAACAGCACCTTGGCTGCAGTATTCGTAATCCTGTCAGGCGTATCGGGTGCCCTGGTTGTCCGCAACTACAGCCTCAGGATCCAGCTTATCCGGTCAGGTGTCAATCTGGGAACAATCAATATGTTCCTTATGCTGGCGCTGCTCCTTGCATCAGGACAGTTCAACACCCATCGGCTTCTTATGCTGGTCTTCGCATTCCTGAACGGTATGGTCTGCAGTATCCTCTGTCTTGGAATACTGCCTATCATTGAGCATATGATGAATGTCCCCACCCAGTCCCGGCTGGCAGAGCTTTCCGACCTAAACAACCCTATACTCCAGAAGATGCTCCACATGGCATCGGGAACCTTCAACCATTCACTTTTAGTGGGCAACCTGGCCGAGGCAGCCTGTATGGATATTCATGCAAACGGGCTTCTGGCAAAGGTGGGCGGCTACTACCACGACATCGGAAAGATAGACCAGGCCGACTTCTTCATCGAGAACCAGGAGACCTACAACAGGCACGACAACCTGTCGCCGAGCCTCTCGGTATCTATAATCAAGTCCCATGTCAAATATGGCGTAGAGAAGGCAAAAGAGCTTAATCTGCCGCCCGAGGTCATCGATATAATAGCCCATCACCATGGAAACGGTCTTATCTCCTATTTCTATGTGGAGGCCATGAAGCTTGAGGACAAGGCACGGGTCACACCGGAAGCCTATTCTTATTCCGACGGAAAGCCTAAGACCAAGGAGGAGGCAGTTGTGCTTCTGGCCGACTCCATCGAGGCTGCGGTGCGTGCAATGAAGAATCCGACACCGGAGGGAATCCAGAACAGGGTGGATGACATAGTAAGGAGCAAGATAGAGTCGGGGCAGCTTTCCGAGAGCGAGCTTACCTTCAACGACTTAAGGACTGTGGAGACCTCCTTTGTTAACACTCTCAAGGGTATTCATCATTCAAGGATCCAATATCCGAAGCAGGAAGAAATAAATGAATTATCTTCAGATTCAAAATGAAAGCACAGTAAAGCTTAAGAAGACCCCGGTCAAGAATTTCCTGCATAAGGTGCTGGATAAGCTTGGAAAGGATAAGTGGGAGGTTTCGGTCCTCTTCACCGGCGATGCCTTTATACAGCAGCTCAACAGGGAGTACAGGGGCAAGGATGAGCCTACAGATGTCCTTTCCTTTGCCCAGGTGGACAACAAGGAAGCTTTCCCTGAAAATGGGGGCAGGTTCTATGCCGGAGACATTGTTATCTCCATGGAAACCCTGGCCAAGAACGCCGATTATTTCGGGATAAGCGTGAACGAAGAGCTTAAGCGGCTTCTGGTTCACGGAATACTGCACTTGAGCGGTATGGATCATGAGAACAACAATCCTGACCAGCCTATGCTGGTTGAGCAGGAGAAAATATTAAACCAATTTACTGGAGTGGTTTTGCTTTGAAACCTGGAAGTTTTTTTCACAATTTATTTAAAAGTCACAAAGATGAGCAGGCCGGTTATGACCGGGACCTGAACGTAGAAGAGAAAGAGATGATCAAGGGAGTGGTGGACCTGGCAGAGAAAGATGCCAAGGATATCATGGTTCCCCGCACCGATGTGGTGTTCATCCCTACAGATATGCCTCTGGACGAGGTTCTGGACCTGATTGCAGAGTCCGGCTTCTCAAGGTTCCCTGTGTACGAGGAGACTATCGACAATGTAATCGGAATCCTCTATGTAAAGGACCTGATGAGGGAGATGGTGAAGCACAAGAACCTTGATGTGAAGGATATAGAGGTCAGGGATATTGTCAGAAAGCCTTATTTTATCCCCGATTCCAAGAAGATAAACGCCCTGTTCCACGATTTCCGGAAGAAGAGGGTGCACATAGCTGTTGCAGTTGATGAATATGGCGGAGTTGCCGGTATTATCTGCCTTGAGGATATCCTTGAGGAGATTGTGGGAGAGATCCAGGACGAATTTGACGAGGACGAGGTTGAGGATATCATCCAGATCGGTCCTTCTACATATCTGTGCGAGACCCGTGTAAGCATAGAGGACCTGAACGAGGAGCTTAAGATTGCACTGCCTCACGAGGACTACGAGACCTTGGGCGGCTTTGTGTTCGACCTCTTTGACAAGATTCCTGTAAAGTTTGAGAAGAAGGAGTATGAGGGGATGACCTTCATAATCCAGGACGTGGAAGGAAACAAGATTAAATCTGTAAAAATTGAGTTGAACAAATGTTAAGACAAGTTGCAGCATTTTCACCAGGACATCTGACCGGTTTGTTCTACATGCAGGATGCCAACAAGGACCCGCTGCTGGCTGGTTCCCTTGGTGCCGGGTTCTCCATTTTAAAAGGGGTGACAACCACCATCGAGGTCAAGAAAAGCTTTGATGAGTGCTCTGTGACCATCAACGACAAACCTAACGATGCCCCTGTAAGCCATCTGGTAAGGGAGCTTTTCTTCAAGGAACTTGGGGAAAAGCCTATTCCTATCGATATACGCCACACTATAGAGACACCGGAGGGAGCAGGCTTCGGCACCAGCGGCGGGGGAGCCCTGAGCCTGGTGCTTGCCCTTAACCATCTGTACGGCGAGCCCTTCAACACAATAAAGGCAGCCCAGATTGCCCATGTGGCAGAGGTGCGCTGCAAGACAGGACTGGGGACAGTTATGGGGGAAAGCTTCGGAGGCTTCCGTATCCTTACCAAGGCGGGGGCTCCTGGAATAGGTGCTACTATCTCCATCCCTTATGACAAGGATTTATACGCCCTTTGCATAATGTTCGGGCCCCTTTCCACAAAGTCGGCTCTTTCTGACCCTGATATAAGGGCCAGGATCATGAAGGCGGGGGAGAAGTACCACAGCCTGCTGTGCAAGACCCCTGATATCCCGTCATTCCTTAAGTATTCAAGGATGTTTGCAGAGGAGACTGCACTGTACTCAGATAAGGTACGGGCTGCTCTGGACACGTTCACAGCCAAGGGAATAAATGCCAGCATGCCTATGTTCGGCGAAGGCATATTCTCTATCCTGCATAAACAGGAGCTGCCGGAGGTCATCAAGGTGGCTCAGGAGTTCTGTGCCGGTTATCCGGAAGGCTCTGTGGAAGTAATGGTATCCAGCATTGCAAAGCGCGGTGCCGGAATTGTAAGCGAGGATTAAGGAGGAAAGCATGGCATACGGAATCCATCCTTCTTTTGATATAATCGGCACCGCCGGCAGCGAGCTTGCCGGAAAGCGCATTGTGCTTTGCATAACCGGCAGCGTGGCCTGTGTCCGGTCAAGCGAGGTGGCCCGGCTTTTAATGCGGCACGGTGCTATAGTGTACCCTGTTATGACAGCGAATGCATGCCAGCTTATTGGGCCGGACCTTATAGAGTGGGCCTGCGGCTACAAGCCGGTGACCACCCTTACCGGGGCGGTGGAGCATGTTGCCCTGGCCGGCAATGTCAAAGACAAGGCAGACTTGATACTGGTATGTCCCTCCACAGCCAATACAATAGGCAAGATTGCAGGCGGAATAGACGATACACCGGTGACCACAGTTGTCACCACCGCCCTTGGGGAGAGGATTCCAGTTGTGGTAGTGCCTGCAATGCACGAGCCTATGTACCGCCATCCTTTTGTGCTTGAGAATATACAGAAGCTTAAGAAGGCCGGGATCACTGTGATGATGCCACGGGTGGAGGAAGGAAAGGCCAAGATACCTGAGAATGCAGATATTTACCAGACTGTATGCTCTGTCCTTTCCGATAAGGCTGAGCTGAAAGGGAAGAAGATACTTATTACTGCAGGCCGTACAGTTGAATATATAGACCCGGTGCGGGTGATCACCAACAACAGCTCGGGCAAGATGGGCTTTGCCCTGGCCCAGGCTGCTTCCGACATGGGAGCAGAGGTCACTGTTGTCTATGGAAAGGGGACTGTGGAGCCCGATTCCCGCTTCAATGTCATCCGCGTCAACACTTCAGATGATATGAAAGAGGCAGTGGAGAAGGAGCTGGCAGCCGGCAAATACGACATGATGTTTGCATCC
>JAFZIU010000057.1 GCA_017554185.1 Spirochaetia bacterium
CAACACATGGTCCGAGAACGACCTGGTGGATGTGCTCCGCTCCTTCAGCCAGACACCCGACATCATCATCTCCCACCAGCCG
This sequence comes from Spirochaetia bacterium, assembly GCA_017554185.1. Taxonomy (GTDB): domain Bacteria; phylum Spirochaetota; class Spirochaetia; order CADAEX01; family CADAEX01; genus CADAEX01. The sequence goes on from JAFZIU010000057.1 coordinate 83, forward strand.
CCGTACGGGGCAGGGGACACAGTCATGAAGGTGATGCATGTGGGGAGCAAAAAGCTTACAGAATACCTTCGTAAACACAGCCCTGTGCTTTGTCTGAGCGGCCATATCCACGAGGCAGCCGGCATATTCAAGATAGGGCAGACCACAGTTGTGAACCCGGGTTCGTACAGAGAAGGGCACTATGCCCTGGCCGAGATATCGGGAAAGAACTGCACCGCCACCTTATATTAAAAGATTTCTTATCATTGATTTATATCACATTTTAAAGTAATATATAATCGGAGGCTTATATGCTTGAAGATTATAAAATGGAACTTTCACAGCTTAAAGATGAGATTTTAGAGACATGGGGGCATCTTTGACTCCGAAAGGATCGAGAAGGAGATAGCCGACCTTGAGGCCAAGACAGCTGTCGAGGGCTTCTGGAACAACCGGGAGGAAGCCGAGAAAGTCATGGGGGAGATCAAGAGGAAGAAGGATCTCATAAACCCATGGAAAGAGCTTAAAGGTCTTCTGGACGATACTGTTGACCTGTACGATCTGGCAATGTCCGAGAAGGATGAATCCTTCGAGGCAGATATAGCCGCCACAATAGAGAAAATGAAGAGCGAATACAGCCGGCTCCGCACCCTGGCACTGTTCAGCGAGGAGACCGACGGCTGCAACGCATTCGTGACCATACACGCCGGAGCCGGCGGAACCGAGGCCTGCGACTGGGCCAGCATGCTGTACCGTATGTACACCCGGTGGGCCGAGCGGCACGATTTCAAGGTGGAGATTGCCGACCTGCTGGAGGCGGAGGGAGGCATCAAATCAGTCACCATCCAGGTGGAGGGCGACTATGCTTACGGCTACCTTAAGTGCGAGTCGGGAATACACCGTCTGGTGCGCATATCGCCCTTTGACGCCAACGCCCGCCGGCACACCTCTTTCGTCTCTGTCTATGTATCACCTGTCATCGACGACAGCATAGAGATCGATATTAAGCCCGAGGATATAAGAATCGATACCTACCGCTCCTCAGGTGCCGGCGGTCAGCATGTAAACAAGACCGATTCCGCCGTCCGGATCACCCACTTCGAGACCGGCATTGTAGTGCAGTGCCAGAACGAGCGCAGCCAGATCAAGAACCGGGCTATGGCCATGAAGGTTCTCCGCTCAAGGCTGTACGAATACTATAAGGCAAAGCAGGAAGAGGAGAAGGAGAAGAATGCCCAGGAGAAGAAAGAGATGGCCTGGGGAAGCCAGATCCGTTCCTACGTATTCCAGCCCTACACCATGGTCAAGGACCACCGGACCAAGGCCGAGGTGGGCAATATACAGAGTGTCATGGATGGAAACATCGATTATTTCATAGAAGAGTACCTCAAGCTGCTTTGGCAGAACAAGGAGAACAGCTGATCTACCGATGTTCAGAAAGCTGTTCCTTTTTACTTTCATATTAATTCCGCTTTTTACCTTCGGTGTGGAGGATAAGATGCTGCGGGACTCATCCACCGGCTGGAATGTGCTGGTCACCGACCTTATCTGCAACAGCATACAGGATGATGCACCGTACATCAGCCAGACCTTGAGCAGCGCAATATACCGCAGTCTTTCTGTAATCAAGAAACACAGGATGAGCGACGAGGAGATTGCAGCCCGTAGGGAGTCAATTAAAGCCGATTATGTGGATGAATGTCAGAAGGCGCTTTCGAAAAGCTATCAGGAATACGATGCCCTCCTTTTCCAGGAGAAGGATCTCAGCAAGAAAATTAACCTGAAGTCCACCATAGCCAAGGATAAGCGGATGCTCCGCAAGGCTAACAGGAAAAAGCTTGAGAAGATCTATGTGCTCAGGGAGCGGGACATTGTGTTCCTGAACGAGTCAGAGGATAAGAATACTGTCATCAGGGGGCCGATAGAGCTTGCAACCAGAGCCAAGAAGGATAACATTGACTATATAGTCTGGGGTTCCATGAAGCTGGTTGAGGATGTTGTTGTGGTCGATATAAGCCTTTATAGCGCCATGTTCAAGAAAGATCTTGCCAGTGCAAGGGTGACCGGCGACCTTGAGACTATCTACCAGGAGCTGGACAAAGGGCTTGATGCCTTCTATTCCGATATGCTGGGAAAGCCCTGGGCAAAGATAAATGTAGCAGTGAACGACGAGGATGTGGATGTCTATGTGGACGGAAACTTTGTGTCGGCAGGATCTCTTTCCAACATCATTCTAGAACCGGGTGAGCACATTGTCATGGCAACCGGCAACAACAGGACCGAGGATGTGAAGCAGATCATGCTGGAAGAAAAACAGTCGGCAGACATCGACTTCAGGGTGGAGCCTGTGGAGTCCAAGCTGTTTGCCCTCTCTTCATTCCCGTCTGGTGCCGATGTCTACTACAACTCTGTATGGCAGGGGCAGACCCCTATGCTTCTGAACGGAGCAAAAGGCGAGGTTGTCATATCCCTGGACGGATATCAGAACAGCCGTGTATTCCTGGAAGAGATCAACGGCAACACATTGGATTTCTTCCCTCAGAGAGAAGTGTTCAACAAGGATGATTACCTTCTGGACAAGCGGAACGATTTCTACAAGAACCTGACCTGGTTTGTCCTCTCCATCCCTGTGGCCTTCTTCACCTATGCCAACTACCTTGCATACGACGACCTCCACGAGCGGGCCATCGGAACCCACGACAGCCACGAGATCCACCGAACAAAGAGGATCAGGGACTACAGCCAGTACGGCTACTATGGAGCTCTGTTCCTGTCTGTGACCTTGTTTACAAATGCAATGTTCTATCTGCGCGACTACATCAATGCAGGACAATCATATAACAACGACAGGAGAAAGAAATGAAATCATTGGGAAATCTGCTTAAATCGATTTTCAAGACCAAGACTATAGATGAAAGTGCTTTTGAGGATATAGAGGATGCCCTCATAGAAGGTGATGTGGGGCCTGCCGCCGCAGTTGCAATTGTTGATGAGCTGCGTGCTGTTGCCAAGAAGGAAAAGATAGCCGACTTCGAGGCTCTCAAGGAGGCGCTGTACCAGATCCTGGACAACCGCATCAAGGAGTACGACTTCAAGCTGAACGACGGTATCAATCTGTTCCTCTTCTTGGGTGTCAACGGAGTAGGCAAGACCACATCGATTGCCAAGCTGGGAAAATATCTCCAGGACCACACCGACAAGAAGGTGGTGTTTGCGGCAGGTGACACATTCCGTGCGGCAGCCATAGAGCAGATTGCACTCCATGGAGAGCGCCTTGGAATAAGGGTTGTGAACCAGCAGAACGGCTCCGACCCGGGTGCAGTCATCTATGATGCCATAGACAGCGTCAAGGCAAAAGGGGAGGATGTCATCCTTGCCGACACAGCCGGCAGGATGCACAACAAATCCAACCTTATCAAGGAGCTTCAGAAGATAGACAAGATCATCCTGAACAAGCTTCCGAAGGAAAACTATAAAAAATTCATTGTCATAGATGCCACCACTGGGCAGAACGGTATGTCACAGGTTGAGATATTCAACGAGGCATTGAGCCTTGACGGAATCATACTCTCCAAGTACGACTCTGCTGCCAAGGGCGGTATTCTCCTCTCCATATCGGGCAAGCTGGGAATTCCGGTGGCCTTTGTGGGAACAGGCGAAAAGTACGGTGATTTTGCACCGTTTGATAAAAAGAAATATCTGGAAGGGCTTCTTGCGACCGATTAGTATCCTCCTTTTCCTTTTCACCGCGTTCTCTCTTTCCGGCGAAAGCTGGTTCGTATCCAACAGCAGCGGCATGCTGTTCGAGAAGATCCACGTCTCAAGGACAGGGGAGTACGACTGGTATGCAAGGGTGGATGATTCAGGCGACCAGGTTATCAAGACCCTGTATAACCGCGCAGGTAAAGAGGTCAAGCGGTGGGATATCTTCAAATACAACGGATCGGTGATCCGGGAAGTGTTCACCGAGGGGAAATCCAGAACCATATCTGAATTCGAGAACCAGCGGATTCTGCAGGAGACTTTTATCGAGGGTTCAACAGTCACAGGGAGC
>JAFZIU010000058.1 GCA_017554185.1 Spirochaetia bacterium
CAGAGCTGTAACAGAAAACTTAAGCCAGACCACACCTTACTCCTTATTTCTTTATCTTTACCCCTTTCCAGCTGACAGAAGGAATTAAAAATGCTGTCAGGAAGGTAAAGCCGTAAAACAATGTCCCCAGAAAAGCGCAGGGAACAATCCACAGGACAAAACCCTTGTCCATCTTAAGATACCAGGCACCCACCGAGGACATCATGACCATGGAGAGCACCGGTGCCAGATAGTATAGCACAGCCTGCGGGTGGAATGGAATGGCCAGGCAGGATACTGCACCAACCAGAGTAAAGAGCAGCATAAAGGAGTACATGAGGGCTGTCATAAAGTCGCCGCCGAATATGGCACCGGCGCTCCAGCGCACCTCCTGCTTTGCCGCATCCAGAAGCTTCTTCTGGGGCTGGGCATAAACCAGCACCGGCCTGAAGGGGCACACCGCCACACGCCAGCATCCGGTGCGGCGCACTGCAGCAATAAGCTGGGCATCCTCGGTAAGGGAGAAGCCTATGGACTCAAAGCCTCCTACATCCTCAAGAGCAGTGCGCCTTATGGCCAGATTGTTGCCGTAGCCTCCGGCCGGGCTCCCCAGCCCCACTGCCCCCACTGTGTAGAAAAAGCGCTGCAGGTGATCCTGTGTCTGATACCGCTCCCTTAAACTGCTTCCGGGGGCAGTGACCACCACCGAGAACACCAGCCCCACCTTCGGATCCTGGAAATAACGGCACACCTCGCCCACCCAGTTCTCGGGCACAGTGCAGTCGGCATCGGTGAACATAAGGACATCACCATCTGCATATTTAGATGCAACAGCCAGCATACTGTGCTTTGGATTCATTCCAGGCTTCGGCGGTTCTGTATTTTTTATCACCTTGACATTGCTGTGCTCTGCGGCAAATTCTTCCATAAGGCCATGAGTCCGGTCGGCAGAACGGTCATCGGCCAGAATCACCTGGACATCAGGTGTCATCACCTTCTCAAGGCTCTCGAACAGGGCTGGAAGATTATCTGCCTCATCCTTTGCCGGAATTATTACCGATACTTTGAACTGCTCCTTCTGCTCCACTTCCTGCTGCTTTCTGGAGACAGCGCATGCGCGGAATATCCCCGCTATGATCACAAAGTGGACAATCACCATGAATATGGAATAGATCAGAAGAACAGTATCAGCCATCATTTGAAAAGCTTCGCAATCTGCGACTTATATTTCCGGTTCACCACATCCCTCTTGACCTTCTGGGTGTTGGTAAGCTCATCTCCAACTGTGAAAGGCTTTGACAGCAGGCAGATGCGGAAAATCTTCTCGTAATTCTTGAATCCGTTTTTAGTGCTAACTATATCATTTATGTTGGAATAGACCATGCTGTAGACTTCCGGGTTTGCCAGAAGATCCTCGATATCCATATACGGGATTCCCATCTCCTTGGCCTTCTCTTCCACATTCTTGAAGTTAGGAACAATGAGGGCTGCAATGAACTTCTCATCCTGACCCAGCACCACAATCTGATCCACAAACTCAGACTGCATGCAGGCGTTCTCTATCGGAACCGGCTCTATGTTCTCGCCCCCCCGGAGCACAATAGTCTCCTTTGCACGGCCCACAATCCTTATCTCGTGGTGCAATGTGGAAATAACAATATCGCCGGTATCAAGCCATCCATCCTTGAGCACCTTTGCAGTGGCCTCATCCTGCTTGTAATACCCCTGCATGATCTGGGGGCTCTTCACCCACAGGACGCCTTTTGTTCCAGGAGCAGTGATCTCTTCATTGTTCGGCCCCACAATCTTGAACTGAACATCCGGGAGAAGCGGGCCTACTGTTCCATACACAGGCCTGCGCTGCTTGCAGACAGAGAGGATAGGACCTGCCTCGGTAAGACCATAGCCTTCCAGGATCTTGATGTTCATACCCTTGAAGAAGCGCCTTGTGGCACCGGAAAGGCTTCCACCTCCGGAAATACCTGCGATGAAACGGCCGCCCAGGAACCGCTTGAACCTAAGGAACACAAAGATGTTGCTCAATATGTAGAGCGGGAACAATATAGGCAGACCTAAAAGTCCCACAATTATGTCAAAGATGTTCTTGCTTTCAGTGTACTGCGGCATGGTCCCCAGAAGATAAGCGAGGGATTTCTGATACATGATTCCCACCTCAAGAGCCACAGAGAACATGACACGCTTGAATTTACCCGACTTGTTGATGGTGCGGATCACTGCGCTGCGTATGCCGTCCCACACTCGGGGAACCGACGAGAGCCACTGTGCCCTGGTCTTCTGGATATCGTTCATCAGCACTGCGCCGATAGGCTGTGAATAAGCTACATTTGCTCCAATAAAGAACACAATATACTCCACAGTACGCTCAAAGGCATGCCATATCGGAAGCATGGAAAGAAGAGTGTGCCCCGGCTTGACCTGAAGATATTTTGAGACAATCCTGTCTATCTGGAAGATGAAGCTTTCGTGAGTAAGCATTACCCCTTTTGGAACTCCAGTGGTTCCAGATGTATAGATGATGGTGGCAAGGTCTGTGATCTGCCCTTTTGCCAGCTCCTTCTCAAAAGCTTCAGGGTCGGCCTCAAGGATTTCTCTTCCCTTCTGGATGATGTCGTCAAAGCGGACAACTTTTACACCAAAGCTGGAAAGCTTGTCAAATTCTTCGTCAGTGATCGGGTTGAATATCACCACACTCTCAAGGAGCGGCATCTGATCTTTGTATTCAAGGAGCGCATTTGCCTTGCGGAAGGTCTCCATAAAGACCATCTTTGATTCGCTGTGCGAAAGGATATGGACTATCTCGGCCTCGGTGGAATCGGATCCGCGCGGGACATCTGCAGCACCTATACCCAGTATGGCCAGGTCTGTGATGATCCACTCCTTGCGGTTGTCAGAGATAATTCCGATATGGTCGCCACGGTTCACCAGGCCGGCAGAAAGAGCTGCGCCTATTGCAGAGATATCCTTGTAGAATGTCTTATACAGGTAAGGCTGGAAAACCCCTTTGCTGTCCTTTACCTGAAGTGCAGTCCGCTCTGGGTACTTAAAACAGATTTCTTTCACACGTTGGGTAACTGTCATAAGGCCCGCCTGTCTTAAAATTTCTCTTTATGCTCTTCCATTATGCGGATACATACTGTATTTCCGCTCAGTTCGTCCAGGAAGCTTATCTCCTTAAGTGCGTCGGCAATGTCGCCTTCCAGTGCATAGTGGGTTATGATCACGATAGGAATCGAGTGCTCCTCTTTCTTCTCGTTCTTCTGCACTACGCTGGCAATGCTGATATTGTGCTTTGCAAAGATAGCTGTAACTTTGGCCAGAACACCAGGCTTATCCAGAACATTGAACCTGATATAGAACTTCTCTTCGGAAAGTCCGTAAGGGAGCATATCTGCATCCGGCAGCTTGTCCAGCCAGATCGGATAAGTGTTGAAGAATTTCCCAGTCGCTCCGGAGAGGATTGAGATTATGTCGGATGTAACGGCTGATGCGGTCGGAGAAGCTCCTGCCCCGCGGCCATAGTACATGGTGTGTCCCACTGCATGGCCATATACGCTTACTGCATTGAAGGCGCCGGAAACCCAGGCCAGTGGATGCTTCTTGTCGATGAATGCCGGACATACTATAGTGGATATCTTGCCGTCAGAATGCTTTTTAGCCATTGCGATAAGCTTGATTGTATAGCCAAGCTCCTGGCCTGCAAGAACGTCGGAAAGATCCAGGGTGTCTATACCGATTACAGGGGTGGACTGAAGACTGACATATTTGCCAAAGGCAAGGGAACTCATGATCACCAGCTTGTGTGCAGAGTCGAGGCCCGATACATCAAGGGTAGGATTGGCCTCTGCCAGGCCGTCCCGCTGTGCTTCGGCAAGAGCCTCTGCATAGGTTTTGCCGTTCTGGGTCATCTGGGTAAGGATATAGTTGCAGGTGCCGTTCACAATGCCGTAGAGGGCTTCATTTTTGTTTGCCAGAAGACCGTCGTACAGAGCGCGGATAATAGGAATGCCGCCGCCGCAGCTTGCCTCAAAGCCTATAACAACACCGTTCTTGCGGGCAGCTGCAAGAAGTTCCTTGCCATAGTGGGCAAGAAGAGCCTTGTTGGCTGTAACTACATTCTTCTTGGCATTCAGAGCCTTGATGATAAAGTCCTTGGCCAGTGTGGTGCCGCCGATCAGCTCAACTACAACGCCAATCTCGGGATCCTTAAGAACTTTGTCAAAGTCCTTTTCATAAAGTTTCTCGGGCAGCCCAAGTGCCTTTGCATGGTCAAATTTGACATCCACAATATATTTCAGGAAAAGTGGAATGTTTGTCCTTTTTCGCAAAAATTCGTTATCTTCAACCAGAATCTTAGCTGTGCCGCCGCCTACTGTACCGCAGCCCAGAACAGCAATTCCGTATCTGTTATCCAGCTCCATCTTAAAATTCCTTTATAATGAATTTTTATTAATTATATCACATTAATTAGAGGAAGGAAAGGGGCTTTATTGGCCGGCGTTCATCCTGCGCCAGCTTTCTGACACTTCCCCCAGCTTACGTGCGGTCTCTTCAGCACTGCATTCCTGCACAAGATAAGGGATGACTGCACCGTTCTTAAAGGCGTACCAGTCGGGAGGACATGAGTCTGGGAAATCAAGATACTCTTCCAGCGGGATAAAGGTGTTTATAAACGGATAAATCTGCGGCAGAGCTCCTGAATTAACTGTCCTTACAGCAGAGAAGCCCCCTGCAAGCCCGAAGGATCGGATGCCCATCTCCCTTGCCTTAAGAATCAGATTCTGCTGCACCTCGGGGTTCATAAGCCACTGGATAAAGGCAACTGCACCTTTAGTGTTTCCACCTTTTTTCGGCACACCCAGCCAGAGCATATCCTCGCAGGCTGAAACCTTTCCGTCAACATTCAGGTAGTAGCGGAAATCAAGGTTCTGGCGCCGGTCTGCAGGCAGTGTATAGAAGCTTCCCACATCCGAATACCAGAAGAAGATGTGGCCGGAATCGAGAAGTTCCAGAGGATTTTTATAAAGATATTTCTCGCGGAATTTTGTCTCTGCCTTTATGCCTCCGTCCAGGTCCTTGATCTGCTGGCGTATCTGGGCTAGGCCGCTCTCCACATCCTGCTGTGACACCTCATTTCCAGCCTCGAACTGGCTGCAGAGCCCAGGAGAAAGGATAGAGAAAAAGAACAATGATTCTGGATTCCACAGAGGTGAGAAAGCACTTTTTGCATGCCTTGATTTTGCCTTGTTGAAGTCCAGGCAGATTGCAGAAAAACTGTCGGGAGCAAGGGCAAAGGAGTCGTATTCCTGCTTGATTTTACCGGACTGGAAAATAAATGCAGGGACATTGAAAGAGAGGGGCAGAAGCATCTGATGTCCATCCTGTATCCCCTTCTCAAGGGCATTCTGATAAAACTGGGCTTTATCAACCGTGCCATCGGCAAAGAGGCCTTCCACTGGCATAAATGTATCATTGAGTGAGACTGAGTTCAGGAAAGGGCCGATTGCAACATCCCAGCGGCTTGCTTTTTTACTCTTCAGCGCCGATGCCGGGGAGTCTTTGTACACCACCTCAACTACATACTCGTTCTGGGCACTGTTGAAAGCCTGGGCATAGGCTGCAAACTCCGGCCTGTCGGTCCACAGCACAACACGCTGGTCTGCCTTTTCAAATGGGCAGCCTGCCAGCAATGTGATAAGGAGAATAATAAGTAGCAATATACCAAGCCGGAAATGTCTCATACTAAAATTTTAAGTCGGCAGGGGGTATGTGTCAAGTTCCGCAGACCAGCAAAACCCCAGACAGACTTTAACAAGCAATCTGCTGCCAGCAGTAAACCACACCCCTCGATTAGCTGGTACCCACTCAGACAAGCATAAGCAAAACTCCTCATTCCGTCATACTGAATCTGATTCAGCATGACAGTCATTCGGAAGTTCTGCATGCTTGTTGCTGAGGAACCAGATATCTCGGGATATGCTTTCTGCTGGCATTCAGCTACTGGTATAACCTGCCTGGGGTTTTGTGGCCAGACTCCACTTTTTTTAAAATTGAGACAGAATAAAAAAAACATGACAGGCCTTGCCGAAGCAGACACCTGTCATATCTAAAATATATTCCTTGAACACTAATATTGTCAAGAAAAAAGCCGGGCGGCAAAAAGCGGATCTGGAAACCAGAACCTGACTCTAAGGCTGCACCCGGCTAAGTATCATTTTATATTTCGAACAATACGGAAACCTGTACTTCTGTCCCCGCTGTCAGCGCCACTTCCTTCCCGATAATCGACAAAACACGATAAATCGTTATATTGCCAGCTGCCACCGCAGATGTACCGTTCGTAGTAGTATTTGCGACTTGCATTCCAGCACCATTCAAACACGTTGCCACTCATGTCATATAACCCATACCCATTAGCCTTCTTCTGTCCAACAGGATGGGTTTTGCCACCACTATTGTGATAATACCATGCTATTTTATCAATATCGTTGCTCCCGGCATAGTCATAGTTTTCTCCACCTCTCGCAGCATACTGCCATTCTTCAACTGTTGGAAGTCTGAAACCATCTGAATCTGGATTTTGTTTTGTATTATATTTATCTATTGTATACACAGGTGTAAGCCCTAATCTAGTGCTCAGAGTGTTGCAAAACTCAACTGCGTCAAACCAGCTGACTCTTTCTGCAGGAAGCCTCTCTCCTTTAAAGTAGCTCGGGTTATCTCCCATAATTTCTTCATAAAATTCCTGTGTAACTTCGGTACTAAGCATCTCAAAATTCTTCCCTGGTATTGAAACCATTCTTAAGCCCAAAAACTCATAAACTTCACTAATACCAGCACCAGTTTTTTCAAGGATTGTTATTATGTCTTTATTCTTAGGTTTATTAGTGTATGCAATTGCATATGCAGTAGCTCCATCATTTTTTTTAATCTTAATATCAGCACTGGCAGCCAAAAGAGCATTCACTATGTCTTTGTTTCCTTCCCTACACGCAATCATAAGAGCAGTTCTACCATATTCATCTTGTGCATTAACATCTGCACCTGCCTTAATAAGCAGTTCGACAATATCATTTTTTCCTTTAACACAAGCATTCATCAAAATAGTTTCTTTGGTCGCTTGTTTGAAAGAATTAACTCCTTTTGTAGCTTTAAGAAGGACATTGAAAACTTCAATATTTTTGTTATCTAAAGCTGTCCACAGGGCTTCAAGCCTCTTACTTTCCTCAATATTTTTACTCTTAAGCAATTCCTCCACTATTTTTTCATTTGTGTTTTGCTTAGCCGCAATTAACAATCCCTCTGCATCGGAAATCTTATGCTTTACATAATATTTAACCTCTTTCAGAGCATCTGGATGAGCGCATGCAGCAAGATAAGCCAATTCAGGTTTTCTATCACACGACATCAAAATTATTGGTAGAACCAAAAACAACAATAGTTTTTTAAAACCTTTCATATAATCTCCTCTATTCCACTTTGATTTGTTTTATATATTTCTTAAATTCTTCAGCATCGATTATTTGGGGTTTTCCAGCCACTTCATCTCTATATGCATAAGCAACTATCAACCAATCAAAATAATCTGCTACAGCAATCATTGCTTCCTTTTCAAGTTCATCACGAATGGCATAAACATAATGCCAATCAGGTGTCAGTTCACGATATGTTTTAAGCAAGGTAAGGGTTCCAGAATAATCACCTATTTCAGATAAAACGACATAATAATTGACTTCTTGGGATTTGTTTTGACAATCATCAGCAGAAACATATTCTGGAATCAAACTGAAGAAAAGAAACATCATTGCGGCAAGTAAATATTTTTCTAATTTCAATTTTATCATTTTATATACTATAAGCAATTATAATAGCCTATAGATAATAGTCAATAATTGCTATCAGCAATATTATTGTTACTATGAGTAAAATAGTTGAAATACTTGGTGTCCCTTATATGACTCAAATCGAATTAGGGAAGAAACAGGCCTCTCTCGAAACAGTTGAATCCAATCTCATCAAATCCTTCACCACCACAGTTCACCAGCAGTTCAGCAATCTTCGAATATAACCCCCGCCCAGTGCATAATCTAATTTCAAAAACTAACTAAAGCATTATCTCTCAGCAAAAAGGCATGCCAAAAATTATTGAACTCCAAGCAGAAGCCATCCCTGGCAGTATTACAGCCAAAGGCTGTTTACTGAGCAGGGGTGGCTTGCTGATTGGATGTTATGTACCGAACAGGTGTGCCTTATTTGCTGGGATTATAAGCATTTATAAAGTTTTTGAAATTTGTGGAGCAAAAATTGAAGCAAAATGAAAATTTTTTGTGTATATAAGGCAGGAGGCTGGTATGAATGACCTTATTAGGCAGAAAATTGCAGAATTGACAATTGATGAAAAAGGGCTTGAAAAAAACGAGGCAATAAAAAAACTTAATAAGCTGATAGGGATTCCCTTGATTAATATAGCAACTGAGATAATAGCGTTTATAAGTTCTACACAGCGAGATAAGATGATAAGCAATGCCGCAACCAGAAAATCAGCAAAAAATGGATTCACTTATCGCATTCATAACGCCGCTGCCTCAAGAATTGACAAGCTTTGGAAATATGCTGTTCTATTTGAATCCAGAACAGACAGGAATAACGACATCAACATTAGAAGTATAAAACGGTTTATTGCGCCATTAAAGTATGGAACAAAAACTGCTATTGCATATATCACTGCAAAAGAGAGTAAATTAAATGGTCATAGGATTTATAGTCTTGAACTTGAAAATATCAAAGCGGTTGAAGGTATGTTAGAGATGCTTCAAGAGCAATCTCCCGCTTCAACCCCCTTGACTATTGATAGTCTACGTCAGCTTGTAGAATCTGTCAACCCTAATTGTAATTTTCCCGTCTTGAACAACCGACCGCAAATCGTTATTATTGAAGAAAATCAGAAAACTTAATATGCCACATGGCTATGTTTGGAGGAATAATGAAAATTCTTGTTATCAACTGCGGCTCCAGTTCCCTTAAGTATCAGCTTATCGACATGGAGAACGAGAGTGTACTGGCAAAAGGTCTCTGCGAGAGAATCGGAATCAACGGCTCAATGCTTACAGCAAAGGTGCCTGGAAAGCCTGACTATGTTGTAGAAAAGGATATGCCTACCCACAAGGAGGCTATCGAGCTGGTTATGGCAGCCCTTACTTCTGCCGATCACGGAGTAATCAAGTCCACCGACGAGATCACAGCAGTAGGTCACCGCGTCCTGCATGGTGGAAACACATACACCGAGTCTATCGTTGTAAACGAGGATGTAAAGAAAGTTATCCGTGAGTGCTTCGACCTTGGCCCTCTCCACAACCCTGCAAACCTTATGGGTATCGAGGCATGCGAAGCTGCAATGCCTGGGAAGAAGAACGTAGCTGTATTTGATACATCATTCGGAATGGGAATGGAAGAGAAAGCTTACCTCTATGCAATTCCTTACGAGTACTATGAGAAATACAAAGTTCGCCGCTACGGATTCCACGGAACAAGCCATATGTTCGTAAGCCGCGAGGCTATCAAGTTCGGAAAGCTCAAGAAAGACGCAAAAGTCATCGTATGCCACCTTGGAAACGGTGCTTCTGTATCTGCTTCCATCGGCGGAAAGTGCGTGGACACATCCATGGGTCTTGCTCCTCTTGAGGGCGTTATCATGGGAACTCGGTCCGGCGACGTTGACCCTACTATCCTCCAGTTCATCTGCAACCACGAGAAGATTGATGTTAATCAGATGCTGAACATCCTTAACAAGAAATCCGGTATCCTGGGAATGTCCGGTGTTTCCTCCGACTTCCGTGATGTCGGAAAGGCTGCTGCAGAAGGCAACAAGAGAGCTCAGGTTGGTCTTGATGCATACGACTACAGAATTGCAAAATACATCGGCGCATACACAGCTGCAATGAATGGCGTTGACGCTATCTGCTTCACAGCAGGTGTAGGCGAGAACGACAAAGAGTGCCGCAAGAGAATCTGCGCTTACCTGGGTTACCTGGGCGTCAAGATTGATGAAGAGAGAAACAACATCCGCGGCGAAGAGAGAGTTATCTCCGCAGACGACTCCAAGGTCAAGGTTATGCTTATTCCTACCAACGAGGAGCTGGCAATCGCACGGGAGACATTGGCTCTCACCACAAAATAACATTATGCACGTCATACTGAATTTGTTTCAGCATGACCTTCGTGTTAAGGTCCTCCTTCGGGAGGACTTTTTTTATTGTTTTTCCTATGGTATACTCTGTTTGATGAAACTCTCCTTTAAACCTGCTGATTTTCTGTTCCTCGCAATATCGGTCATACTGATAGCTTTGTCACTTATTGCACTGAAAGGGAGTGATGATCCAGTGGCCAAGGCTGTGATAAAGGTGAAAGATACAGAGTATATTTATCCACTGAACCAGCCCAGGGACCTTGAGTTTGAGGGAGAGATTGACAAAGCGCATCTGATAATACACGACGGCTGCATCGAGTTTGTGGAGAGCCCCTGCCGGGACAAGATATGCATACACATGGGACAGGCACGGGAAGATGGTGATTTCCTTGCATGTCTGCCCAACCGCATAATAGTGACAGTGGAGGGAGGAAAGAGTGACACAGACAACTGATAAAAAGCTCCTTCCTTTCCTGGCCGCACTGTGTCTTTTCCTGGCGGCTGTGGAGTACGCAATTCCCAAGCCCCTGCCCTTCCTGCGTCTGGGGTTGGCCAACCTGCCGGTGATTGTGGCGCTTTTTGTTCTGCCCACCCGGGATATTTATAAGCTGATACTGCTCAAGATCATAGGGCAGGCCCTTATAACCGGGACCTTGTTCTCGTATATTTTTCTGTTCTCGGCAGCCGGGTCCCTGGCCTCGGGCCTGACCATGCTGGGTGTGCACCTGTGGCTGAAGAAAAAGGTTTCCTGCATCGGGTTGAGTCTGGCAGGGGCGACCGCTAACAACATAGCACAGCTGGTTGTGGCACGCTTGATTTTGTTCGGGAGTGCCACCAGGTATATTGCACCCATACTGCTGATTTCGGGCGCTGCTACCGGACTGGTTCTGGGCATCTTCACTCAGATGTTCATAGAGAAGTCCAAGTGGTTCAGGGGGCTCCATGCTTAAGGAACTGGCCGTGATCATAGCCTTCACCATAGCTTTTGCAATCCTGGTCTGGCGCAAGAATGGAAAGATACGACTTCTCTCTCCGTTCATCATTACAGTGTGCATCATATTCTTCAATCTGCTGAACCCGGTGGGTAAAGTGCTTTTCAGGATCGGCAGCTTCCCGATTACAGCTACCGCTTTTGGCATTGGGCTGAGGAAAGGTCTTATCCTTTGGGACATGGTGCTTATCTCAAAGCTCATCATAAGCCGCAACCTGCCTGTTCCCGGCAAGGCTGGAAAGCTTGTGAAAAGCATGTTCTACTATTTTGACTCCATCACATCAGAACGGATTAAGTTCAAGCCGGGCAGGATTATAGAGACTATCGACAACCGTCTTCTGGAATGTTATAAGGATATTGATATGGATACACTTTTTGATGATGTTTACAATTCGTACAAGAAAATGATCATCTCGGCCTCGGGATGGCGCAAGGTGTTTGCCGCTGACGGGGATGAGAACAGCATGAATAAAGAGCTTTCCGAGGCTGACAGCGTTATCGCCGCCGGTATCGGATACATATTCTCGAAGTGGGCCCTTTCCAAAGGTTGCAAGACTGTTGCCATAGCCAGGGATGCCCGACCGACCGGCGAAGCTATATGCCAGATTGTGGCAAATGCCGCCCAGCAGCTGGGGCTTTCCATACAATACCTGGCCATCGCCGCCGCCCCCGAGATTATGGCCTATGTAAAGAACTCAGAAGAATTGGACGGCTTTATCTACATATCTGCCAGCCACAACCCGGCGGGGCACAACGGGGTCAAGTTCGGCCTCGGGGACGGCAGCGTGCTGGGCGGCTCTGATGCGGCAGATGTCATCGCCCGGTTTAAGGCCTTCATGGAGGATAAATCCAACTACCAGACACTTGTTCAAATATTGAACAACAGTAAAGGCACCCCTCTGCCCGCATCAGAGTTCTACAAAGCAAAAGCTCTGGAGGCATATCTCAAGTTCAACCTAGCCACTGCCTTTGCTACAGAAGAAGAGCTGGAAGCCTTTAAAAAGGCAGAAAAGCCGGCAGTAGTGGCCGACATGAACGGCAGTGCCCGGTGCCTTTCCATAGACCGGCAGTTCTTCGACACCCTGGGCATTGAATACAGCTTTATAAATGACACTGCAGGTGAAATAGCCCATGGTATCCTGCCGGAAGGGAGAAACCTGAACTACGCCGCCGGCCACCTGGAAAAGCTCCATACTCAGGACAAACGTTTTACCATAGGCTACGTACCAGACAACGACGGCGACCGGGGCAATCTGGTTCTGCTGGATAAAAACGGCAAAGCCCTTATTCCCGATGCCCAGACTGTGTTTGTCCTGGCCTGCACTGCAGAACTCACCTTTATGCAGCGTAGCGGCCAGATTGCCCCGGGCCGGACTGCTGTGGCGGTGAACTGCCCTACCTCGCTGCGTATTGAGCAAATCGCCCAGCGGTTCGGCGTGACGGTGTTCCGGGCCGAGGTGGGCGAAGCCAATGTGGTGAACCTGGCAGCCAAGCTCCGCAAAGAGGGCTACACAGTACGGTTCCTGGGCGAAGGCTCAAACGGCGGCAACATTACCCACCCCGCCACTGTACGGGATCCGCTTAACACAATCATCAGCATAATCAAATACGCATCACTAACCGGCAAGAGCTGGGAAGAGATGATTGCAGAGCTGCCCCAGTTCCAGACCACTTCCACCGACGATGCCCTGGCCAAGATGAAGATACAGTGCACCGACCACGGCAAACTTAAGCTATGCTACGAGGATGTATTCAAAGCCGAGTGGGAAGAAAAGAAAGCGGAGCTGGCCGAAAAGTTCGGCATAACCAGCTGGCGGGAGATAAACACTATCGGCACAGAGTCTTACGAAGGTACCGGAGCCGAGGCCCGGAAGGCTGGTGTCAAAGGCGGCCTTAAGATTCTATTCTCCAACAAAGAAGGAAAAGATATTGCATTCATCTGGATGAGGGGCAGCGGCACCGAGCCTGTATTCCGCATCCTTGCCGACATAGAGAGCAGCAACCCAGAGGATGAACGCTACCTGATTCAGTGGCAGCACCATCTGGTTGAAGAGGCCGACCGGCGGGCCATAAAGTAAGACGCTTTTTACTGCACTAACGTACCGAACACATTACCATCAGCCGCATCCAGGACTACATCACACAGCGTGCCGTTCGCAAGCACTGCAGGGCTCTCTATAAGCACCTTCAGGTAGTTGGAGGAGAGCCCGGCGTAGTACTTTTTCCCATCCAGCATAACCGATTCCTCGATAATAACCTGCTCTCGACGTCCCTTCTGCCGGGCAATATAGTCCAGGTACAGCTGGTCGGCCAGCGCAATAAGCCTCTCGGCACGCTGCCGGGAGATCCGCTCCGGCACTCTGTTCTTCATGCGGTAAGCCCTGGTCTCGGGACGCGGTGAATAGGGGAACACATGGCACATTGCAAAGCCGCAGTCCCGGATTAAATTGTAGGAATCGTCGAAATCCTGGTCGCTCTCTCCCGGGAACCCGGTTATCACATCGCCGGAAATAAATGGGTCACGTCCGCTGCCCTTGAGGATATCGGTTATCTCCTTGAGCCTGCCGGCCGGGTACTTCCGTCCCATAGCTTTAAGAACATTGTCGCTTCCCGACTGCACTGAAAGGTGGAAATGCGGGCATATCCGTTTCTGCGAGATAAAGAAAGCAAAATTATCAAGGTCATCGTAAGGGCCTAAAGAAGAAAGGCGTATGCGGATATCAGAGGTGCGCTCCAGTATGGTCTCTATAAGCTGCCGGAGCCTCCTGCCGCCGCTCTCGTAGGCAGTGATATTCACCCCGGTCAGGACCAGCTCTTTGTATCCGTTCTTCTCGATAGCCACCGCTGTCTCCACTGCCCTGTCGAAATCCATGCACTCGCTCCGGCCCCGGGCAAAGGGGATACGGCAGTAGGCACAGAAGTTGTTGCAGCCATCCTGCACTTTCAGAGAGGCCCGGGTGTGGAAACTGAAGGTATCGGGCAGGAAATCGAACTTGGTTGTTGTCATCGGGGTTTTTCCCATCCTGAACTGCAGGTACTCCTTAAGCTCTGCTCCGCACTTTGCCCCGGTCTCCTGAATGTAGGCAGGGAATTCCAGAAGGCGGCTCTTCTCAGCCTGCCCTATCACCAGGATATTGGAACCCAGTTTCTCTATATCGGGAGCATTCAGCTGAGCATAACAGCCGGTCACAACCACCAGAGAACCGGGGTTCTCGGAGGAAGCTTTGCGTATCACACGCCGCGCCTTCTGTTCGCTCTTGGAGGTGACTGTACATGTGTTGATTACAAAGATGTCGGGAATGCTCCCTCTCTGAGCCAAAGTAAAACCAGCGTTCAGAAAAGCGCTGGAGACAGCTTCGCTCTCCACCTGATTAAGACGGCAGCCGAGGGTATAGACAGAAATTGAGAAAGTGCGGTCCATATTAAGAGTTCAGCTTTGCGGCAACTCTGTCACGGCCGCTTTTTGCCTCTGCATTGTTTTTGTTTATCTTAAGGGCCTGGTCATAGGCAGCAAGGGCAGACTCAAAGGAACCTGTCTGCTCCCTGGCATAGCCCAGCCGTGCCCACCACATGGCAGACCTGGGATAATGGTGCACTGCTGTAGTCAGCGCTATATCGGCGTTGTTGAACTCGCCTTTACGTATATAGATTTCCCCAAGGAAATAGTACACATCATCTATGAAAGTGCCGGCCGGCAGTTCTGCCGCATAGGTCTTCAAGTTGGCCAATGCCCGGTCGTAGTTGCCCAGATAGTAGTATGCCACTCCCATGGATTCGATTATCCGCATATCCCGGTATTTCTTGGATGCCTGCTGACCGTATGTTATTGTGTCACGATAGCGTTTCTGGCGGTTCAGGCTCCACAGCAGGATATTGTAGGTGTCCACTGTGGCTCTGCCTTCATTTATCTCCATAAGGCAGATATCTACTGCAGCGGCAAAGTTCTTGTCCCGATACTCCTTTGCTGCATCGGGCTTTGCATCCTGGGCAAAGAGAGAGAAAGCAAGGAATAAAAGAAGGATGACAGAAAGAGACTTCTTCACGCTAATCTCACTCTTCAGCAGCTGGAGTCTCTTCTGCGGGAGCTTCTTCCACCACAGCCTTAGGTGCAGCACCGATCTGTGAACTTCCGCTGAATGTGCATCCGCTCTCCATAGCCAGGTTCTGGGCCTTTACCTCACCGCTGAACACAGCAGATGAACCCAGCTCAATCACAGAAGCCTGGACAGAGCCGGAAAGATTTCCCTTCACCGAAAGCTCAACAGCCTTCACATCGGCCTTTACATCAGCCTCTTTTTCTATGAACACGTTGCTGTCAGACTCTATTTTTCCTGACACCTGACCTTTGATCATGGCAGGACGGGAAAGGGACATAGTACCCTCAAAGTTCATATCCTCGGAAAGAAGGGTATCGACATCCGATTCCTCAATATTCTTAATTCTCACATCAACCATAATAATCTCCTGCTTTAAATTTACTATACCATAAAAATATATGCAATAAGAAAAAAAGTGCTCAGGTAGTTGAATTTTTACACCTTTTTCATATAAAGTAAAATCAGCAAATCTTCCGAAAAGGAGCAAAATATGGGATTTATAGAGAGAATGAAGGCTGAAGCCCTCAAAAACCAGAAAAAGCTGGTACTTCCAGAAGGAACTGACAAAAGAGTCATCAATGCTGCAAAGATTCTTGCAGATGAAGGCCTTGTAGCAGAAGTTTGGCTGGTAGGCGACGAGGGAGCTGTCCTCAGCGCAGCAAAAGCAGAGAATGTAAAGATTGACGGCAGAATCAAGCTGGTTGACCCCACCAAGTCTGCAAACATCGACGCTTATGCAAACGAATATTATGAGCTTAGAAAAGCAAAGGGAATGACCGAGGAACAGGCCCGCAAAGAGATGCTTAACCCTCTGTACTGGGGCGCAATGATGGTCAGAAAAGGCGACTGCGATGCAATGGTTGCAGGTGCTGTAAACACCACCGGAGCAGTTGCTTCCTCCGCACTCAAGGTTATCAAGACCGCACCTGGAATCAAGACTGCTTCTTCCTGCTTCATCATGGAAAAACAGGGAACCAACTGGGGATACGAAGGATCCTACATTCTGGCAGACTGCGCAGTGATCATCGAGCCGGATGCAAACCAGCTGGCAGACATCGTGCTTGCAGCAGCAGACTCATGCCGCTCATTCCTCCTCACCGAGCCAAAGATTGCAATGCTCTCCTTCTCTTCCAAGGGATCTGCTTCCCACGAGACAGTAGACAAGGTTACACAGGCACTGGCTATCGTAAAAGAGAAAGCACCGGACCTCAAGGTTGACGGCGAGCTCCAGCTTGATGCAGCTATCATTCCAGAAGTTGCAGCACGCAAGGCACCAGGCTCACCAGTTGCAGGAAGCCCGAACACACTGATCTTCCCTAACATCAACGCAGGAAACATCGGTTACAAGCTTATGCAGCGCTTCGGCGGATTCGAAGCTTACGGCCCTATCTTCCAGGGATTCGCAAAGCCGGTTTCCGACCTTTCAAGAGGCTGCAACACCACAGATATCGTTTACACCGCTCTTGGAACAATCAACAAGAAGTGATGTATCCAATAAGAGGATGAATGCCCCAGGCCTGGCCTGGGGTGTTTTTTTAATATGGAGTGGAACTTCCTTTTCTTTACAAACAGCGTTCTCTTAGGGGTGGGCCTTGCCATGGATGCCTTCTCGGTCTCCATTGCCAACTGTCTGGCAAACCCGCGCATGAACCGGGCAGAGATGTCCGGAATGGCCTTTTCCTACGGCTTTTTCCAGTTCCTGATGCCGATGGTGGGCTGGTTCTGCGTCCACACCATCATAAGCATCTTCGAGAAGTTCCAGCCTTTCATCCCATGGATAGCCTTTATCCTGCTGCTCTACATCGGCGGCAAGATGGTGCTTGAGGGAATCAGGGGCGAAGTTGAGGAAGAGGGAAAGAAGCTGACATTCGGCGTACTCATGATCCAGTCGGTGGCCACCTCTATCGATGCCCTGTCGGTGGGCTTTACAATAGCCGAATACCAGGCTGCAATGGCGCTGGCTGCATCGCTCATAATCGCTGTAGTCACATTCGGAATCTGCATGGGCGGGGCCTTCATAGGGAAAAAGGCAGGAAGCCACCTGTCGGGCAAGGCCTCTATATTGGGCGGCACTATCCTTATTGCAATCGGACTCGAGATTCTTATTAAAAGCTTTATCTCTTGACTTTCGGCTTCTTCGCCTGGCAGATAAGCTGGGTCATTGTTCCCATAGGACAGTAGACACACCAGCTGCGGGGCCGGAACAGAGCCATAGTTATAATTCCCAGCACCGTAGAGGTCAGCATCACGCTGTAGAATCCGAAGGAAAACTGGGCCACCCAGGGAGATACACCGCCATAATATGCCCAGTGCCACGGAAGCTTTATGCTCCACAGGAGCTTGACGTTCTGGCTTAAAGGCCGCTCTCCCGCACCTACCAGATAGGTCACCCACAGCATCTGGCCGAACATCACCATGAAGAATGTTAAAAAACCGTAGCGGAACCACTTCTTGTAGAGGAACACAGGCGGCTTCTTATTTCTAGAGAGCTTGAACTTCTTACCCAGAAGGGAGAAAAGCTGACCCCGCCCGCAGAATAGATTGCAGTACATCTTGTCACCGCCTAATATGGCAATCAGAAGGGGGAGCAGAAAACAGAGCATCCCCAGCCATGCGAAAAGGATGTTGAAGAATCCCAGGATCAGGTAGGTGGCAGAGAAAATCCAGAGATAGTCGTACCAGTGCTTCTTCATGCAGTCACCTCCCCCATCTCTATGATGGCGGCAGGACACTCGGCAGCGCACTTTCCGCACCCTATGCAGAGCTCATCATCCACCTGGGCGTAGAGCCCCTTGTATACTTTGATCGCTCCCTTGGGACACACTTTGACACAGCATCCGCATGCCACACAGTCAGCCTGGGTCACCCGGGCTTTTCTTTTCTTACGCAGTTTTTCTTCCATCATTTTCTTGCCGTCCGCCTCTGCTGATAGTATACTATATGTGTATGGAAAATAAAAGATTTTTTATCGTAAGCGCAGCAGTGCTTGCAATCGGCATAGTTTTATCGGGACTCTCAATCTCTTTCGGCATAAAAACACTCAAGGCAGACCAGCGGACAGTATCGGTCCGGGGCCTTTCCGAGCGGGAACTGGAGGCAGATCTTGCAGTCTGGCCAGCCACCTTCACTGTAAGCGGCAACGACCTTTCCCTTCTGCGGCAGGACATAGTAAAAAAGACTGACATCATCACCGCTTTCCTTAAAAAGCACGGCATACAGGATGCAGAATTCACAGTCAAGGAGCCGGCCATCACCGACACATCAACCGACCCATACATGGATCAGACCAAAAAGCATGACAAATATTTTGCCAAGGTTGTTGTCTTTGTCCGCTCTTCCAACCTGAAGGCAGTCAATGCAGCCCTTTCCGATTCCATAAATCTGATGGATTCAGGCATCGCCCTTTCCCATGACTACGACAGCCGGGTTGAATATCACTTCACCAAGCTCAACGACATAAAACCCCAGATGATTGCCGAAGCCACCCAGAACGCCAGGAAGGCGGCAGAGCAGTTTGCACACGATTCCGGCAGCAAGGTGGGCAAGATCAAGAGAGCAAGCCAGGGACTCTTCTCCATCGATGATGCGGCACCCGGTCTCCCGGAGCGCAAGAGCATAAGGGTTGTCACTACAGTGGAATACATCCTTTCTGATTAAAAGTTCTGACATAAAATATATTTTTCATAAATATTTTTTATTGAAACAGATTTTTTTCAGGAAAAATTTGACATATAAAAATTCTCATAATAAAAATGTTGTATGAAAGACACAGTTCTGGCTGTATTTGTATGCAGTCTGCTGCTTGCCATCAATGCATTCGTCCTCATCCGGTCCGAGAAGAAGGAACATATCCGTTCTGCCCAGGAAGCTCTTCTAAAGGATTCCCACCGTGCCACTTTCGTTGTCCCCTCCGAGCGGGATAACTCATTCAAGGAAGGACAGAGCATGCTCTTCGACTACCTGCAGGCCTCCATGCTGTTCAACCTGCGGGCTATGAAGCAGGATGCCTACACCCCTGGCTTCAAAGATGTGAAAGTCTCCAACTACAAGCGGCACCGCCGACGCCGCTGGCTTTATATACTGCTCCACCCACAGTGCCTGCGGAAACCATATCTCTATACACACCAGCAACGCCGACGCCAGATGATGCAAGGAGTTCAGGCGTAAAAAAAATTCTTCACCACCCTTTTTATAATAATAAAAAAGTTGTAAAATAGGTGCCATGTTAGACATAAAATTCATCAAGGAACACCTTGAGCAGGTTAAGAAGAACATCACAGACAGGAACATGGTTGCCGATGCCGACCTTGTTGTAAAGCTTTATGACGAAAAGAACGCCCTCCAGCAGAAGCTGGACGGACTTCGCCAGCAGCGTAACGAGAACGCCGCAAAGATGAAGGGCAAGCTGGAGCAGGATGTGCGCACTGCACTGATTGCAGAAGGCAAGAAGCTGAAAGATGACATCGCAGCCCTGGAGAAGGACTTCGAGGAGAAGGACAAAGCATTCAAGGTTGCCATGATGGACATTCCTAACATGGCCCATCCCGATGCCCCCATCGGCAAAGAGGACAAGGAGAACCTTGAGGTCAAGAAATGGGGCAACATCCCTAAGTTTGACTTCCAGCCCAAGGATCATGTGGAGCTGTGCGAGGCTCTGGACCTTGTGGACTTTGAGACTGCAACCCGGGTTTCCGGCACCAAGTTCTACTACCTTAAGAACGAAGCTGTAATCCTGGAACTGGCCCTGACCCGCTATGTCATGGACATCATCATGAAAGAGGGCTTCACTCCGTTCATCACACCAGATGTAGCTAAAGAAGAAGTGGCTGCAGGAATCGGATTCAATCCTCGTGGAGAGGAAAGCAATATTTACACTGTAGAAGGCACTGGCACTTGTCTGGTAGGTACTGCCGAAATCACACTGGGCGGCTACTTTGCAGGCAAGACTATCGATGCAGGCAAACTTCCTATAAAGATGGCAGGTCTTTCCCACTGCTTCCGCCGTGAGGCAGGCGCTGCAGGCCAGTTCTCCAAGGGACTTTACAGAGTGCATCAGTTCTCCAAGGTGGAGATGTTCATCTACTGCCTGCCTGAAAAATCCAACGAGATGCACCAGTACATCCGCTCTGTGGAAGAGAAGATTTTCCAGGGACTGGATGTCCCATACAGAGTTGTTGATACATGCACCGGAGACCTGGGTGCCTCCGCTTACCGCAAGTACGACCTTGAGGCATGGATGCCGGGCCGCGGCGACTATGGCGAGATAACCAGCACATCCAACTGCACCGACTTCCAGGCTCGGCGCCTTGGAATCAAGTACAAGGACGAGAATGGAACCAACTACCTGCACATGCTTAACGGCACAGCCATGGCTCTGACACGGGCTATGATAGCTATCATCGAGAACAACCAGCAGGCAGACGGATCCATCCTTATTCCAAAGAACCTGGTTCCATACACCGGATTCGACAGGATCGTACCTAAAAAATAATCATGGGAACACTTGGGGATCTGCTTCCTAACTTCATGCACTTTGATTCTGTAGAAAGTGCAAACCTGATCCTTATGCTGGGAACCATCCTGTTCCTGGGTGCCATAGGGGGAAGACTGTTCCAGAAGCTTAAGATTCCCCAGGTGGTCGGATATATCGTAATCGGCATACTTATAGGCCAGTCGGGCCTCCAGGTGCTTAATGCCGATGTTGTCACCACACTCACACCGCTCTCCAACATGGCTCTTACCCTGATCGGCTTCATGATCGGCGGTGAGCTTAAGATAGCCACCATCAAGAAGTATGGAAAGCAGTTTGTGGGCATCCTGATGTTGGAGGCCATTATTCCATTCATTGTGGTGACCATACTGGTGACCACAATCTCCATCGCAATAACCGGCAATGTGCCGGTATCCATAGCCATGGGCGGCATACTGGGGGCCATCTCCTCCGCCACCGCCCCGGCAGCCACCACCGACGTGCTCAGGGAAAACCGCACCAAGGGGCCGCTTACCACCATAGTATACGGCATAGTGGCAATGGACGACGCAGTAGCCCTTATACTCTATGCGGTGGCTGCCTCGGTGGCCTCTGCCCTGCTGGGCAGCCGGGCCGGGTCTTTCCTCTATCAGATAGCCATGCTGGGCTACGATGTGTTTGCCTCTATCATAGTGGGCTCCATCTTCGGCTTCCTTCTCTCCATGTTCATACGCAACGTTATGAAGGACGAGGGGCGGATCCTTGCCTTCTCGCTGGGTTCCCTGCTCCTTTCCACAGGCATGTGCGAATTCTTCAACCTGGACAACATACTGGCTGCCATGTCATTAGGCTTCTTCATGGTCAACTTCGCCCCGGCCAAGACCCGGCCCGTCTTCTCCCTGACCGAGAAGTTCACCCCGCCTATCTATGTACTTTTCTTCGTGCTGGTGGGGGCTAAGCTCAATATCTGGAACGTCACCGCATATATCGGCTTTATCGCCGTTCTCTACATTGCGTGCCGCACACTGGGTAAATCCATCGGCGCCCGCATAGGCTCAAAGCTTACAAAAGCCCCCGAGACCGTATACAAATACCTTCCTTTCTGCCTCTTAAGCCAGGCAGGGGTGGCTATAGGCCTTTCCATCGCCGCAGGGCAGGACTTTGCCGACACTATAGGCCCTACCATCATGCTCATCATCACTGCCACTACTTTCGTGGTGCAGCTCCTGGGCCCTATCTGTGTAAAGTACGGTGTGACCAAGGCTGGGGAATGCGGCCTGGACATAACCGAAGAGGACATCATGAAAGGATGCTATGTCTACCAGATAGAATCCAGCGGTGTACGGGTATGCGACCGGGATTACTATACTGTAGTGCCTATGACCGAAAAGCTTACAACACTGCTTGAAACTTTCTCAAAACATCACAACCAGAACTTTGTGGTGAAGGATCAGGATGGCAAGTTTGCAGGCATAATCACCTTGCAGAACCTGCAGGAGTCAATCCAGATGCTGGAGTTCTCCCAGGCTGTCATGGCTTTTGATATTATGGAAGAGTACCCTGTGACCTGCACCCCCGATATGTCGATTCCCGAGGTGTACAAGCTGTTCGAGACCTACGACACCGAGGCAATCCCTATTGTGGATAAGGACGGCATAGCCTGCGGCGTAATGGAGAAGCATACTATCCAGCGTTACCTGCGGTCACAGGCACTGGCGCTGCAGCAGAAGCTGGCAAGCCTAGGTTAGGAGCAGACAATGGATATGATCACCGCCTTTTTCCTGGGCATAATCGAAGGACTCACCGAATTTCTCCCGGTCTCTTCCACCGGCCACCTGATTATTGCAGGGCGCTGGCTCACTTTTGCAGACCCGGCCTTTGAAAATATGTTCAACATAGTAATCCAGTTCGGGGCTATCCTGGCTGTGGTCTTCTACTTCTGGGGCGACATCTTCCCCTTTACCAGGGATGCTGAAAAGAACAAGCGGATCTGGAAGCTGTGGGCTCTGATTGTAATTGCATTCCTGCCGGCTGCGGTAATCGGGGTGCTTATAGACGACTGGATGGAGGCTCACCTCTTTAACCCGGCAAGCGTGGCTATAGCCCTGATTACAGGAGCTCTGCTCATATTTTTCGCCGAGGCGAAAAGCAGCCGGCAGGGGCAGACAGGGGTGGGCCTGGTTGCTAAACCTGCTCAAATAACTGTAAAGCTGGCCCTGATTGTAGGCCTTTTCCAGTGCCTTGCCATGTGGCCCGGCATGTCACGTTCCGCCTCCACCATAATAGGCGCTGTGTTCTGTGGCTTTGCCCGCCCTCTGGCTGCCGAGTTTTCGTTCCTTCTTGGCATACCAACCATCATGGGAGCCTCCTTCTTTAAGCTTTTAAAAGCAGGCTTCGATTTCTCTGCATTTCAGTGGGTCATTCTGATCCTGGGAACAGTAATATCGTTCATCACTGCCCTTGTGGTGGTTAAATTCTTTATGAGCTATCTCAAGAAATACAGCCTCAGGCCTTTCGCCGTCTACCGGATTCTGCTGGGCATTGCGGTGCTGATTTTCTGTCATTAATGGAGGAAACATGAAAACTGTAGAAGAATATAGAAAAGAGGCAATGGAAAACTTCAAGGCAGGCTACAACTGCGCTCAGGCCGTGCTTATCACTTTTGCAGAGGAGCTGGGCATGGACAAGGATACTGCATCCAAGCTCTCCCTTTCCTTCGGCGCCGGTATGGGTGGACTCAGGGAAGTTTGCGGAGCCTGCAGTGCTATGTTCATGTGCGCCGGCCTTAAGTACGGTATATCCGACATGACTGCTCCCGATGCACTGGCCAAGAAGAAGGAGCACTACCAGCGGATCCAGAAGATGGCAGCCCAGTTTGCCAAAAAAAGCGGCGGATCCATCATCTGCAGGGAGCTTTTAGGACTTGCTCCCAAGAAGGCTCCGGTGGAGGCCGATTCCAACATCGCCGCTGCCCACACTGCCGACTATCTTAAAAAACGGCCCTGCATAGAATTAGTGGGAGACGCGGCAGAAATTTTTGCTTCCATGCTCCAATCCACTTGATTTAGGCACTCTATATAAATATAATATTTCTATGAAAGCGCTGGAAAAGAAGATATTGGAAGAGGGGTCAATTCTTCCAGGCGGCATCATAAAGGTCAATTCATTTCTCAACCAGAATATCGACACTGCTTTTCTCCAGGAGATGGGGAAAGAGATAGCTTCTATATATTCAAAAGAAAAGATTGATAAAATACTCACCATCGAGTCATCGGGCATTGCCATTGCTGTTGCTGCAGCCATGCAGATGGGAGTTCCGGTGCTGTTTGCCAAGAAACACAAGCCGGCCAATATCCCGGGGAAAGTGCTTACTGCGCCTATCCATTCCTATACTCACAACAACGACTATACTGCTGTGGTCTCTGCCGATTTCCTCAAGGAGGGGGAGCGGATTCTTCTGGTGGATGATTTCCTTGCCAACGGAGCTGCTCTTGAGGGGCTTATCGAGATAGTAAACCAGGCAAAAGCTGTGGTGGTAGGAGCCGCAATCGCCATAGAAAAGGGCTTCCAGGATGGCGGAAAAAGGATAAGGGCAAAAGGAATCAGGGTAGAATCCCTGGCAATCGTGGAATCAATGACAGACAACTCTGTCAGATTCAAATAAAAGACCAAGAAAAAAAAGAGGGGAAAAATGAAAAAGGTTTTAATGATCTGTTTAATTGCACTTGTTGCAGTTTCTGCATTCGCAGGCGGATCCAAGGAAAAGGCTGCTGCAGCAGCAGAGGGCGAATTTGCTAACATCAAGATTGGATTTATCTTCCTGCACGATCCGGCATCTTCAACTTACGACAACAACTTCTATCAGGCAGCACTCCAGGTACAGAAGAAACTGGGACTTTCTGACAGCCAGGTTATCTTCAAGTGGAATGTGGAGGAAGGAGCTCCTTGCTACGAGACAGCATGTGATATGGCAGATGCAGGATGTAACATTGTAGTTGCCGACAGCTTCGGTCATGAGACCTATATGATTCAGGCTGCACGTGAATATCCGAACGTACAGTTCTGCCATGCAACAGGAACAAAGTCCAGAACAGAAGGCGTTGCAAACTTCCATAACGCATTCGCTTCCATCTACGAAGGCCGCTTCCTGGCAGGTATTGCAGCTGGTATGAAGATCAACGAGATGATTGCAGCAGGCAAGTTCACTGCAGACAAGGCAAAGATCGGCTATATCGCAGCATATCCATATGCAGAGGTTATCTCCGGATATACATCATTCTTCCTGGGCGCACGCCATGTATGTCCTACAGCAACAATGGAAGTTACCTACACCAACTCCTGGTTTGATATTGCAAAGGAGAAGACAGGTGCCGAGACTCTCATCAACGACGGATGTATCTTCATCAGCCAGCACGCAGACTCCGAGGGAGCTCCTAAGGCATGCGAGGAGAAAGGTGTTCCAAACGTAGCTTACAACGTAAGCACAATCAACCTGGGACCGAACACAGCTCTTATCTCTTCCAAGATCAACTGGGCTCCATACTATGAGATGATCATCAAGGCAGTTGCAAAGGGCGAAAGCTTCGCAACCGACTGGTGCGGAACCGTAGAGACCGGTTCTGTAGAGCTTACAGAGCTTAACGAGAAAGTTGCAGCAAAGGGAACCAAGGAAGCTTTAGAGAAAGCAGCAGCTGACCTGAAATCCGGCAAGCTCCATGTATTCGACACCAAGGCATTCACTGTAGGCGGAAAGCATCTTACAGAGTACCTGGCCGACGTTATCGACAAGGGCGACTTCCAGCCAGAGACCAATGTTATTGTAGACGGCGTGTTTGTTGAGTCTGGCGAGCAGTTCCGCTCCGCTCCATACTTCGACATGCTTATCGACGGTATCAAGAAGTACGAGTGATTTAAGGTTTTTTCGTGGCTGTACCTGCAATAGAGCTTAGAGACATTACCAAGACTTTTGGCAGTGTAATAGCAAACGACAAGGTATCTCTCTCTGTCTACCGGGGAGAGATACTTGCTCTTTTAGGGGAGAACGGAAGCGGCAAGACCACGCTGATGAACATGATCTCCGGCATCTATCATCAGGATTCCGGCCAGATCTTCATCGACGGCAAGGAAGCTGTAATCAATTCTCCAAAGGATGCGTTTGCCTATAAGATAGGCATGATTCATCAGCACTTCAAGCTGGTGGATGTATTCACAGCCGCGGAAAATATTGTTTTAGGAATAAGAAAGACCCTGGATCTGACAGGGACCAAGCGCAAGATTCAGGATATTTGCCAGAAGTATGGATTCGAGATAAACCCGGACCAGAAAGTGTACGATATGACAGTGTCACAGAAACAGACTGTAGAGATTGTCAAAGTGCTTTACCGTGGTGCCGATATCCTTATTCTGGACGAGCCTACCGCAGTCCTTACCCCACAGGAGACAGACCGGCTTTTTGCAGTGCTCCGCAATATGCGCTCCGATGGCAAGGCAATAGTCATAATTACCCACAAGATGCACGAGGTAGAAGCGCTCTCCGACCGGGTGGCGGTGCTCCGCAAGGGACAGTTCATAGGTTCTCTCAAGACCAGCGAGACCAATGCGCAGGAGATGACCAATATGATGGTGGGACACCAGGTCTCACTGAACATTGAGCGGCCGGAGCCTGAGGATCCAAAGCCCAGGCTGATGGTGGAAAACCTGACCGTGGTGGATCAGGACGGCATAAAGAAGCTGGATGATGTATCCTTTACCGCAAATTCGGGCGAGATACTGGGAATAGCAGGAATCTCGGGATGCGGCCAGAAGGAGCTGCTTGAGTCCATAGCAGGCTTGCAGCCGGTGGAATCGGGCAACATCTTCTTTATAAAGGACGACGGCACTAAAGAACAGCTTATAGGGCTTGAACCTCTTAAGATAAAAGAGATGGGCGTGGCACTTTCATTTGTGCCGGAGGACCGGCTGGGCATGGGCCTTGTGGCTAACATGGACCTGGTGGACAATATGATGCTCCGTTCCTACACCAATGGAAAAAGTCTGTTTACAGACAGGAAATCCCCGACCAAGCTGGCAAAGCAGGTTGTAGACTTCCTGGAGGTCATAACTCCGAATATATTCACCCCGGTGCGCAAACTTTCGGGCGGCAATGTACAGAAGGTTCTGGTGGGACGCGAGATTTCCAACGCACCTACTGTCCTTATGACAGCCTACGCCACCCGCGGACTTGATATAAATTCGTCATATACAATCTATGACATGATCAATATGCAGAAGGAGCGGCACGTGGCTGTCCTCTATGTAGGCGAGGATCTGGATGTGCTCCTCGAGCTCTGCGACAAGGTGCTGGTGCTTTGCGGCGGCAAGGTGTCGGGCATGGTGGACTGCCGGAATACCGACAAGCACACCGTAGGTGCCCTTATGACACGGCTGGGAGGGAATAAGGCATGATCTATATTTCCCGCCGCACCGATGTCTCGCTTAAAAAGGCAATAGCAATAAAAGTCATAGCCATACTCCTTTCTCTGGTGGTGTGCGCTCTGGTGCTCTTTATAATGACCCGCCTTAATCCGCTGGACATCTACATTGCAATGTTCAAGGGAAGCTTCTCCACCCAGCGGAAGTTCTGGGCGCTGCTCCAGAATACAGCTATCCTTCTGTGCATAGCCCTGGCTGTAACCCCGGCCTTCAAGATGCGGTTCTGGAACCTGGGTGCCGAGGGGCAGGTGCTCATGGGTGCCCTTGTGAGCGCCACATTCATGTTCTACATCCAGGACGGCTGGCCCAGCTGGCTGCTTATCCTGGTCATGCTGGTCACCTCTGTGATTGCCGGACTTATATGGGCTGGAATCCCGGGCTTCTTCAAGGCAAAGTTCGGCACCAACGAGACCCTCTTTACCCTTATGATGAACTATGTTGCGATCCAGCTGGTCAAGTTCTGCATCGCAGTATGGGTGCCCAACGGTTCAAGTGTAATGGGAGTGCTTAATAGGCAGACCCAGTGCGGCTGGATTCCTTCCCTCTTCGGGCAGAAGTACCTTATCAATATTCTGACAGTGGCTGCCCTCACTGTGCTCATGTTCATCTACCTCAAGTACAGCAAGCAGGGCTACGAGATTTCGGTAGTGGGAGAGAGCGAGAAGACTGCCCGCTACATCGGCATCAACGTCAAGAAGGTAATTATGAGGACTGCCTGCATAAGCGGTGCCATAGGAGGCCTTGC
This sequence comes from Spirochaetia bacterium, assembly GCA_017554185.1. GTDB lineage: Bacteria > Spirochaetota > Spirochaetia > CADAEX01 > CADAEX01 > CADAEX01. The sequence goes on from JAFZIU010000058.1 coordinate 27,958, forward strand.
AGGCTTCCTGCTGTGCGCCGGGACAGGCCATACTGTGTCGGCAACATTAGCCGGTGGCAACGGCTTTACTGCAGTCCTGGTATCCTGGCTGGCCAAGTTCAACCCATTCGGCATGGTACTCACCAGCCTCCTTATAGTGTTCCTGCAGAAGGGGAGCGGCGAGATTGCCCAGGCGTTCAGGCTTTCAGACAATATTTCAGATGTCACCACAGGAATAATCCTGTTCTTTATAATTGGAAGTGAGTTCTTCACCAACTACAGAATTCACCTGAGGAGGAAGTGATGTTCGGTACTATAGCCTATCTTCTGGGCTCTTCAATCAGACAGG
>JAFZIU010000001.1 GCA_017554185.1 Spirochaetia bacterium
CATAATCGAGTCCCGTGTGGCACAGCATCCTATGGGATTCGGCGCCGATGTACGCCAGAGCGAGGAGAAGAACCTGGAGGATCTGTATAGGCAGATTCAGCCGGATGATCTTGTAAAATTCGGCCTTATTCCTGAGCTTATCGGCCGTCTCCCTATCACAGTTACTTTGAATAACCTTACCAAAGAAGACATAAAGCGGATCATCACAGAACCTAAGAATGCCATTATCAGGCAGTATGTGGCTATGCTCAAGCTGGATGATGCAGAGCTTGAGTTCACCGACGGGGCTCTGGAAGCAGTGGCTGACCTGGCTATCAAGCATAAGACCGGTGCCCGTGGAATCCGTGCCATTGTGGAGGGCTTCATGACCGATGTCATGTATAAGCTTCCATCCCTCAAGGGGCACAAGAAAGTCATAATTTCAGAAGATGTAGTCACCGGCAGCAAGGAGCCGGAAATAATCACAGAGCAGAAGTCTGCTTGAAGCGAGGTGCAGTATGAATTTGCGCGGTAAATCCCTTATTTCCCTCAAGGATTTTACACCACAGGAGATACGCTATTTCCTTGATGTTGCAAAGAAGGCCAAGGATGAACACCATAGGGGAATCCGCAAGCAGCGTTTTTTAGGGATGACTATTGCTCTCCTGTTTGAAAAGCGCTCAACCCGTACCCGCTGTTCCTTCGAGACAGCCTTTGGCGAGGAGGGAGGCCACCCTGTGTTCCTTTCCAGCGCCGATATCCAGCTGGGTGTAAAAGAGACAGTTGAGGACACTGCTCACGTTCTAGGCCGCATGTTCGACTGCATCGAGTTCCGTGGCTTCAAGACCCGCCACGTGGAGATATTGGCCGAAGTCTCTGGAATACCAGTTATCAACGGACTTTCCGACGACTTCCACCCTACCCAGGTGCTGGCTGACCTTATGACATTGGAAGAGCATTTTGGCACCCTTAAGGGCAAGAAGCTTGCATTCGTTGGCGATGGCCGTAACAACATGGCCAACTCCCTTATGATAGGCTGTGCCAAGATGGGCGTAGATGTAGCAATTGTTGCACCGGACCAGCTCCACCCGGAGCCAGAACTGGTAAAACTGGCTGAGGGCTTTGCCAAGGATGCAGGTTCCACTGTTCTTATCACTTCTGATGTAGATACAGGAATCAAGGGTGCAGATGTAATCTACACCGATGTATGGGCATCTATGGGGGAGGAAGCCAAGCTGGCCGAGCGCATCAAGCTGCTCAAGCCTTACCAGGTTAATGCAGAACTTATGTCTAAGACTGGGAAGAAGAGCGTTTTCATGCACTGTCTACCGGCTGTCCGCAACAACGAGGTTACCCCCGAAGTCATCGACGGCCCGCAGTCTGTAGTATGGGACGAGGCCGAGAACCGCAAGTGGACAATCAAAGCTGTTATGCTTTGTCTGCTTGGAAAAGAGAACGAGTAAAATCAGGCTGACAGTATATTACTTCTTTTTCTCCGGGTGGGCGTTGAAGTATTCGTTCCACTCGGTGCACTGGTCATCATCGTGGATGACATAAGCCTTCTTGGCCACATCTGCCAGGAAGTGGTCTGACCATGCGTCGCTGTAGAACTCATCTATCACATCTGTGCTGAACTGCTTCTTGAAGTTGTCCAGTTTGTAGGGGCCTATGGCAAACATTCCGCTTACTATCTTGCCGGTGTGCTTGTCCATATCAGTTGCAACCAGGTGCTTGAGCCCCAGCTTCTTCATGGCAGGCTCCATAAGGAAGGCAGGTGTGCCGCTGGCCACGATATCCTCGGAATCCTTCACAGCCATGTACCATGGCTTCATGTACTTCATCACTGAATTCCAATAATCATCCAGAACCTGATCCAGATTCTTGATCTTGCGCAGGAACTTGTAGTGCCCCTGGCGTGCAGTTGTCTTGCTGATCAGCTTAAGTCTGAGAAGAATCTCCCAGAACCACCAGTTTATGTGATACCAGAAGAATCCCTTCTGATGGAATATATAGTCGAAGAACCGGTCCTCGGAGTCGCCGGTGAACATAGTCTCGTCAAAGTCGTATACTTTCATTATATAACCCCCGGGAATGAATAGTATCACAACTGCTGATATAAAACAATTATTTTATTATTAAATCTCTTCTATAAACCAATGTTTTTTTCTATAATAGAGGGACAGGAGAAAAATATGGACATCGATATAAAGAACCTCCATCCATTGGAGATCAAGGTTCTTCTGAACTACAAGGGCGATGATATCACTGCTGAGCAGATAGGATCCCAGCTGGGATTCGAGAGCCAGAGCAACCAGATTTTCAGCTGGCTGTCGGGCAAAGAGCTTATAAAGGAAAAGAGCAGGACACTCAGGACAATCTACGAGCTTACCGAGCTTGGTGCAGAGTACAAGGCAAAGGGGACCCCTGCCGAGCGTATCCTGAACCTGGTGAAAGAGAAGGGGGCAATGAGCCTTCCGGAGATTGCTTCTGCCCTGGACCTTGAGAACAAGGATGTAGGTACTGCATTCGGCCAGCTCTCCAAAGAGGGAATCCTTGCTATGGATGCCGAGAAGAAGGCTTCAGTGAAGAACGGCGAGATGTCTGCTTCCATGAAGGCTGTGCGGGCACTCCTTGAAAAAGGAGATCAGATCCTTGATTCCGACCTCTCCGATGAAGAGAAGAAGGCTATGGCCACAGTGAGCAAGAAGCGTGGTGCAGCAGCCGCTCCTTTCAAGGTGATTGAGCGGGAGGACCTGGTCTACGAGTTCACCCTTGCCGGTCTTGAAGCAAAGAAGATGCTCCAGGAAAAGGGAGTGACAGGTGACGAGATCGGTGTTCTTACCCCAGACATGCTGAAGAAGGGCGACTGGAAGGGCAAGGCCTTCAGAAGCTACAATGTGAATACACCTCCTGCACGGCTTATAATCGGTCGGCACAATCCATAC
>JAFZIU010000012.1 GCA_017554185.1 Spirochaetia bacterium
GCTGTGGCCTACTATGCAATTGCATCAGCAGGAGCTGTCATTGTTCCTCTGGACTACACCCTCCACGAGGAAGAACTTAAGAATCTTATCGACTTCAGCGAGCCTGTGGCAGCCCTTGTGGATAAAGAAAAATACAACATGGTGAAAGGAATGCTTCCTGAAGGAGCTCCTTACTATGCCCTTGATCCTGCAAATGAAAACTATGTGCTCTCCCTTGAAAATGCCCCGCTTGAGAAGCCGGTGAAACGGGAGATATCCGACCTGGTTGCAATTCTCTACACATCTGGAACCACAGGAATCCCTAAGGGAGTAATGCTCTCCAACTCCAACCTGGTCAACGACTGCTTCCTGGCCCAGATGAACATGCAGATTTATCATACCGATGTGTTCTATGCCCTTCTTCCGGTGCATCATGCATACACCATGCTCTCTGTCCTTGTTGTAGGACTTGCCCAGAGCGCCGAGGTAGTATTTGCAAAGCGCCTTGTTGTAAAAGAGATGCTCAAGGACCTGAAGGATGGGCAGATAACTATCTTCCTGGGTGTCCCCATGCTCTTCAACAAGCTTATAGCCAACATCATGAAAGGGGTGCGTGAGAAAGGAATCGTGGTCTACGGCATAGTGCGCTTCCTCATGTTCATAAGCGGAATCCTCAAGAAATTCGGCATCAAGGTGGGCAAGAAGATATTCGGCAAGATGATACTGGACAAGGCAAACCTCTCCAGCATCCGCATCTGCATAAGCGGCGGTGGACCTCTTCCATCATCCACATTCCGTATGTTCAACCAGCTGGGTCTGGACTTTGTGCAGGGCTATGGCCTTACCGAGACATCACCTATCGTCACCCTGAACCCGATCTATCACTTCAAGGTTAAGTCGGTGGGTCTGGTGCTTCCGGAGATTCAGGTCAAGATCATCAACCCGGACAAAGAGGGACGGGGCGAGATTGCTCTCAAGGGACCTACAGTGATGCAGGGCTATTACAAGAACCCGTCTGCAACCGATGCGGTCATGGACTTGAACGGCTACTTCTACACCGGCGATATGGGATATCTGGACAAAGAGAACTTCCTATACCTGACAGGGCGCAAGAAGAATATCATCGTGACAGCCGGCGGAAAGAATGTATTCCCTGAGGAGATCGAGGACAGGTTCCAGCTCTACCCAGAGATTGAGCAGATTCTGGTGCGGGGCTTCTACATGGACGGCAAGAAGAAGCAGGATATCGGCGAGATGATTGAAGCCCTTGTCTATCCTTCCGAAGATTTGCGGAACACCGGAGACCCGGACGGAATCCAGAAGAAGCTTGAGGAGATTGTGAACAACGTGAACCGGCAGCTGGCAAGTTATATGAAGATTGCACGGGTGCGGGTCGTGGATCAGCCGTTTGAGGAGTCTTCCACCAAGAAGATCAAGCGGTATAAAGTGAACGCATAATGTTAATTATTCCCGCAATAGACCTGCTGGACGGCAAGTGTGTGCGCCTCTACAAGGGCGATTACAGCAAGGTCACAGTTTACAGCGACGACCCTGTGTCTATGGCCCGTGGTTTTGTGGCCTCCGGTGCCAAGCGAATCCACCTTGTTGATTTAGATGCAGCCCGGGGCGGGGCGAACAACCGCAGCGTGATTGCCAAGATATGCCGCGAAGTAGATGCCCTCTTTGAGCTTGGGGGTGGTATCCGCACGGAAGATGATGTAAAGGAGATTCTCGACATCGGCATAGACCGGCTTATCCTGGGAACAGTGTTTGCAAAAGATCCTGATAGCGGTGCCCGCTGGACAGCCCAGTATGGCAAGAAGTTCATAGCCGGAATCGATGCCTTGAACGGCGAGGTGAAAGTCTCAGGCTGGCAGCAGGGAGCTAAGATAGAGGACACATGGCTGGCCAAGAAGGCGGCTGAGTGCGGAATGTGCTCCATCATCTACACAAATATCGTAAAGGACGGCACCCTCTCGGGTCCCGACACAGAGCGCACCCTTACAGTTGCCGAGGCCTCCGGTCTTCCTGTGACAGTATCGGGGGGCATAAGCTGCCAGCAGGATTTTGCCGATATAGTGAATAATCCACGGTGTGCAGGGCGCATCGGCGGAATAATCACAGGCAAAGGGTTCTACGAGAAGAAGTTCGACCTTGCCACTGTAATTTCAAAATATCAAAAGGATGAAGGAATTATCTTCTGATGAAAATTAAAGATATCTTGCAGCAGAACAAAGTGACAATCTCTTTCGAGGTGTTCCCACCCAAGAAGGCGGACGGTCTTGAGGCGGTGGAGAAGGCTACCCAGCAGATTGCAGCCCTCAAGCCCGATTTCATGAGCGTGACCTACGGGGCCGGCGGATCCACCAGCAAGATGACACTGGAGATTGCCTCCAACCTGCAGCATAAGTACGGCGTTTCTGTGCTGCCCCACTTTACCTGCGTTGCCTCTTCCAAAAGCTATGTGCGTGATATGGTTTCCCAGATCAAGGCACTGGGCATAGAGAACATCATGGCCCTCCGGGGCGATATTCCCCAGGACGGCGTAGTGGGGACCGACTATAAATATGCCTCCGACCTTATCCGGGACATAAAGGAGCAGTCAGACCTGTGCATCGGCGGCGCCTGCTATCCAGAGGGACATATCGAGTGCAGGCATAAAGAGGACGATATCATCCATCTTAAGGAGAAGGTGGAAGCCGGCTGCGACTTTCTCACCACCCAGATGTTCTTCGACAACAATATCCTGTACAACTTCCTCTACCGCATACGGGAAAAAGGTATCACCGTACCGGTGCTGGCCGGAATAATGCCTATAACCAACGCCCGGCAGCTGGAGAGGAGCGTTGCTCTCTCCGGCACTCACGTGCCCCAACGGTTCCGGGCCATAGTCGATAAGTTCGGGGATAACCCCGCTGCCATGAAGCAGGCCGGAATCGTCTATGCTGCCGGCCAGATCATCGACCTCATCGCCAACGGCATAACCCATATCCATGTCTACTCCATGAACAAGCCCGAGGTTGCCTCCGGAATATTAAACAATCTTTCAAGCGTTCTCCGATAGGTGCATCATGTCAGAAATACCGACTATACTCAAAAAACTGGAAGGAACATCCGAATACCAGATTCTTACAGAGATAGAAGCTGCTTATGAGCGGATTGCAAAGGAACAGAATGAATGGTATGAGAAGTCAGGCTTCCTGTGTCCGTACGGATGCGGTGAATGCTGTTCCCATTTTGAGCCGGATCTTATGGTGTCCGAAGCATTGTACATGGGGGCCTGGCTTCTGGAGCATCAGCCTGTAATAGCCCAAAGTGTGGCCGAAGATAAATTTCCTTTTTATGCCATGGAGCATTGCCAGTTCTTCGATTCTGAAGCTCAATATCATTGTTCCATTTATGGAGGCAGACCTTTCATATGCCGTCTGTTCGGTGCCAGCGGCGCAAGGTCAAAGACCTGTGAACTGGTGTGGAAGCCCTGTAGGTTCTATCCGTCGGAACAGCTGGCAAAGCATGATCCCCCTTTGAAGCACAGGCAGTATTCATCGAAAGAGCTTATGCAGGTCTTCGGGACACTTCCTCCTGATATGGAAGCTCTGATGGCCGGAACAGATGCAGATACAGTTCTCCTCAGGGATATCCTGCCTAAAATTATCAGACATCTGCTTTATATAATAGGAATGAATGATAATGGCAGTGACAATCCCAATGGCACTCCCAACGGATTTGCCGCATAATTATTTCTCTAATTTCAGTTCTAGAAGTATTGGGAAGTGGTCGCTGCATCCCTCGCCACTTGCCTTGTCATATGGTCTTGGATGATTCTTCTTGCTGGTGTTCCACTGGGTCTTTACAGTCTGGAACCCGGCAAAATAGAAGCCTTTGTTGTCGGTGAGGTTTGATCCCAGGAAAAAGTTGTCTATAGTCTGCCAGCGTCCCCGGTAAACATAGCTGCCCTGCTCCTGGTTCTTGTCCCAGAGCCATGGGGAGAAAAGAAGCTTCGGGTTGGAGTTCTGGTCATCGCCCGTTACCCTGAGGTACTGGAAGGGGGAGGGCAGATTCACGTCGGCAGGCATTATAGCCCTTACAGCACCCTTGCCTTCCCGCACATATTCATCGGCACTCTCGTTGAAGTCACCAAGCAGCAGGATTTCGGCCTTGGGATTCTCCTCCATAATCGTCCTTATACGGGCATTTACCACATCTGCGGCGCACAGGCGCTTGGGCTCGGTATTTTTTCCCACCTTCGATTTCCAATGGTTGTTAAGTATGATGAGTTCGTGCCCATGGATGTCGAAGGAGACTTCCACTATCTGCCGGAGGTCACGGCCTGAATCGGCCTGTGGAATATGGTATTTAATGTAGTTGTATGGATATTTGCTGATGAAAGCCGACTGTATTGCAGAGTTGGGGTTCTCCGATATGACGGTGTATTTGTAGCCGTAATCCTTAAGATATCCCTTGGTCAGTTCAGTCAGAATTCCCTTGTTCTCGATCTCCTGGAAACCGACGATATCTGGACCGTCTGGAGCAGCATCTATGGTCACCCGGCTTATCTGGAGCAGCTTGCCCATGTAGTCCTTCTCGGTCCAGTTGCCGTTCTTGGGGTTGAACTTAGGGTATTCTCCGCCC
>JAFZIU010000059.1 GCA_017554185.1 Spirochaetia bacterium
CCGGCTTCTACCGTGGTGGAGAAGGACTACTTCAACCTGATGAAGGTGTACGGCGATTCCGTGTTCTTCCCGCTGCTCCGCAAGGAGACGTTCATGCAGGAGGGGATACGGCTTGAGAAGAATCACGACGGCAGGCTTGAGTGGCAGGGAATTGTCTACAACGAGATGAAGGGAAGCTACAGCGACCCTGCGGCCATACTGGATGAGTATTCCCGGCGCACCCTGTTCCCCGACACAGCCTATAAATTCGATTCCGGCGGTGTTCCCGATGCTATAACAGAGCTGACATACGAGCAGTTCCTGGCTTTCCATAAGAAATATTACAGCCCATCCAACTGCCGCATCTTCCTGTATGGAAACATAGATACAGAGAAGCAGCTTGAGTTTCTGGAGAATGAATTTTTATACCGGTTTGATTCTGATACAGGAGCAGCGGACTGTGTTATGCTCCAGAAAAAATATGACAGGCCTTTCCGGTTTGACACCACCTGTCCTGCATCTGAAGATGCGGAGGAGGGCAGTGCATCCTTAAGCTGGCTGTGCGGCGAGACCACTGATGTGGATTACAATATCAAGGCAAGGATTCTTTCTGATATTCTTCTGGATAATCCTTCGTCCCTTTTGTACCGGCGCATTGTGGAATCGGACATTGCTGAAGATGTCTCCTCTGTCACCGGAGTCTACTGCGGAATACGGCAGGCTATGTTTGCTGTAGGAGTGCGTGGAATAGAGAAGGAGAGGGTAGGTGAATTCAGGACTTTTATAGAGGAACAGCTTAAGGATATTGCTTCAAAGCCCATAGACGGCGCTCTGGTAGAGGCAGCCCTGAGCAAGGCCGACTTCAGGCGGAAAGAGCTGAAGGTGCGCTTCGGCATGGTGCTCCTAGGGCGGGTGATGCCGGGCTGGCTCTACTCCGGCTCCCCCACAGCGACGCTGTGCACAGAGGCGGCTTTCGGGCGGCTGAAGGCTGCGTACCAGGCCGACAGTTGGCTTTTCAACAAGTTCATAGAAAGCGAGCTTATAGCCAACCGCCACCAAAGCCTAGTCTCTGTGTTCCCCGGCGCTCCCGCGCCAGGGAAGGAGCCGGGCGGCAACCCAGGCTTGGATAAGGATATCGCCCTTTTTGAAGGCTACAAGAAGAGCACCGACAACATTGAAGCCCTGAAGAAGATACCGGTCCTCCACAAGGCCGATATCCCTTACGACATAGAGAACCCAACCTTTGTAAAAACAACTCTGGGTAGTGACACCATCTACAAGAATCATCTCTTCACCGGCGGCATTGTCTATACCGACCTTTTCTTCGATGCCTCTGCCCTGGGAGACGAGCAGCTTATCTACATACCGCTCCTGAACGGGCTTCTTGAAGAAGTGGGCCTTCCAGGGATGCCGTACTATGAGGTGACATCCCGCATGGACACCCTGGCCGGCAACTGGTTCATAACCACCTTCTGCGAGCCCTGCCTGGATAAGCCTGTGCTGAAGCGTCTTATGATTCACTTCGCCTCCCTGGAGGAGAAGACCTACGAAGCTGCAAAGTTCATCATGCAGGTTGCCCAGCAAGGGCAGGTGACAGACCTTGAGCGCCTTAAGAATGTAATCATAAGCATGCGGAACGACTTCAAGGAAGAGTTCCTTGACAACGGCAACAACATAGCCATGATGTCTGCCACCGGCAGGCTTTCTGAATCTTCCCATCTTACCGATCTGTGGAGCGGTCTGCCCCAGTTTAAGTTCCTCGAAGGTCTAGATACAGAGAACAAAGACCAGATGAAGCAGGTGGCAGAAATGCTTAATCAACTTCAGAAATACATCTTCAGCCAGAGCCGTATAATAAGCGTTGCAGCTTCCTCTGGCTGGGATATAGATGGGTATGTGTCATACCTTGAGACACTGCTTTATTCTGTCCCCTCTGCCATTGTTCTATCAGCAGAACCGTTTGTTCCACAGTCCGGCCTGGACTGCTACGCCACCAGTGCCCTGGTGAACTACAATGCCATGGCCTTCAAGGTGCAGAAGAAAACAGAGAACCTGGATATGGTGGCCGAGGCTGTCCTTTCCCACATCCTTACTACAGGGCGGCTTTGGGAGACGGTGCGCATGGAGGGCGGCGCCTACGGTGTATCTGCCATGTCAGATTTCATAGACCGGCTTTTCATCTTCACATCTTACAGGGATCCTTCGCTTGAGAAGACATTCAAGAACTTCATAAAATCCCTTGAATACACAGCGAAGCATGGCATTCCAGAGAACGTGCTGGAACAGGCTGTCATAACACTGGTGGGGCGTGACTTAAGGCCCAAGACACCTGGTGCCCGCGCCCTCGAGGAATGCATACGGGATATCAAAGGACTTTCCACCGAACTTAAGAAAAAACGGCGGGAAATACTTTTAAAACTCACAGACCATGATATAATCAAGACAGCAGAATCGCTTAAGGATACATGCGGCGGCTCTGTCCTGGTGTCAATAGCAGGGCATCAGGCCATGAAAAAAGAGAAATCATTCCTCAAGCAGAAAGGCTTCAGGATAACTGATATTTCAATCTGACCAAAAGGAGAAACTATGGCAACAGAAGAGAATAAAATCATTTACTCAATGATCCGGGTGAGCAAATCATACAATCAGAAAAAGATTCTTGAAGATATCTATCTTTCCTATTTCTACGGAGCAAAGATCGGCGTGCTGGGCCTCAACGGCGCCGGTAAATCATCGCTCCTCAAGATCCTGGCAGGGGTGGACAAGGAGTTCAACGGCGAGACTGTGGTTGCTCCCGGCTACACCATCGGATACCTGGAGCAGGAGCCAAAGCTGGACCCGGAGAAGACAGTGAAGGAAGTGGTTCAGGAGGGAGTTGCCGAGACAGTTGCCCTCCTTAAGGAATATGACGAGATAAACGAATCCTTCGGAAAGGAGATGACCGACGACGAGATGGACAAGCTTCTGGCAAGGCAGGGCGAGGTGCAGGAGAAGCTGGACAGCATGGGGGCCTGGGATCTGGATTCCAAGCTGGATCTGGCTATGGATGCACTCCGGTGTCCTCCAGAGGATACCAAGATTGCAGTTCTCTCCGGAGGCGAGAAACGCCGTGTGGCATTGTGCCGCCTTCTTCTTCAGAAGCCAGACATCCTGCTTCTGGACGAGCCTACCAACCACCTGGATGCCGAGACCATTGCATGGCTTGAGCACCATCTGCAGCAGTACGAAGGTACTGTAATCGCAGTAACCCACGACCGTTACTTCCTTGATAACGTGGCTGGCTGGATCCTTGAGCTTGACCGGGGCAAGGGCATTCCTTGGAAGGGCAATTACTCCTCATGGCTTGAGCAGAAGGAGAAGCGCCTGGCACTGGAAGAGAAGCAGGAGACCGAGCGGCAGAAGACCCTTAAGCGCGAGCTTGAGTGGATCCACATGAGCCCTAAGGGACGGCACGACAAGTCCAAGGCAAGGATCAACGCCTACGAGAGCCTTCTTAAGGAAGAGAGCGAGAAGCGGGACAAGGACCTCCAGATCTACATTCCTGCAGGACCTCGCCTTGGTGACAAGGTAATTGTGGCAGAGAACGTGACAAAGAGCTATGGCGACCGGGTGCTGGTTGAGAACATGAGCTTCAACCTTCCGGCCGGCGGTATCATAGGTGTAATCGGCCCTAACGGAGCAGGTAAGACAACACTCTTCAAGATGATAACAGGGCAGGAGAAGCCCGATTCCGGCACTATCTCCATAGGTGATACAGTTAAGCTTGCCTATGTGGAGCAGACCCGTGAAAAGGTAGATCCAAAGAAATCAATCTACGATGTAATCTCCGGCGGAAACGAGATGATAAAGCTGGGAAACAGGGAGATAAATGCCCGTGCCTATGTGGCACGCTTCAACTTCTCGGGAGCAGACCAGCAGAAGCTTACCGGTGTTCTTTCGGGCGGCGAGCGGAACCGTGTCCAGCTGGCCATGATGCTTAAGGAGGGAGCCAATGTGCTGCTTCTGGACGAGCCTACCAACGACCTGGATGTAAACACTATGCGGGCCCTGGAGGAGGGTATCCTGAACTTTGCCGGCTGTGTAATCGTAATAAGCCACGACCGGTGGTTCCTGGACAGGATTGCCACCCATATTTTGGCATTCGAGGGAGACAGCAAGGTGTTCTGGTTCGAGGGCAACTACTCAGAGTACGAGGAGAATAAGAAGAAGCGGCTGGGAATCGATGCGGACCAGCCTCACCGGATCAAGTACCACAGCCTTACAAGAGACTGATGAGCTCGTAGAGTATTGCGGCGGTAAGTCCCCAGATGATTTTATCGCCGTACTTGTAGACATAGATATTCCGCTTTCCGTTGGCCCATGTGCCGTAGTACCGCTTTGGCAGTTTAAGTTCCTTGACTGGGAAGTTTCCGGTTTCAGTGAAAGAATCCACCTGATATATTTCTGGTTTTGTTTCTATGAAGAAAGAGGTCGGTACAGTAAATAGCGCTGCCACCTCTTTTTTATTGGGAACTGCATCTTCCGGGCTTTCTATGTGGAGTGCCCCGATGAAAACATGGATAATGGCATCCCGATGAGAGACAACACAGCCAGCTTTTGCCGCAATCTCCACCTTGGATTGCTCTATTCCCAGTTCCTCTACGCACTCCCGGATTGCACACTCCTCGGGGGTCTCGTCCTTTTCCACCATACCGCCGGGGAAGCAGATTTCACCGCTCTGCCGTATTCCCTTGGCCCTTAGTTCGAACAGGATGGCATCTTTCCTGCTGCCTATGAACGGAACTAGTACTGAGAAATTTTTGAGCCTTTTCCCTAAGAGAAAAGGCTCATCTGGCAGTGATTCTAATAATGAATTATAAAAGTCCAAATCAGTTGCTTAATTCTTTCTTGGCTTCGTTTACGTCTTTCTTGACTTTACCTTCGCCTTTCTTTTCCTCTGACTTAGCCTTGTCGCCGATCTGCTTTCCAGCGTCCTTGCCGCCTTCTTTAATCTCTTTGCCAGCATCCTTGACGCCCTGCTTGATATCCTGACCAGCCTGTTTTACGCTCTGCTTAGTCTGGAGCCAGAACTGCTTTGCCTTGCTCTGTTCCTCGGAGAATGCAAAGGTAGGGGTAAGAATTGAAAGTGTAAAAATCATTGCTATAAGACATGCTATTTTTTTCATAATATTCTCCTTTGACGAGAAATAAAAAAAGATAGTCCCCAGGGGAGTCGAACCCCTCTTTTAAGAATGAGAATCTCATGTCCTAACCAATAGACGAGGGGACCATCAATTTTAGCTGCCCGGTAGGGACTTGAACCCCAAATGCAAGAGCCAGAATCTCGTGTGTTGCCAATTACACCACCGGGCAAAGACAATTAACATTACATAATTGACGCATTATTGTCAACTGTTTTTATCTTTTAAAAAATTATAATAATAGTCCAGGCTGTCAACCATAGCTTCCCAGGAAGCTTCGATAATGTTCTCCGAGACACCTATGGTATCCCATTCCTGCTTTTTGTCTGAGGAGCGGATAAGTACCCTTACTTTGGCCGCTGTTGCAGACTGCGGATCGTAGATACGCACCTTATAGTCGATGAGGGAGATGCTCTTGAGGAACGGGTAGAGCGGCTGCAATGCCCCCTGGAGCGCCATATTCAGGGCATCCACAGGACCTAC
>JAFZIU010000060.1 GCA_017554185.1 Spirochaetia bacterium
TATTCCATGGCGTAAACGACGGCCTTGTGGTGCTCAAGGAAGGCAGAATAAGCTACTTCAACCAGAGTGCTGCTGCCCTTATAGGGTATCCGCCTGAGGAACTGGTGGGACGGAACCCGCTGGACTTTGTCTTCGAGGCCTACGAGGAAGGGGTGGACAACGCGGCGCCGTACCGGGAGTATGCAAAAGAGGCCATGGCCGGGAAGCCGGTGCAGTTTGAGGCTATACTTATGCGCAAGGACGGCTCCCTCCTATATGCCGAGATCGCCCTGGCCGACCTGGAGGAAAAGTCCTCGCTTATCATGACGCTGCGGGATATCACCCCGAGAAAGAAGGCCGAGAAGGAGCTCTACGAGCTCAACGCCCAGCTGGAAAAGAGGGTTTCTCAGCGCACCCTGGAACTGGAGAATGCCAACAACGCCCTCAAGGTATCCCTGGCCACCCTCAAGGAGACCCAGCAGAACCTGGTGGAGGCCGAGAAGATGGCGTCGTTGGGTGTCCTGGTGGCCGGGGTTGCCCACGAGGTGAACACTCCCGTGGGCATAGGCGTCACCGCCGCCTCATACCTTGAGGAGCAGACCAGGGTATTCGACAGCAAGTACCGCTCAAACCAGATGAAGCGCTCGGACCTTGAGAACTACCTGGCTATGGCAGGGGACTCTGCCAAGGTCATACTGGATAACCTGCACCTGGCTTCCGAGCGTATATCCAGCTTCAAGCAGGTGGCTGTGGACCAGACCAGCCAGGAGATCCGGAAGTTCAATCTTAAGTCATATATAGAAGATATTCTTACCAGCATCCAGCCCGCCTATAAGAAGACCAAGCATAAGGTTATTCTTACCGGCGACGACTCCTTGGACGTAATCAGCGCCCCGGGAGCCCTGTCACAGGTGTTCACCAACCTGGTCATGAACTCCCTTAAGCACGGTTTCGAGGGAATAGAGCAGGGAACAGTGACCATAGATGTGCACCGGGGCGAAAACGGGGTGGAGATTGTCTATTCCGACAACGGCGTGGGAATGACAGCCGAAGTTGTCCAGAAAATCTACGACCCCTTCTTTACCACAAAACGGGGTATGGGGGGCAGCGGCCTGGGCATGAATATAGTCTATAATCTGGTGACCCGGATCCTGGGCGGCGATATCCGCTGCGAGAGCTCTCCCGGCAACGGGGCAAAATTTTACATTAATTTGCCTTGGGAGATTGACAAAAGTTCGCATATTTGATATTTTTTCTCATTGCTTATTATGAATAAGTATGCCTTTGTAGCTCAGGGGTAGAGCACTTCCATGGTAAGGAAGGGGTCGTCGGTCCGATTCCGACCGAAGGCTTTTATAGTGTCAGGAGGAATAATATGGCATCAAAGAAGAAAGGTAATATAGAGCTGGTTGCACTGCAGTGCACCGAGTGCAAGAGAAAGAACTACACAACTTCCAAGAACAGAAAGAATATCCAGGGAAAGATGGAATTCAGCAAGTACTGCAAGTTCGACAGAAAGCATACTATCCACAAAGAGACAAAGATTAAATAAGTAATATATTAGGGCAGTAGCTCCAACGGCTAGAGCGCTGGTCTCCAAAACCGGATGTTGTAGGTTCGAATCCTACCTGCCCTGTATTTTATTCAGGAGTATATTAATGAATAAAGTTTTGCTTTTTTTCAAAGAAAGCTATGCTGAGCTTAAGAAAGTAGTATGGCCCAGCCGCCAGGAAGTGGTTTCATCCACATGGATTGTCATTATTTCCACCCTTATTTTCGCTGGCGTATTAGGGCTGGTTGATTTTCTGCTCATTCTTTTGATGGATGTGATTTTCTGATATGGCGAAAGAATGGTATATCCTTCATACCTATTCCGGGTATGAGAATAAGGTAGAAAAGTTCATCAGGTCATATATGGAAGAGCCTGAGTTCTCAAAGACTGTTCTGGATATCAAGGTTCCTACAGAGGAAGTTACTATAGAAGGAAAGGACGGAAAGAAAAAGACTGTTGTCCGCAAGTTCCTTCCCGGATATGTGCTTTTAGAGATGGATCTTGCCGAAGGAGACTGGCTGGATTCTCTCCGCAAGATCAAGAAGATTGCAGGCGCATCCGGATTCGTAGGCACCAGAGGCAACGAGAAGCCGCATCCTATTCCGACAGACGAGATCAAGTCTATCCTGCAGCGTGCCGGTGAGCTTAAGACTAACAAGCACGTGATGATGAAGCAGACCTTCGAGGTCGGCGAGACAGTCAAGATTGTTGAAGGACCATTCGATACATTCGTCGGAAAGATTGACGAGCTTAACCTTGAGAAAGGCAAGGCAAAAGTCATGGTTGGTATACTCGGTCGGTTCACACCTGTAGAGGTTGAGCTCAGCCAGGTGGAAAAGATCTGAATATAAACCGGTAAGTTTTACCGTCTTGATGGGAGTTTCCTGACGTCAGTCGGGGGACGCTATACCACAAAGGAGAAAAAAATGGCAAAGAAAAAGATTGTTGCTTACATTAAATTGCAGATTCCTGCAGGAAAAGCAACTCCGGCACCTCCGGTGGGCCCGGCATTGGGACCTCATGGAGTCAGCGCGCCGCAGTTTGTTCAGCAGTTTAATGATAAGACAAAGGGAATGGAGCCGGGTCTTACTGTTCCGGTTGTCATTACTGTCTATGCTGACAAGACTTTCAGCTTTATCCTGAAGACTCCTCCTGCAGCCGTTCTTATCAAGAAGGCCTGCGGAATCCAGAGCGGATCAGCATGTCCACATAAGGACAAGGTTGCAAAGCTTTCAAAGGCTGATCTGAAGAAGATTGCAGAGACTAAGATGCCTGATATCAATGCAAACGATATCGATGCTGCAATGAAAATTATTGCTGGTACAGCACGCAGTATGGGTGTTGAGGTGGAGAAGTAATCATGAAAAGAGGAAAGAAATTTCAGGACGCTGTAAAGAAGTATAACAAACTTGATGTTTATACTTTTGAAGATGGTGCAAAGCTTGTTAAAGAGCTTGCTTATGCTAAGTTCGATGAGACTGTTGATTTCTCTATCAGACTTAACCTTAAGAAAGGTCAGAGCGTCAGAGACACACTGGTTCTTCCACATCAGTTCAAGGGCGAGAAAAAGATTCTTGTCTTCGCTAAGGGAGCCAAGGCTGAGGAGGCTAAGGCTGCAGGAGCCGCTTATGTCGGCGACAGCGATCTGGTAGAGAAGATCAAGGGCGGCTGGCTTGATTTCGATGTAGCTGTGGCAACTCCGGACATGATGAAGGATGTAGGAAAGCTGGGTCCTATCCTGGGTAGAAGAGGCCTTATGCCTAACCCAAAGACTCACACTGTTACATTCGATATCAAAGAGGCAATTGCCGAGCTTAAGAAAGGCCGGACAGAATACAGATCTGACAAGACCGGTATTGTAAGCGTTTCTATCGGAAAGGTTTCTATGGATGCAGCCAAGCTGGCAGAGAACATGGCAGTTGTAGCATCCGAGATTGAGAGAAAGCGGCCTGCCGATGCAAAGGGCGACTTTGTCCTTTCTCTGGCTATCTCTTCAACAATGGGACCTGGCATTAAGGTTAAGAAGGCTTAAGGAGAGGTAGACTATGGCAGAATATATTGCAAAATTAAATGATAGCAAGAAAGAAGCAGTAGCAGATCTCAAGTCAAGGTTCGA
>JAFZIU010000061.1 GCA_017554185.1 Spirochaetia bacterium
AAGGAAAAGCTCATCGGTACATCTGCCTACTTCTTCTTCATGGTGAATATCTGCAAGCTGCCTACATATTTCTTCGCATGGCACAACATCTCGTTCACCACAATACTGGCCGACATCACACTGATTCCGGTCATGGCGCTGGGTCTTATCCTGGGACTTCTGGTTGTAAAGCACTTTACCTCCAAGTCTTTCCGGATATTCATCATAACCATGTCGTTCCTCTCTGCTGTCTGGCTGATCATTTCCGGCATCCGGCTTTTCTTATAAGAGGGGATTATGTTTGAACTGACCCTGACACAGCTTATAATCCTGGCAGTCTACAGCTTCTCTATGGGAGTGGAGCGCTCCGGCATCCGCTCCATCAACATGATCACCATTCCCACTGTGTTCGCATCCCTGGGTCCTATGGCTGCACTGGGCTACACCCAGCCTATAGTAGTCATCTCTAACTTCTTCTCGGTGGCCCGGTACTGGCGTGTGGTGGACTGGCATATCATAGCCCGAACCTGGTGGGGAATACCGGCAGGAATCCTGGCAGGCTTTGCCATCGGGAGCAATATATCGACTCACACCTTCAAGATTGCGGTAGGAATCATCCTTATAACCAGCCTGTCGTTTGCATTCATAAACGATATTCAGAAGCGCAAACTGAACAACCATGCGCTGTCGGTGGTGCTGGGGCTGCTGTTTGCCGCTCTCACCGGGCTTTCTTCCACCCTGGGTGCCGCCGGTGGACCGGTGATTCTATCCTACATGCTCCTTCTGAACCTGCCCAAGGAACAGCTTATAGGCACCTCTGCCTTCTTCTGTTTTCTGGTGGATATAATGAAACTGCCCCTCTACATTTTCCTGTGGCACAACATCACTGTTGTCACCTTCCTGACATCGCTCCTGATGACCCCTGTCATAATCCTGGGATTCGTCATCGGCCTACGTTTCGTGAAGAAGTTCTCCAACCGTGGCTACCGCCTCTTCATTCTGGCCATCTCGTTTGTGTCAGCAATCCGGTTGTTCTTCTAAAATACTGCCTTTTCGTGTAATTTTGGACATATCAGGTACTGCCTTTTCGTGTAAAAAACCACTTGTCAGGTACTGCCTTTTCGTGTAATATTTGGTATATAAGGTACTGCCTTTTCGTGAGGTTATATGATTTTAAAGCGTAAAATATATGCGAAATTAAAGGAATGGAAGCAGAAAGACAAAGGGAGCTGTGCCCTTTTGATTGATGGTGCCCGCCGGGTAGGAAAAAGCTTTATTGCCGAAGAATTTGCAAAAAACGAATATAAAAGCTATATCCTGATTGATTTTGCCAATGTACCAAGACAGATAAAGGAATTCTTCGAATTAGAAAGCTATGACCTTAATCTGTTTTTCTCTAAACTTTCTGCCTTTTATGGCAAGCGACTGTATAAAAGAAACTCATTGATCATTTTTGATGAGGTCCAGCGGTTCGCACGGGCTCGGGAAATGATTAAATACCTGGTTGCCGACGGGCGCTATGATTATTTGGAGACAGGATCTCTAATCACCCTGCGAAAAAATATAGAAAACATTGTCATCCCGTCAGAAGAAGAACATATTAAGATGTATCCCCTGGATTTCGAGGAGTTCCTGTGGGCGATGGGAGATGAAGCGACACCTGGGCTGATCAGGGAAAGTTATACAAAGCTTAGACCGTTGGGACAGACTTTGCATAGGAAAGTGATGAATGATTTCCGTCAGTATATGCTTGTAGGAGGGATGCCACAAACTGTACTGTCATACATTGAAAACCATGATTTTGAAAAGGCCGATAGAATCAAGAAACGTATCCTTAATTTATACCGGGCCGATGTGACAAAATTTGCAGAAGGGAATGAAGAAAAAATCCTGTCTGTCTTTGACGATATTCCAGGACAGCTGTCCAAAAAAGAAAAAAAATATGTTCTTTCCGATTTAAATACCGATGCCAGGATGAGAAACTATTATTCTGCATTCTTATGGCTTCAGGAGGCAATGATAGTCAACACCTGCTTCAATGCAACCGAGCCTACAGCAGGGTTAAACTTGAGCAGCGACCATACCACACAGAAATGTTATATGGCAGATACCGGCCTGCTTATAACACATGCTTTTATGGATTCATCTTATTCAGACAACAACTTATATCAGGCTATCCTTCTGGACAAATTGAATATAAACGAAGGGATGCTTATGGAAAACATAGTAGCACAGGAGCTGCAGAGCCACGGACACAAACTGTTTTTCTACTCCCGTTCAGATACAACAAAACGACAGAATCATATGGAGATAGATTTCCTCATCCGCAAAGGAACAGATATATGCCCTGTTGAGGTTAAATCAGGAATGTACCAGCGTCATGCATCCCTTGACAAATTCAGATTAAAATTTGCCCCTGTCCTAGGTTCTTCATTTATTCTGTATACAAAGGATGTGATGATAAAAGATGGGATTATCCATCTGCCAATCTATATGGCCGGCTGCCTATAATCAATCCAGAGTATGGACAACGCGAACAACGTAAGCACTTTTCTTATCCCCAAAACCGCTTCCTGCACCATTGTTTAAAGCAACACGGCTAATACAATCAGCAGTTCCCTCGCTTTGAGAAGATGAACACAGATAACCGCTTGTAGGCAATTTAGTTGCAGAACCACCTGCAGCAGTTATTACCTCTACCCCCTGATTAACATTGCCCCTGACATCATAGATTCTTCTAATTTCGTTAAAGCTTGGAAGGAACCAGCCGTCTGTATATCCAGATGTACTGTATGTCTTCGCGAAGTTAAATGCCGGATAGTTAGTAGCTGCATCTGCTGCTCCCGGACCATCGGCTGCAGTTATTACGGCCCAGTTGCCCTCTCCTGCTGTCCTGCTGGTGCCGAACTCTGTTGTATAGCCAGTAGTAGCATCCGGAGCCCAAACCAGGTTTGCCCCCTGGTTGAGCCCTATTATATACACCTTGCCTGTAATTCCGACAGTATCGGTTTCTCCCTTGTATATAACTATGCCCACAACGACGCCATCTTCTGCATATGCAGCAGCATCCGCTTTATAATTTTTAAGAGTGCAGGTTTTTTTGTCTGCAAACACTATATCACCTTCTGCCACACCAGCCCTGTCACCTGGAACACTGGTGTATTTTGAGCCTACAATACCCACGGTATCATCAGATGAGGAGCTGCTGCCATCGCACCCTGACAAAATAAACAGAACGCACAGAACTAAGAATACAATAATAAAACTTTTGTTTTTCATGACGACAGTCTACCCCCCCCCACTCAGATTGTCAAGGTTATTAATTAATCATTGACCTGCACCTTTTCCTGCCTTACAATAGGAATATGAATAAAATACACTTACCCTGCGATATAAACGAAATTCCAAAAACAATAGACCAGCTGAAAGAGCTGCTCATCAAAAAGAAGACAGACAAAAAAGAGATGATGCGCACCCTCCTTATGACCGAGGAAATCCTGACCCAGCTTATGGAGAATTCGTCGGAGAAAATCACTCTGTCCCTGAAGGGATTCTTAGGAAACCATGAGATCCATATATCTGCCAAGGGAAAGCAGTTCGATGTCTCAAGAATAGAAGAGAAGCTCCGTATAAAAGAGGATTCTTACGAAGACGAAGAGGCCAACATTGCCATCCACAAGCTGATGGAAAAATGGTTCGGCAGGACATTCTCTGCCCACTACGAGCACGGTATAAACAAGATAGCCATCAAGGTCACCACTTCGCACCTGCATTCCCTTATACTTACCCTTCTGGCTTTGGCCGGAGGAATTATAGCCGGCCTGGTTGTTCACGAGCTCTTGCCCAAGGAAGTGGGCACTGTGGCCACAAAATATTTATTCAACCCTGTCTACACTATGTTCATGAACGCCCTTAAAATGATTGTGGCACCGCTGGTATTCTGCTCCGTAGCCTCAAGCATTGCCGACTTCAGCGACCTTAAGGCCTTGGGTAAAATAGCAGGCAAGATCATTCTGTTCTACATGTGCACTTCGGTGCTGGCCATAGGTGTGGGGCTGTTCACCTACACCCTCTTCCCCATCGGTGATCCTGCCCTTGCAAAATCGGTCACAGACTCTGCAAAAGCTATTACCGAGGCGGGAAAAACCATGGACACCTCTATCGAGGATACAATAATAAATATCATTCCAAACAACATAATCACTCCGTTCCAGAAATCAGACATGCTTCAGCTTATTTTCCTGGCAGTTGTCCTGGGGCTGGCTGCCGCCTCCATGACCAGAAAGGTCCCCCAGGTGAGAAACGCAATTATAATAGCAAACAAAGTCTGCACCAAGGTCACCACTGTGCTGGTAAGCTTTATTCCGCTGGTGGTGTTCTGCTCCATGGCCAGGATGATGATCTCCATAGACCTTTCCAAGCTGCTCAACGTGGTTGTCTGGGTGCCTGTGATCTATGTCGGCCATATATTCATGATCTGTATTTATGGCATTCTTCTGCTTACATTGGGGCCTATCAATCCTTTCCAGTTCCTTAAGAAATACTACCCTGTCATGGTCACCGCATTTTCTTTTGCATCAAGCAATGCCACACTTCCTACATCCCTTAAATATGCGGAAGAGATGGGTATATCGAAACGGGTTTATTCCTTCTCGCTGCCTCTGGGGGCAACCATCAACATGGACGGCTCATGCGTGGCACTGATGATCTCCACCCTGTTCATGGCCAAAATTTTCGGGGTAACCGTCACAGGAAGCATGCTCATGTCGCTGTTCTTCTCTATCTTTATCCTTTCTGTGGGAGCTCCTGGTGTGCCTGGCGCCGCACTTATCTGCCTTTCGCTGCTTGTTCAGCAGATAGGTATTCCGGCAGAATCCATCAGCCTTGTCATGGGATTGTATCCGCTGGTGGGAATGTCGATTGTCACAGTAAACGTGGGTGGAGATGCTGTTGGAACCATAATTGTGGCCAAGCACGAGAAGCTTTTGGATATTGATAAATTCAACAGCTGATTATATTCTGATTAAAACGGGGATGACAAAATGGAAAAAAAAGAAATTGAACTGAGTCTCGAGAAAATACCAGAAACAATTGAATATATACGGGCAGCACTGATCAAGCGTAAGGTTGAAAAAAAGGAGATAAGCAGAACCCTGCTTACAGCCGAGGATGTACTGGTCAAGATGATGGACTCATCCCCCGACGGGACAAAGGTATGGGTTTCTATCGGCGGCCTATTCGGCAATGTGGATATCCGCCTCTCCGCCTGGGGAGAGCCCTTTGACAGCAGCGACATAGAGCAGAATCTTCTGCTGGGAGACAGCATGGAGGATGAAGAGGCAAACGATGTCATCCGCCGCATGATAAACAAGCTGTACGAAGACAATCTGAGGATTGTGAATGAGCATGGATACAACAGGGTTGTAATCAGGGCAAAGACTTCCCAGATAAGGTCTCTAATACTTACTCTGCTGGCCCTTGCAGGTGGTGTTGTAATAGGCTTATTGCTCAAGACACTGCTTCCAGACAACATACAAAAAATTACAATCAACTATATTTTATCGCCGGTATACACCATGTTCATGAATGCCCTTAAGATGATGATAGGGCCTCTGGTATTCTGTTCGGTGGCCTCCAGCATAGCCGACTTCAGCGACTTAAGAGCCCTGGGGAAAATAGCAGGCAAGGTTGTCATGTTCTATATGTTCACATCGGTATTGGCTATGCTCATGGGTTTCTGTGCTTACAATATATTCCCTATCGGCAGCCCGGAGCTGGCCTCTGCTGTGACAGATGCATCTGCCGATATCATTGCCCGTGGAAAGACAGTAAGCTTCTCCATCAAGGACACAATTGTTAATATTATCCCTAAGAATGTAATCAGCCCGTTCCTGAACGCCGATATGCTTCAGATTATCTTTATGGCTATCGTAATGGGTCTGGCCGCCGCTGCATTAAGCAAGAAAATGCCCCAGGTCAAGAATACCCTGGTGGTGCTTAGCGGTGTCTGCACAAAAATCATAACAACCTTGGTAAGTTTTATTCCGCTGGTCGTATTCTGTGCCCTGGCAAAAATGGTGCTCACTGTAGATATCTCACATCTGCTTAATGTCTTCGTATGGGTGCCTGTCGTCTACTTCGGCGATATGCTTATGGTCTGTGTATATATGATCCTGCTGCTTGTTATCGGTGGCCTGAATCCTCTTAAGTTCCTTAAAAAATTCTCACTGGCTATGATCACCGCATATTCCTGTGCCTCCAGCAGTGCAACCCTGCCCACATCTGTCAAGCAGGCCGATGCAATGGGAATTTCAAAAAGTGTATATTCATTCTCGCTGCCCCTGGGTGCCACCATCAATATGGACGGTACCTGTGTATCGCTCATGATAACATCCCTCTTTATGGCCAAGATATTTGGAATAACAGTGACAGGAAGCGTCCTGCTCTCCATAGCAATCTCCATCATGGTACTTTCTATAGGTGCTCCGGGAGCCCCGGGAGTAGGCCTTATCTGCATGACTGTGCTCATATCCCAGATCGGCGGCCCGGCAGAAGCTGTGACACTGGTCATGGGTCTGTATCCTCTGGTCGATATGATGGGCACCTGTGCCAACGTTACAGGCGATGCAGTGGGTACCGTGATTGTGGCAAGGCGCGCGAAGCTTCTTGATATGGAGAAATATAACAGCTGATTTAGTTTTGTTGACAAATAGAAATATATATAGCTATTATTAAATAGGAGATACATATGCCAATTGACAAATCAAAAATTACAAAAGAAATGATGGAAAAGGCAGCAAAGTGCGAAACTGCCGAACAGCTGATTGCCCTGGCAAAGACAGAGGGTTTCGAGATTACCAAGGCAGAGGCCGAGGCATATCTGACAGAAATCGATAATATGGAGCTTGACAGTGAGTCCTTGGATAAGGTGGCTGGTGGGGGATGTTATGGGGACAATCCTTGTGGTAATTTTTGGATAGCCTAATAATTATTTAGAGGACAAATATGCCAATTGACAAGACAAAACTTACAAAAGAGATGCTGGAAAAAGCAGCACAGTGCAAGACTGCTGAAGAGCTGATTGCCCTGGCAAAGAAAGAGGGGTTTGCGATTACCAAAGCAGAGGCCGAGGCATATCTTGCAGAGCTTGAGAATTGTGAACTTGATGCTGCAGACCTGGATAAAGTGGCCGGCGGCACCGGCAACGACGATGGTTGCTGGACTCGTAATATAGACTGATAGGGGGTAATATATGCCAATTGACAAGACAAAACTTACTAAAGAAATGCTGATGCAAGCAGCACAGTGTGAAACTGCCGAGGAACTGATTGCTCTGGCAAAGAAGGCTGGCTGCGAGATTACCAAGGCAGAGGCCGAGGCATATCTGGCAGAGCTTGAGAATTGCGAACTTGATGCTGCTGATCTGGATAAAGTAGCTGGTGGTGACAATCCATCATGTTATACCAAAGATAATCCTACTGGAAAATGCAGTCTGTGGAGCTGAAAGGAAACTAAATATGCCAATCGACAAATCAAAAATTACTAAAGAGATGCTGGAAAAGGCAGCAAAGTGCGAGACTGCCGAGGAACTGATTGCCCTGGCAAAGACAGCGGGAATAGAGATTACCAAGGCAGAGGCAGAATCTTATCTGGCAGAACTTGAGAACTGCGAGCTGGATGCAGCTGATTTGGATAAGGTTGCCGGTGGTGACGGAGCCTGTTATGCAGTCGGCGGCTGCGGATTCAAATGTTTAGTAGTTTAAGGACTGCTGACAAAGCTCCAGTATAATATTAAAAACATGAGAGTAAGCACATACGAAATCTTCCTTCCTCTGATCAATGGGAAAGAAGAGGAAATAAAAGATAGAACACTCCTGATTAACGGCCTTTATGGGGCCATGGACATTCTCAAGGAAGAAGACGCCGACAAAGTCAAGGCCGGAGATTTCCAGAGTCTCCCTCTGCCACTGCGTGAACGGCTTCTGCTGCGGGGACACCTTACCTGCAAGGATAAAGAGGCAGAGCTGGCAGACCAGAAGCTGCTGGGCCGCATATACAGGACTGTTATTTTAAGAAGCGGCATAGGACCTGTCATCATGCCTACCTACGACTGCAATTTCCGCTGTCCCTACTGCTTCGAGCAGCACCGCCTGTGCAAAGGGCAGGAGTGGCTGAACCAGAACATGACCCCCGAGATGATAGATACCATCTTCAAAGCCCTGAAGGATTACAAAGAAAG
This sequence comes from Spirochaetia bacterium, assembly GCA_017554185.1. Lineage (GTDB taxonomy): Bacteria > Spirochaetota > Spirochaetia > CADAEX01 > CADAEX01 > CADAEX01. Next base: position 8,219 of record JAFZIU010000061.1, read on the forward strand.
GGGCTATAAGGTAAGCGACTGTTCCCTGTATGGAGGCGAGCCGCTTCTGGCAAAGAATTTAGAGACAGTGCGGTCAATCTGCCAGCAATGTAAAGAGCTGGGTCTTGAACTCTCCGCCATCACCAACGGGTATGAACTGGAAGCATTCCTGGATCTTTTGGAAGAATTCAAATTCAAGAGCCTGCAGATTACTGTAGATGGTGTGGGTCCTGTCAATGACAAACTGCGAATACATAAAAGCGGATGCGGCACCTACGAGAAAATCCTGGAGAATATTAAGCTTGCAAAACAGCGTGGCATAAAAGTCAGTATGCGCGTCAATGTAAGCCG
>JAFZIU010000062.1 GCA_017554185.1 Spirochaetia bacterium
GGTCCAGGCCCAGCGCGAGGCCACCGTGTGGCGGAGTACCCAGTTCAAGCGCATCCAGGAGGAAGCCGAACTGCTGCCGCGCCTGCTCCAGCGGAATGCCCAGCACCTCCAGGATCTTCTCCTGCAGCTCCGGGTCATGGATTCTTATGCTTCCGCCGCCGGCCTCGTGTCCGTTGAACACAATATCGTAGGCATCGGTGCGGATATTCAGCAGGTCGCCGCTGTACAGCTTAGGCAGGTCTTCCTTGACAGGAGAGGTGAACGGGTGGTGCACTGCAGAGAGCTTGCCCTGGTCGTCCAGCTCGAACATCGGGAAGTCCACGATCCACGAGAGGCACTTCTCGTTCTCGTCGTACAAGCCCAGCTTCTTTCCGAAGAAGTTGCGGAGCTCGGAGAGACAGTTGCATACGATCTTCTCGGTGTCGGCTACGAAGATGAGCACGTCGCCAACCTCTGCCTCCATTCTCTCGTAAAGGGCCTTGGACTCAGCCTCGGTGAAGAACTTGATGATAGGTGACTGCGGTCCGTCCGGGTTCATCTTGATCCATGCAACGCCCTTTCCGCGCAGCGGCTTTACAAAGTCAGTCATTGCATCCAGGTCTTTTCTCGCCAGCTTGGAGCAGGCACCTTTCAGGTTGATGCCTCTTACCTTGCCCTTCTTTGCCAGTGTGTTCTTGAATACAGAGAACTCGGTGTTGGCAAAGACATCGGAAAGCTCCTTGATCTCAAGGCCGAAGCGGAGGTCCGGCTTGTCGCAGCCGTATTTGAGCATAGCTTCCTGATATGTCATCCGCGGCAGAGGAAGCTTAAGGTCGATGTTCAGGAACTCCTTGAAGAGCTCTTTGAAAAGTCCCTCCACTACTGCGATGATATCGTCCTGTGTGATGAAGGACATCTCCATATCCACCTGTGTGAACTCTGGCTGGCGGTCGGCCCGCAGGTCCTCGTCACGGAAGCACTTTGCAATCTGGATATAGCGGTCAAAGCCGGCAGTCATAAGAATCTGCTTGAAAAGCTGCGGGCTCTGGGGCAGGGCGTAGAAGCAGCCTTCCCGTACACGGCTTGGAACCAGGTAGTCCCGGGCTCCCTCTGGGGTGGACTTGTTAAGGATAGGGGTCTCCACCTCCACAAAGTCGTTCTTATAGAAATACTCGCGGATAGCGTGCATCAGCTTGCTTCTGAATACCAGGCAGTTTCTGATGGCAGGGTTCCGCAGGTCGATATAGCGGTATTTAAGACGGGTCTCGTCATTTACTTTCTCGGCATGCAGTGCTTCGAATGGAGGAGTCTTGGACTTGTTCAGGATCTCCATATCGGTGATATATACTTCGATCTCACCGGTTGCCAGCTTGGGGTTGGCCATTCCTTCAGGGCGCAGCCGCACTGTTCCCTTGGCAGCAATTACAAACTGGCTCCGCAGTCCGCCTGCCAGGTCGTGGATCTCTTTTCCACATACCTCCGGGTCAAACACAATCTGTGCCAGTCCCCACCGGTCGGTAAGGTCGATGAAAATGATTCCGCCATGGTCACGGTAGTTCTCCACCCATCCGCACAGGCAGACCTCTTTTCCCACATCTTTTGCGGTAAGCTCGCCGCATCTGAAATTTCTCTGTAATCTCATATATTCTGCTCCATCATCCCAACTGGGAGATTTTATTAAGTATCAATTCCCTTGCCTTCTTCGGGTCGGCCTTTCCGCCGCTTGCCTTCATAAGCTGTCCGATAAGGAATCCGATCGGCTTCTGGTCGCCGCCCTTGATCTGGGCCACCACCTTGGCGTTGTCGGCAAGCAGCTTGTCCACCATTGCCTCAACCTCGCCTGAGTCTGCAGTCTGCATCAGGCCCTCTTTCTCGATGACCTGCATCGGATCTGCATCCTCGTTTATGATGATATCCATAACCTTCTTGGCTGCCTGAGCATTGATTTTCTCTTCTTCCAGAAGCTTGATAACTTTAACAAATTTTTCGACTGTAAGGAAGCTGTCGGCAAGGCTTTTCTTTGCCTTGTTCAGGTCCTTGGCCACCTCGCCCCTCATCCAGGAGGCTGCGTTTGCCACGCTGATGCCACCTTTCACTGCGTTCTCGAAGAAGTCGGCTTTGTCCTTCTCTTCGGTAAGGAAATCGGCACCATCCTCGTTAAGGCCATACTGATCTATGAACCGGCGGCGGCGTACCCACGGCAGCTCCACCTGGGCGGCCTCGATCTGGGCCAGGAACTCAGGGGTGGGGCAATACGGCGGCAGGTCCGGCTCCGGGAAGTATCGGTAGTCGTTGGCATTCTCCTTGCTCCGCATTCCCTCGGTCCGCTTCTTCTCGTCGTTCCAAAGACGGGTCTCCTGCACCACGCTCTCGCCTGCGGTGATCATCCGGGACTGCCGCTGGATCTCGTACTGGAGCGCCAGCTTAACATGGCGGAAGGAGTTGAGGTTCTTCACCTCCACCTTGCGGCCCAGGCCCTTGCCCTCGAAGTTCACAGACACGTTCACGTCGCACCGCATGGAGCCTTCCTCCATGTTGCCGTCGCACACGCCCAGGTATCGCACCATCTTGCGGAAGTTCTGCATAAAGAGCTCGGCTTCCTCCGGTTTCTTGAAGTCAGGTTCGGTTACAATCTCCAGAAGAGGTGTTCCCGCTCTGTTGTAGTCGCAGTAGGAGGTCATTCCCTCATGCACCAGCTTGCCCGCATCTTCCTCAAGGTGGGCATCATGGATCCGCACCTTGGGAACCCCTTCCATCTCTATAAGTCCCCGCACTCCGAAGGGGGAGTTGAACTGGGAGATCTGATAGTTCTTAGGCATGTCGGGGTAGAAATAGTTCTTACGGTCAAACACTGCCTTCTCGTTCAGATGGCAGTTCATAGCCCGGCACACGATATAAGCTTTGCGCACAGCCTCTTCGTTGAGCACCGGAAGCACTCCCGGATACCCCATGCAGACCGGGCACACATGGCTGTTGGGCACATGGGTGAACTCGTTCTTGCAGTTGCAGAACACCTTTGTCTTGGTAAGAAGCTGGATATGTATCTCAAGTCCGATGAATGATTCTATCATAGTGCCTCCGGAGCGTCAGCCACAGGGAACACGTCAGAAAGCTCCCGGGCTGCGTCAAACAGCAGGTTCTCGCTGCAGTAGTTGGCAAAAAGCTGCATTCCCACAGGCAGGCCGTTCTCCACTCCCACAGGGATGCTCAAGGCCGGCATACCGGTCAGGTTTGCTGTTACGGTGAACTTGTCGGCAACCTTCTGCTGATATGCTGTAAGGCCTGCATTTCCATGTTTGAAGGCCTGTGACGGGAAAGCCGGTGCCACAAAGATGTCGGATGTGCTGAAGATGTTCTTGAAGTCGTCGATCACTTTGGTCCTGATCTTCTGAGCCTTGATGTAGTACTGGTCCTGGAAGCCGGAGCGGAGCACATAGGTACCCAGGAGGATACGCAGCTTGACCTCGTCGCCGAAGCCTTCGTTCCTGGATTTCTCCATCAGGTCCATAGGTGTCTCGCCTTCTTTGCTCCGGTGGCCGTAGCGGATACCGTTGTACCGGGCCAGGTTGGCGCTTGCCTCTGCTGTTGCGATGGTGTAGTAGACAGGGATTACATATTCCAGGGATGGGACCTGCACTCCCTTTATCTCGAAGCCCTTATCCTTGATTGCCTGGATCAGGGCCTTATATCCTTTCTCGATCTCCGGTGTAAGCCCCAGATCTCCTTCCAGATATGTAAAGCTTAGCTTGCCGTTCTTCGGCTTTGCAGGCTCTGAAGGATAAGCGATAGAGGTCTGGTCGTGCCAGTCCTGGCCCCGGATAACCTTGAATACCTTCTCGGTCAGATCCAAATCTTTTGACAGCACGCCGATCACATCCAGGGAGGAGGCGTAGGCCACCAGCCCGTACCGGGAGACGCTGCCGTATGTGGGCTTAAGCCCGTATACACCGCAGAAGGCGGCAGGCTGGCGGATGGATCCGCCAGTGTCTGATCCCAGTGCAAACGGGACCAGACCGGCTGCCACAGCAGCCGCGCTGCCGCCGCTGGAGCCGCCTGTAACACATTCTTTGTTCCATGGGTTGTTGGTGCCGCCGAAGGCAGAGAAATCGGTGGAGGAGCCCATTCCGAACTCGTCCATGTTGGTCTTGCCCACCACTATTGCACCGGCGGCCTCCAGTTTGTCTACAGCTGTTGCGTTATAGGGAGAAACAAAGTTCTCCAATATTTTTGAGGCACAGGTAAGGTGGAAATCCTTGACCGCAATATTATCTTTCACTCCACATGGAATGTTGGCCAAGGGGCCGTCAGGGTTCTGGCAGCTCTTCTTCTCTGCATCAAGCTCAAGGAATGAGTGAATGCTTTTATCAGCAGCCAGCACCTGTTCTGTGAAAGCCTTTCTATCCTCAGGGGTCTTCAAAACATCAAACATCTCGGCCTCCTACAGGATATGGGGCACGGTTATGAACCGCTCGTCCCGCTCAGGTGCAGCTTCGATCATCCTTTCTGCAAGGGTGCTCTCCACCACCTCATCCTTCCGTACCCTGTTCTCGCCTATGGAGACATGGGTTGTAGGCTCAAGGCCTGTGACATCAATCTTCTCCATCATGGAAAAGTACTCTATCATCTGAGAAACGGCCTGGCTTAAGTTGTCGGCCTCTTTTTCTGTCAGCTCAAGCCGGGCAAGGCTGGCAGTTATATATAATTCATCTTTCTGCATCAAAATAACTTTATAAATTATAATATCTTATGTCAATGATAATATTGAAACACCGCATAAAATCTGGAATAATAAGAGCATGATTTTAACCGAAGGGAAAAACCTTTCCTACAACGAGCTGGATTTCAAGGGGCTCTGGAAGCCCGAGAACATATTCCTCACCATGCAGGATGTGGCTGGGAAGCATGCTGAAAAGCTTGGCGTGGGCTACGAGAAGCTCAAAAAGATGGGAATCACCTGGGTTCTGATCCGCACTTCGCTGAAGATGGAGAAATACCCCGATGCATATACTCCTGTAAAAATCACCACCTGGCCAGAGCCGGAAAAAAGGATGCTGTTCCCCCGGTTCTTCACATTCCAGGATGACGCTGGAAACCTTCTGGGAACCGCTTCCACCCTGTGGGCCCTCATGGATATAGAAGCCCGCACTCTTGTTGCCCCCGCATCAAAAGGGATTATGGTACAGACCCCTGCTGATCCACCCCTGAAACTGGAGCTTCCCAGCAAGGTTAAACTGCCCGAGGGGGAAATTACAGAAAGCACCATCTGCCCCAAGTATTCCGACCTGGATATCAATAATCACGTGAACAATTCAAGATATATCGACTGGTTCTGCAACCAGATTCCCCTGGATGTACATGCCCGCGGAATCCTGTCAGAGATATCAGTGGGCTATTCAAAGGAAATCCGTAGCGGCCAGAGTGTGAAGCTTGAGTTCTCCTGGAACGACAATCAGTTCAGGATGGCCGGGAAAGAGGATGATCAGGTGTGCTTTATGGTTAACGCCACTTGGAAAGAGGAAAAGCTATGAATCAGAAAAGAGTTGAGGAATTAATCAGAGAACTGCTTATAGAAATCGGCGAAGATCCCGACAGAGAAGGGCTTATCAAGACCCCGGAGCGGTATGCCAAGGCCATGGAATTCCTTACCAAGGGCTATGGCGAGGAACCGGAGAAAATCATCAACAATGCAATATTCTCCTCCGAAGCCAACAACATGATCATCTGCCGCGACATCGAAGTCTACAGCCTCTGCGAGCACCATATGCTCCCCTTCTTCGGGCGCTGCCATGTGGGCTATGTAGCCAAGGACAAAGTGCTGGGAGTGAGCAAGATTGCCCGCATTGTTGAGATGTATGCACGCCGCCTCCAGATCCAGGAACGCCTTACAAAACAGATTGCCGAGGAGATAAAGCGGGCTGTGGATGCCGAGGGCGTAGGTGTTGTAATGGAATGCCAGCACCTGTGCATGATGATGAGGGGCGTGGAGAAACAGAACTCCCTTATGACCACATCCTCTGTGCTTGGTACATTCCGCAAGAACCTGGCTACCCGGGAAGAGTTCCTGAATCTTTTAAATCGAAAAATCTGACCGCGAAATTTAGTACTGTTTTGCTATTTTCTTCGCTTCTTTCTTGACCCTGTCTGCCAGCTCAGGCGGGCTTAGAACCTTCACTGCGCTGCCGAAGTGGAGCACCCAGAACAGCGTCTCCTGCATCTGGTTGGACTTGAAGGAAAGATAGACGGTGCCATCCTTTTTCTGCTTCATCTTCTGACCGTCGTGCCAGTTCCGTTCCAGGATGTATGTGCTTATCTCCTTTGAGAAAAGAAGCTCTACTTTTACCGGGGCTGTTGGGTTGTTCCACACTCCGAAATTAGGATCCACGTGCTTTTTTATATCGAAATCTGCAGGTACCTTGAACTGCTTCTTGGTGCAGGATATTTTCTTCATTCTGGAAAGGGAGTAGATCCGCACAGTGCCGGCCTTGTGGCAATAGCCGATGACATACCAGTTTCCTTTCTGGCAGATCACCTGATACGGATCAAGGCGCCGGGGGCTGTACTCCTGCTTTCCCAGGGAGCGGTACTGGAAGTCCATGCTCACCTTTAATTTGACAGCCTTGAAAACTGTGTTGAACACCACATTGTCGATGTTCGGCAGAGGGTCTGATATGAACTGTATTCCCCCTGCCGCAAAGCTTGAGTTGACCGAAATTTCTTCCGGCAGCATGTCGGTGATTTTCTGGAAGATGCTCTTGAAAGAGGCCTCCAGCGGTGTATTCTTATACTGCTCCAGAAGGGGGATGATAGCCGACACAGTGAACAGCTCACCCTCGGAGAGCATCACGCTCTTTATGAAGAAGGTGGGGTCTGTGTAATAGTAGCCGTTCTTGTCTGCATCATATTCCAGAGGAGCATTGTAGCGATCCCGCAGGAACTCAAGATCCCGCATGATTGTGCTTCTGGAAACCTCAAGCTTTTTCTCCAGCTGGGGGGCATTGGGATATCCCCCCTCCCGGATTATCCTGTCAATCTCTAACAGTCTTAATGACTTGACTTTATCTTCTCTGCTCTTTGCCATACAGAGATTATATCACTCTTCGTCTGTTTCTGGCAAATTTTCTGCAAGGAATTTTATCAACGTCACCAGATCGTCCAGCTTCTTGTGTGTGATAAGCGGATTAAGCAGGGTGAACTTGAGGTAGATATTGTCCTCGTCGGTGGTCTGTCCGATCACAACTCCATGCTTGTGCATGAGAAGACGGCGCACGCGGCGGTTTATCTCGTCTGCCCGCTCAGGGTCATCACCAACATAGCGGAATACCACAGAGCTAATCTCCGGCTCGGTCACAACCTGGAAAGCCTTGTCGTTTGCAAGCAGGCTGTAGAGGTACTGTGCATTCTCCATGCTGGTGTTGATAAGCTTGTTCCAGCCGTCCTGTCCCCGCATCTGGAAAGAGAGCCAGACCTTGAGTGCGTCGAAGCGCCGGGTGGTCTGGAGAGACTTGTTCACCAGGTTGGTGTAGCCGTCTGCCTCATCCTCAATACGGTTAAGATAGTTGGCGTGGAAGGTGAGGACATCGAAGTCGCTTCCTTTCTTGAGCAGAACAACGCTGCAGCTTATAGGCATGAGGAACATCTTATGGAAGTCCACAGTTATGGAGTCGCAGAGAGAAAGATCCTTGATCCTGTCCCTGTATTTGTCAGACATAACAACACCGCTTCCGTAGGCTGCATCGGCATGGATCCACATGTTGTCTGCAATACCGATCTTGACCA
>JAFZIU010000063.1 GCA_017554185.1 Spirochaetia bacterium
AGACAATCAAGATCAACTGAAAACGTTGACCTGTCCCCCTATAGAGGCTGCCTGAAAAGGCGGCCTTTTTTTATCCTTGCAATTTTTCCCGATACCCACTATTCTGTGAATGATGAAATCTGCATTTATTACAGTAGCCGGACGCCCCTCTGCAGGAAAGTCCACACTGGTCAACACAATCTGCGGCCATAAGGTGGCCATAGTGTCCCGCACCCCCCAGACCACAAAGAACAAGATACGGGGAATCTACACCAAGCCCGAAGGACAGTTCGTATTCCTTGACACCCCTGGCTACTATGACAGCGACAAGAAATCAAATCTGGAGCTTCAGGAGATAACTCTCTCCGCCTTGGACGATTCCGACCTCATCCTTTATGTGACAGACATGACCCGCACCCCAGGCAAGGAGGAGGAGATACTGGCCGGCATAGTGACCAAGACAGAACGCCCTCTTTTTGTTGCCCTTAACAAATGCGACATGTTGACCCAAGAGCAGGGTGACGAGGCTGACAAAGCCATTGCAGAGCGGAAAGCATTTTTCACCCAGGCACTCAATATTCCAGAGTCACATATATTTGCCATCTCTGCCAGAACTGGCGACGGCATACAGGAGCTGCTCAAGGTCCTGATGGATGCAGCCCCGGAAGGCCCCATGCTCTACCCCGAGGAGTACTACACCGACCAGGAGGTGGACTTCCGCATAAGCGAGATAATCCGGGAGAAGGTGATAAACCGCACCCAGGACGAGATTCCCCACTGCATCAGGGTGAACATACAGGATATGGAGATGAAGGAAGAGAACGGGCTGGAGAGGCTATGGGTACGTGCATTCCTTACAGTGGACACCGACAGCCAGAAGCGTATCCTGATAGGTCACAAGGGGGAAATGATAGGCAAGATCCGGAAGGCTGCCATGCGGGAAATAAAGGACACTTTCCCCTACTCGGTCAAGCTGGAGATGACAGTCAAAGTGGGCAAAAAGCGGCACTGACATTGCAATAATCAACATTGGAGGATATAGTTTAAGTATGGTTAAGATATTATCACTTGGCGGATCAATCGTTGCTCCCGACGGAGTGGACACCGCGTTCTTAAAGAAGTTCAAGACATTGGTTGAATCATATCTGGCAGCCGACCCGGAGCGGAAGCTGATCCTGGTCATCGGCGGCGGCGCACCTGCACGGGTGTATCAGAAGGCATTCCGGGAGATAGAGCCCAATGCGCCGGCTGATGTGCAGGACTGGATTGGAATCACTGCCACCCGTCTCAATGCGCAGCTGGTCAAGTCTATATTCGGAGACCTGTGCAAAGACCCGGTGGTTACAGACCCATCTGCCGATATCTCCTTCACCGGCCGCATCCTTGTGGGGGCAGGCTGGAAACCAGGTTTCTCCACCGACTTCGACGCAGTGTATCTGGCAGAGCGGTTCGGAGGCAAGACCGTGGTGAACCTTTCGAATATCGTAAAGGTGTACTCCGATGATCCAAAGAAGAATCCAGATGCCAAACCACTGGACAAGATATCCTGGGTTGATTTCCAGAAGATGGTGGGAACCGAATGGGTGCCTGGAAAGAACGTCCCCTTCGATCCTATCGCCGCACAGAAGGCCAAAGAGCTGGCTCTGGATGTAATCGTGGCCGGCGGCAAGGATATCGAGAACATAGGCAAAATCCTGGAGGATAAGCCTTATATCGGCACCCTCATCTGCCCGTAAAGGGAGGCAAAAGATGAAAAAAGTTTTAACAGTTTTACTGCTGTTCGTCACAGTAGCAGTATTTGCTGATGTTACTATCGACTTTGATTATAAAAGCATGAGCGGCTTTGCCTCCAATCAGATTGCCCTGTGGGTGGAGAATGATAATGGCGAGATTGTGAAAACACTTTTTGTCACTGATTTTACTGCCAGCCACCGCGGATACAAAAAGCGTGAACAGTCATTAAATCACTGGGTCAGCATAGCAAAGCCTGATAAGATGACAGATAAAGAGCTTGATGCCATAAGCAGTGCCACACCAAAGTCCGGCACCATGCACTTCACATGGGACTTAACTGATAGCCATGGCAAAAAAGTTCCAGCTGGAAAGTATTTCATCAAACTTGAAGGAACCCTCTATGCTGGCAGCAATGTGGTCTACGCCGGCACAGTCGACACAGGTAATGCAACTCCCGGTCCAATCGAAGTAGCGCTGGAACGCAGTGAACCTGCCACCACCAAGAATGAAACCATGCTCCAGAACGTACAAATGAGCATTAAGTAAACACAGTTTTACCTTTCTGAAAAATTTTTCACTTTTTTCTCAAAAATTGAAGCAAAATTGATTTTTTTTGCGTTTATACATGTAAACGCTTACCGGAGGCACATAATGAATGATCTAATGAATATTGAGAACAAGATACTTGTCATCAGGGGACAGCAGGTGATGCTGGATCGTGATTTAGCAGGACTGTATGGAGTGGAAACTAAAAATCTAAATAAAGCAATGAATAGAAATAAAGAAAGGTTCCCCGCTAATTTCTGTTTTCAACTTACTATAGAGGAATTTGCCAATTTGAGGTTCCAGGTTGGAACCTCAAACAAAAAAGGTGGTAGACGATATCTTCCTTATGCTTTCACTGAACAAGGCGTAGCCATGTTATCAGCCGTACTGCGAAGCGAAACCGCTGTTAAAATCAGCATAGAAATAATGAACGCATTTGTACATATGCGGCATTACCTGCATGGAAATGCTGATCTCATTAATAAAGTGACCGTTATAGAAAACAAAATTGATACAAAGATTATAGAGTATGATAAGAACTTCTCGGAAATATTTAAAATAATTGAATCAACACCAATACCTGTAAAACAGAATGTTTTTGTCCAAGGACAGATATTCGACGCTTACATTGCTTTTCAGGGTTTAATCCAGGAAGCACAGAAGGAAATCATTTTAATCGATAATTATATTGACCTAACCGTTCTTGAAAGATTTTCAAAGAAAAAACCAGGAGTAAACGTGACCATCTACACCAGCCCCAACACCA
>JAFZIU010000064.1 GCA_017554185.1 Spirochaetia bacterium
AAGGGTTATTCCATCAGGCGTTCTGCCGATGTAAAGCGCATCATGAAATCGGTAATGGCTTACAAGGGGCCGTGCGTGGTGAATGTGGAGGTGGACAGGGAGGCCAATGTCTATCCTATGGTTCCGGCAGGAAAGCCTTTAAGCGGAATGATTCTTGAGCAGGAGAAGCAGAAATGAAGAACAATAGAAAACATGTCATAAGCCTTCTGGTCAGCAACAAGCCTGGTGTGCTCATCAGGGTATCCCTGGTGTTCGCACGGCGCGGCTACAACATCGACAGCCTGGTTGTGTCTGAGGAGACCGACCCGCGCTTTTCACGTATGACCATCACTGCCACAGGTGACAAGGCAATCCTGGACCTTATCATAGAGCAGCTCAACAAGCTGGTGGATGTGATCTCTGCAAAGGACTACACAGATGTTGATACCATAGAGCGTGAGCTTTCAATCCTCAAGATAGACTGCAAGCCGGAGAAGAGGGCCGATATATTCCCTCTGGTTGAGGTGTTCAAGGGAAAGATTGTGGACATCGGTTCCGAGACCATCACCTTCGAGGTGTCGGGCCCCAGCGAGCGCATGGAGGCGGTGAAGACAACATTTGCACCCTATGGAATCAGAGAGAGCGTCCGCACCGGAAAGGTGCTTATGATACGTGGTGATGAGACCACCACAGGCTTCTGAGGAGGCAGGGATGAAAGAGATTGACAGTGCACTTAAGAATGAGGGAGATGTGAACATCTCCCAGGAAAGGCTGGCCTGGCAGAAGGGACATATAGGCCCCGAGACTGTGGCGATATTGGCAGAGGACGAGAAATACTTCCTCCGCCAGTCTCTCTCCACCCCCTGCATGAATGCCCTCAGGAGCGCCAAAGGGGCGTGGATAGAGGACATGGAGGGCCGCCGTTATATCGACTTCCACGGCAACAATGTGCATCAGGTGGGCTACGGCAACCCCGATGTCATCGCCGCAGTGCAGAAGCAGCTGGAGACTTTGCCCTTCTGCCCCCGCCGGTACACCAACCAGGTGGCTGTAGACTTTGCCAAGAAGTTGACATCACTTGCACCAGGGAACCTCAACAAGGTGCTCTTTGCCCCCGGCGGGGCCGAGGCCAATTCCATGGCTATAAAGCTGGCCCGCATTGCCACCGGCAAGTATAAGACTATCTCCATGTGGGACTCCTTCCACGGAGCCACCCTGGATACTATCTCCTTGAGCGGCGAAACTGTGTTCCGCAAGGGAATCGGGCCTCTCATGTGCGGCACCGAGCATGTTCCGCCTCCAGACATCCACAGGCGGTTCATGGATATCGGCAAGCCCGAGGAGTGGGAGATCCTGTGGGCCAAGTATGTTGAATACATAATGGAGAAAGAGGGGGATGTGGCAGCTGTCATTTCTGAACCTATGCGGAGTACCCCTTATATTCCGTCAAAGGAGTACTGGCAGATAATCCGGAAGGCCTGCGACAAGCACGGTGCCCTGTTGATATTCGACGAGGTACCCCACGCCCTGGGCCGAACCGGACAGTGGTTCACATGCCAGAACTTCGACATCACTCCAGATATCCTTGTAATCGGAAAAGGGCTTGGCGGCGGCGTTTTCCCTATTGCTGCCATGATTGCAGACGAGAAGCTTGATGTGGCAGCCGATATTGCCATCGGGCACTTCACTCACGAGAAGTCCACACTTGGTGCGGCTGCCGGTCTTGCAACACTGAACTATATCGAGAAGCACAACCTTATAGAGCACTCCCGTGAGCTTGGTGCCTACACTTTGAAGAAGGCCGAGGAGATGATGGAGCGCCATCCGCTTATCGGCTCTGTGCGTGGCATCGGCCTTTTCATCGGCATTGAACTGGTCAAGGACAGAGAGAGCAGGGAGCCTGCCCTCAAAGAGGCGGAGAAGGTTATGTACAAATGCCTTTCAGGCGGTGTCAGCTTCAAGCTTACCATGGGAAATATAATCACACTGACTCCTGCACTGGTCATCACAAAAGAAGAGATGGACTTTGCTCTTGGTGTGATTGAGAAGGCTATTGAAGAGGTGAGTCAGGAAGGTTAGACCTTACTTTTTCTTCCGACTTTTCCGATCAGGTTTCTTGCCCCAGTCCTGCTTCTTGCCGCGGTCGAACTTGTTATCCCGTTTGTCTTTATAGCCACCGCTTTTCGGCTTGCCTGCAGGCTTGTCCTGGTGTGCCAGTGTGATAGTGGGCAGATCCGGGTTCTTCCGTGATGCTTCCACTGCGGCAAGGCCGGCTTTCTCGGGCACTGTTGCAAAGGAGAAGTTGCCTTTTATAGCCACATCATCAATCATATTGCCCTTGATCTTCATAAGCTGTGCAAGGAACTTCACCAGTTCCCGCGGGCCGATGTTGTCGTCCTTTCCCCAGCCGATATGGAGACGCAGTGTGCCAGGCTTGACTTCGGGCACTCTTGCAGCTTTGCGCTCGCCATGGCCTTTGCCTTCTTGCTTCCAGTCATCCTGCTCAAAGCCCTTGTCTTTTCTTTTCTTGTCCCATGGCTTATCTTTATCCCGTTTCCGCTTGGGCTCTTCAATCTGCTCGATATCCCTGTAGCGCTCAGTGTCGAAAATATCGCCGTAGGCACTTGAGAGAAGGGCTCTTATAGTGTTTCCCGTTCCCATGCTGGCAATAAGCTTGTCGGCAAAGGCAGCGATGATGTCTTTCTCTTTCTGGTTGCCGCCCGGTGCTCTGTATTCCTGATCCTTGGTCTCCAATGTCTGCTCAAGACGCTGGCACCGCACTGTCAGGATAGACATAACCTCAGGCACCTTCACCACATGTATGGAGCTTCCCAGGGCTGATTCTGACTTCCGGTTGTATTCCCTTATCTTGTAGCGGATTGACGGACGGATGAAGCTGATGGCTGTCCCTTTCTCGCCGGCCCGGCCTGTACGGCCTATGCGGTGGATATAGCTGTCAAAGTTGTGGGGCAGCTCCCAGTTGATTACATGGGTAAGGCGCTCCACATCGATGCCCCGGGCTGCCACATCGGTGGCGATAAGGATTGTTGTAAGCTTGTTCTTGAAGCGGCGCAGCGTCCTCTCCCGGGCCTCCTGGGACAGGTTCCCGTGGAGTGCCTCGGCAGGGTATCCGTCCTCCATAAGGCGTCTTGCCACTTCATCTGCCTCTATCTTGGTGGGACAGAATACAAGACCGTGGAAATTCTCTGTGGAATCTACAATACGCTTCAATGCCTCCAGCCGGTCATCAGCCTTGATCAGGATAGCCTCCTGGTTAACAAGAATTTCTTCCTGCTCCGGTACATCCTCGGCTATTATCTCGGTCTTTCCAAGCTGCTCATCCACAATCTTCATTATGGGGGCGGGGAGAGTGGCAGAGAAAAGGGCCACTTTCTTGTCTGGGTTTGCACAGTCGATGATCTTCTTCACATCATCAATGAAGCCCATGTCCAGCATCTCGTCGGCCTCGTCCAGAATCAGGTATTTGATTTCAGACAGGTCAAGGCTGCCACGGTCTATATGGTCCTGTACTCTTCCAGGGGTTCCCACTACAATCTCTGTCCCGCGCTCAAGGTTACGCAGCTGGAGTCCAATCGATGCACCGCCGTAGACTGCAGTGATGCGTGGATATCGGTTGGTTGTGAGGGATCTTATCTCGTTTGATATCTGCAGTGCCAGTTCCCGTGTAGGGGCCAGTATAAGGGCCTGAGGCTTGTCTGCAGGTTCGGTTAGCTTATTCACCAGCGGAAGGCCGAATGCGGCAGTCTTGCCAGTTCCGGTCCGGGCCTTCACCGCAATGTTTGTATCCTCTGCCAGAAGCCTGGGCAGAATCATCTCCTGCACCGGTGTGGGGTGGAGGAATCCTTTTCTCTCTATTGCCTTAAGAACTGCCTCTGAAAGAGGGTAGTCTGAAAAAAGTGTCTCTGTATTTTCCATTGCCTAAAGAATATCAGTAATAAAGCAAGAAAACAAGGTATGTTTTCATTTCAGAGAATAGTATTTTTTTATTGACAGCGCTATTATCAGATGATATATTCTAATTGGACCAGGCTGCGGCTTCTGCTGCCCCTGGCCCCTTTTTTTTCAAAATACTTATCCTTTTGTAATTTCTGATAATTACTATATAGTCAACATTTCTCTTTATGTGAGTATCTCGGTTTATTTGCTGGGCTTATAAGCATTTATAAACTTTTTTAAACTTTTTTCAGAAAAATTGAAGCAAAATTAAAATTTTTGTAGTTATAGATAGTAAACGATTTTCAGGAGGAAAAAATGTCGGAGATAAGCACATTTTTAGGAATCACGATTTACATGTACTTTGATGGCCAAAGCTTGCCTCATTTCCAGGTTTTGTATAACGGACGGCATGGGGTGTTTTCTATTATCCCGCTGAACTACGCTTCGGGTAATCTGCCTCCGAGGGTTGTAGGGCTTGTGCTTGACTGGGCGGTGCCGCACAAGGATGAGCTCCTTGCCAACTGGGAAAGTATTAAGGAAACAGGAAAATGCCAGAAAATACCGTCACTTGTTTAAAAGAACTTGAAATCTTTTTTAACCCAGTCTATAATTACAATGTAATTACTGGAGGTAAGATGCTGGTATCTGTCATTCGAATTGGAAACTCAAAGGGAATCCGTTTTCCAAAGGTTGTTTTGGAACGTTTGGGAATAAAGGATAAAGTGGATATGGAAGTCACAGACAAGGGCATTATCCTATCTCCTGTTTCAGACATCCCTAGGAAAGGCTGGGCAGAGGCTTTCTGCGAAATGCACAAGAACAACGAGGACATAATTGAAGATGTTCCAGGCTCGGAGGATTTCGAATGGGAATGGTGATACATCAATATGAGGTTTATCTGATAAACCTTGACCCCACAATAGGGCACGAAATTAAGAAGACCAGGCCATGTCTTGTCATTTCTCCAGATGAGATGAACAACAATATCCGCACAGTAATCATTGCACCTATGACGACTAAATCACATGCATACCCAACCCGGATTCCTGTTCAGCTTGATAAGAAATCGGGCTGGATTGTATTGGATCAGATTCGGACTGTGGACAAGGCAAGGCTTGTAAAGAAGCTTGGAAGGATTTCCAATAAAGAGGTTGCAGCGGTAAAAGATATCATCAAGCAGATGCTGGTAGATTAAAATCAGCCCTTGTCTTCGGCTTTTTTCTCAGGCTCTGTGATCTCCTCGTACACACGGGAAATACGCAGCAGGGAAATATAGGGAGGGGAGAGGAACAGACAGAAAGGCTCCGAGTTCTTATATGCCAGTGTCTTGACCTTGCACACCTCGTAGAAGCTCTTTGGAATGGTCAGCTTGGCAGCCTCGTTATCCTTGAGTCCCAGCACATGAAACACCAGATTTCCATCAGCATCGGTGCACTCAAAAAAGGCCCTTATCTCGTTCTCCGGCTTCTGGTCTGCCTCTATCTTTGACACCATGTAATATTTGATCACCTCGATGACTCGGTCATCAAAACCTTCGTTGATGATCTTGAGCTTCTCGGCCAGCTCCGGGAATCCGATTACAATGCGGCCATCCTTCTTGAAGCAGTATTTGGAGGTGCCCCGCAGGTAGTCGTCCCTCATTCTCTCAGGCAGGAACTGGATATCAATCTTCTTTCCCTCGTGCTTTACAGCAAAGGGGAACTCGGGGTGCAGCACCTTCCCGCACTTGGGACATTTGACCTCCATAAAACTGCCGGCCATTATCTGGTTGGCAGCATCGGGATCCTGGGACAGATCCACAACTTCGTCGTATTCAAAATCCACCGGCGCATAGCAGGTGCATGGCACTTTGACTTTCATAGGCACTCCATCACTTCTTTATAAGGAATATCACATCATTGAAAACAGCAAATATCATAAGCGTGATCAGAAGGGCAAAACCGACCACCTGATAGCGCACCGCCACCTTTGGCTGGAACTTCTTTCCACGTATCATCTCGATGAAGCAGAAGAATATCTGACCGCCGTCAAGGGCAGGGATAGGGAGCAGGTTCATGAAGAAAAGCGCAATATTGATCAAGGCCACAAAGTTGAGGAACATGGCAAATCCTGCGCTGATTCCCTCGGCAAAGCCCTGTGTAGTAATCTCTCCCAGCATATAGGTGATACGGATAGGTCCCGATACCGCCTGGTTAAGGTTCACCCCGGCAAACAGCAGCTTGAGGCTGCGCACTGTAAGAACCAGTGTCTTGAATGATTCTGTTATTCCCTTATGCACCG
Organism: Spirochaetia bacterium; assembly: GCA_017554185.1. Lineage (GTDB taxonomy): Bacteria > Spirochaetota > Spirochaetia > CADAEX01 > CADAEX01 > CADAEX01. The sequence continues at coordinate 6,217 of JAFZIU010000064.1, forward strand.
CCTGGAATACATTGAGAGGTGCGCTCTTATAGGTGTGCATCTGGAATGAAAGACCTGGATCCACCAGCCCTGCATCGTTGTAGTCCAGCACCATGTTAAGCTTTTTCTCGGCTCCGTCCCTGAGCACAGTAAGCTCAAGCCTGCCGGGCTTGGTCCACAGTAATTTCACAAAGTCCATATACTGCACTACTTTATTGCCATTGGCACTGAGTATGGTATCGCCGGTCTTGAGCCCTGCAATAAAGGCAGAAGAACCATCTTTGACATTTCCCACCACCGGGTCGATCCATGGGTATATGCCCACCTGTCCCGCTCCAGTGGACTTGTCCAGCTTAGGAGTGATGGAAAGCTTTATGATCTCTCCATTCCGGTCCACAGTAAGCTCCAGAGGTTCCTGCGCTTTGGTTGCAATAGCCTCCCTCAGATCTTGGAAATGCTCTATATTCTTTCCGTCTACAGCAACAATATAGTCGCCGGTCTTGAGCCCTGCCTGGTCTGCGGCAAAGGGGCCGGCCTCCTGTGCATATTCCGATGCAAGCACAATCCTGTTGGGAGGGCATGTTGTGGTGATTCCACCCATCCATACTATGGAAAAGCAGATAATAGCGAACACCAGGTTCATGAAAGGGCCTGCGAAGTAGATTATAGCTTTCTTCCAGGCAGGGGCGGCGCTCAGGGAATCGGTGTTGTCCTCATATACAGTGTCGTCGTCAAGGATCTCCTCGCCCTTCATCTTGCAGTAACCACCCATGGGCAGAAGCGAGATGCAGTATTCGGTGTCGCCTTTTTTAAATGAGAATATTTTTTTGCCCCAGCCTATGGAGAAGGCCAGAACCTTTACTCCAAGCAGCTTGGCAGCCATGAAATGAC
>JAFZIU010000065.1 GCA_017554185.1 Spirochaetia bacterium
ATAGAGGGTGCCCACGAGATGATTGCGGCCATCACCGCATCCACCATGACCACTGTAGTTGTATTCCTGCCTTTCATCTTCTATAAGAACCAGCTGGAGATGGTGGGACAGATCCTGACCGATGTAATCTTCACCATCATCATTTCAGTCAGCATAAGCTTGTTTGTTGCTATCTTCTTGGTGCCGGTGCTGGCCACCAAGTATTTCCCCGTGAAGACCAAGCGGAAGGCTGTCAAGGTTGAGGAAGGCAAAAAACCAAGAGTTCCTTTTGTGGAGAGGTTCAGAAACGGCTACAGAGGCACCATGCGTTTTGCCATAAAGTTCAGATACCTCATTATCCTGCTTATAATCGCTGCATTCTGCGGCGGTCTCTATATGCTGTCAAAGACCCGTATCATATACATGCCGGGAATGGTGACAAACAACATCACACTCTCTGCCACCCTGGCACCTGGAACCAAGCTGGAGGAGACCGAGCGTTTCATGCTTGAGCTTGAGGAGATAGTCAAGAAAGAAGTTAAGGATTACAAATATATCATCACAACTTCTGGTTCAGGCACTGCTTCTTATTCGGGTGAAATCTCAATAGAACTTTTGAGTGCAGGCGAACGTACCGAGACCCCTGACCAGGTCAAGGACAGGCTGCGCAAATACTTCAATAAATATCCCCAGGCAAAGCTTAACTTCAGCTCTCGCCGTGGCGGTTTCTCTTCCACACCTACAATCAAGGTGCAGCTGGCCTATGAGGATATAAACAATGTCCGTGCAGCAGCAGAAGAGATAATGGATCTTATAAGGCTTAACATGGCCGATTCTGTAACCAACACAGTGCTGGATCTCACAGACGGACTTCCACAGGTGGAGGTTGTAATCGACAGACAGCGGGCATACGATTTCGGCCTTTCTGTTTCCGAGATAGCCCAGGAGGTAAGAAACTCCATCGAGGGCACCAATGCCACCACCTACCGGGAATCGGGAAACGAGTATGATGTAATCTTAAGGCTCCAGAAATCGGACCGTCTGCAGATACCAGATCTGAACAAGATATTCCTTATCTCCAGCTCGGGCAAAAAGATTTATCTTTCCAATGTGGCATCTCTCAAGAAGGGTGTAGGCCCTATGACCATAAGCCGCGACAACAAGCGGCGTCTGGCGACAATCAGCGTGGAATGCTCTGCAACAGCCAAGATGAACGAAGTGCAGGACAACATCAAGGTTCTTATGGACGAGAACATGGTGTTCCCGGATGATGTGACCTATACATTCGACGGCGACTGGGTGAATGCCCAGGAGAAGGGAAAGTATGTAATCATAATCCTGACCATGGCCATCATCCTGATCTTTGCGGTAATGGCAGGGCAGTATGAATCCTTCAAGAACCCGTTCATCAACATGTTCACCATTCCGCTCCTGGTAATCGGAGTTGCCGGTATCTACTACATAACAGGACAGTCCTTGAGCCTCTTCAGCGCCATAGGTGTTGTAATGCTTACCGGTATTGTTGTAAACAACGGTATTGTACTGGTGGACTACACCAACCAGCTGCGTGCCAAGGGAATGAGCGTGTACGACGCATGTATCGAGGCTGCTGCCGCCAGAATCAGGCCTATCCTAATGACCAGCACCACCACAATCTTTGCTATGATGCCTATGGCTTTCTCCCACAAAGAGGGGCCTAACATGACCCAGCCTATCGCCCTTACTGTACTGGGCGGTCTTGTGAGTGCAACACTTATAACTCTCTTCTTTATCCCGATTATGTACTACATCTTCAACAAGCGGGCCGACAAGAAGAAGCAGCGGTGAATCTTGCTGTTCCGCTCAAAGTCGAAAGGAATTGATTCCTGAGTTATATCCTTTATCTCAAACTGCTGGCTTAAGCTTTCGTCCAGCTGGAACTTCTTGAAGTTGGTTGAGAAAATAATATTCCCGCCCTTGGCAAGACAGCCAGCGGCAAGGATAAGAAGAATCCTGTGATCCCTCTGAACATCAAAGATATCATCCCTGCTCTTGGAGTTTGAGAAGGTAGGTGGATCAATGAATATAAGGTCGTATTTCTGTCTTGTGCTCTGGAGGAATTTGATGCAGTCCTCTTTTATAAATGAATGATTCTTGATGTCGAGTCCGTTGAGCTGGAAGTTTTTCTTTCCCCAGTCCAGATATGTGGAAGATGTATCTACACTGGTGGTACTTTCTGCTCCCTTTGCTGCGGCATATACGCTGGCAGTGCAGGTATAGGCGAAAAGGTTGAGCACTTTTTTACCTGAACTCATTTCTCCTATAAGCTTGCGCACCGGCCTGTGGTCCAGGAAGATGCCGGTGTCCAGATAATCATAGAAGTTCACATAGAACTTAAGGCCGTTCTCCTGCATGACCTCAAGGTGCTCCGACTGGCTGTTCTTGGTGTACTGGTTTGCCCCTTTCTGTTTTTCCCTGCGGCGGATGAAGATATTCTCCTTTGCAACATACTGTTCCAGCACCTGGGCCATCTCCCTGACCCGCCGCTTTGTCTTTGCCGGGTCTATGAAGGCAGGGGCTGCATACTCCTGCAGGTACATCCATTTCCCTTCGTAGAAGTCGATGGCGGCAGAATAGTCGGGCAGGTCTGCATCGTAGATGCGGTAGCTGGTCACACCCTGGCGGCGGGCCAGTCTGCCGAACTGCTTTATGTTCTTTGCCAGCCGGTTTGCAAACATCTGGGCGCTCTCGGACAGTTCGTGGGTATGCTCTTCCCGGTATGCTGAATTTATGGCAAAGGCGGCAGATATGCATTCTATCGGGCCGTTGTAAATCTTGTTCACCTTGTAGGCCTTGAGGCCGGTCTTCCGGGCCAGTTCCTCATCTCCGGTGATGAAGATACCTTTCCAGCCGTCGAACCGCTCCTTGAATATATTGCCCATGTCGGCGTAGAGCACCCGGAGCGCCTCTATCTCGCCCAGCCGCTCTCCATAGGGTGGGTTCACCCCTATAAACCCCGGTTTATCACCGGCTTCTGCCGGTATGGAGAGCTTGTGGAGCTCTTTCTTTGCAATGTGGACTTTATCAAGGAGCTCCG
>JAFZIU010000066.1 GCA_017554185.1 Spirochaetia bacterium
GCCAGCGTTCGTTCTGAGCCAGGATCAAACTCTCCATTATTTATTCCCGGGGCCGAAGCCCCGGTCTTCAAAACAATCTCAAATAAGATCCAATCCCTCTCGGAATTGATCAACTTCTTCGTTGACCCGCTTTAGACTTCCTTCTCTTCCAATTTTCTTACAAAAAACAAATAATTAGGCACTGCCATTTCTGACCGTGCCCGATTAAATTACTACAATCTCCTAATTCTTGTCAACACCTTCGCGTAATTTTTTTAACAAAAATAATAAATAATCAAAAAAGGTGAAAATTGTAAACACTACAGAAAGTATATAGAAGACCATTGCAACGGTCCAGACAGCATCCACTGCACCAATACAGCACCCGGTCCGCTCGAAGCTTACAGCCAGGAGAGAACTGATGGCAGCAAAGGCATAGACCCATTCTTTTATCTTCCCGCCCATGCGCGCTCCCATGGCAAAACCATGCTTCATCATTATCATCCGCATAAAGGTGACAGATATCTCACGATAAACAATGATTGCAAACATCCACACAGGCATCCGCCCGATAGCCACAAAGCACAGGAAATAAGTAAGCCGTGCAAATAGGTCGGTATAAGGATCGAACATCTTTCCGAAATCAGAAACAAGACCGAATCTGCGTGCTGTATAGCCGTCAAGGAGATCCGAGATATCCATAAGGAACATAAGAATCCAGCACAGGACAACAGAACCGCAGGCAAAAGAGCCGCCAGTCCACACCGGAAGCAGGAACACAATAAGAAAAATAGGGGACAGCAGTATCCGCACTGCAGAAAGATAGTTGGGAAGATTTTTCATTTATTTATTCAAAGTTTTCCTTATAAAGATTAAGTAATCTGCAAGAGAAAGAAGTGCTGCCGCTGCAGAGAGGACAAAGAAGAACTGAGTGATCCAGTATACCGGAGTGACAAGGCACGCAAAGAAATCAATCTGCTTAATAGTGATATAAACCAGAGCGCTGATACCGGCTCCCGCATAGGCACAGGCCTTGAGTTTACCGCCCATACGTGCTCCCATGGCTATTCCATGTTTCATCATCATTGTGCGCAGGAAGAGGATGGTGACCTCCCTGTAGAGGATGATGGCAAAAACAACCACCGGCATAAGATGGATGCCCACAAAGCACATGAAGTAAGTGAGACGGCTGAATACATCTGCGAATGGATCGAATATCTTGCCGAAATCGGTGACCTGCCCATATTTGCGCGCCGCAATACCGTCGAAGAGATCAGAGAATTCTATTATAATAAAAAGAAGAATGCAGATGACAGTTGAAAACGCAGTGAACCGCTCCCCTGCCCATGTAGGAAGGAAAAAGAAGAACATGAAGAATGGCGAGAGGATGATGCGTAATGCTGTAAGCAGATTAGGCAGATTCATATTAAAATTGTAGCCTTTAATAAAGATGATTGTCAAGAACAGGGGTTTTACCGTTCTATGGAGAACACATTACGGTTATAGTTCTGCGTGAACAGATAGCAGGCGCGGGAACCATGACGGAGCAGTCCGGCCACAAACAAGCTGCGGAAAGAGAGGGCCGCATCAGGATCGGTGACATCATAGAGAACACCATCATCACGGATCACCACTTTGATATCTCTCTTGAAGCTGATGGTGATTTCAGTCAGCACAGGACGCTTTTTATTCTTCTCTATTATAAGCATCCCCAAGTCCTCGACCATTACTTCGAGCTTTGTCTTGGTATTTGTCGCAATGCCCCGCTTATCGCATTCCTTGCCTACCCAGTCCCGTATCTCCATAAGGCTTGCCACAGTAAGCATATCATCACGGGATACAATATCTTTTTTCTCTAAAAGAAGCGGGAACTTCTCTCCATGCTTATGGGAAAGAAGCAGGGCAAACAGCACAAAGGTGAGCACATAGGCCAGAAGCATTCCCACCCATATGCCAGGCTCTCCCAGGAGGCCACCGAACAGCAGCGGGAACAGGGTGCAGAAAATCAGATTCCGCACCAGTGCAATAAGCATGGTGGTACCCAGATGCCCGGTTACAGAATAATAGACTGCAAACAGGAACATCAGAGAAATAAGCGGCATAGCAGGGGCAATTATACGCAGCGCAGCAGAACACATTTCAATCACTGGCTGGGGCCGGATACCATACAGTTTAGGCAAGATACCACTGAACAGCACAAGAACCAGCGCCACAGCAATTCCCTCGATCAGGGCTGCACGCACTGCATGCTTCATCATTTTCTTTATGCCGTCAGGATTCTTCTCGCCAAAATAAATATTGACCATGGGCTCAGTTGCCTGTCCCACTCCCTCAAAGAGGATTGAGAGCTCCATCACATTACATACCACGGCAAGAGCAGAAAGAGCTGAATCTTCGAACCGGAGCGCAACATACTTGTTCAGAATCATCCGGCTGACCGCGGTATAGAGAGCCAGGGATGCATGAGCATAGCTGAACTTAAGCACCTCCAGAATCTCCTTCCATTCGAAATAAAGTTTAAACTGGATGGAACACCGTTTGTCCATGAACCATGTGACATATACAACAACCGAAACTATAAATCCTAAAAGGGTTCCCAGGCTCAAGCCTGCCATTCCCATGATATGCCCCAGCAGGATTGAAGTGCAGATATTTACAATCACCTGGAGCACTGTGGCACAGACGCAGCGCTTACCTCCCCCGTCAGCATAGACCAGCTCCTGCAAGAGAAAATAGAAAGGATACAGTGCAAGCTGGAACGGGACAAATGTGTAATATGGCCATGCATATTTTGCTGCCTTGGTGGAATAAGTGACCGATTCCAGGAAATGAGTTTTTATTGCAAATGAGAGAATCAAAAGCAAGATAGAACAAACAGCAGTCAGTATAAGACCCTGCCCTGCAGCCTCGTATGCCAGCTCCTTCTTGAAGCGCCCCACCTGGTAGGAATAGTGATGGGCTGTTCCCGCCACCACCATCATAGAGACAAATGTTGCCACCAGCACAAGCGGAGAGATCAGGTGGATACTGCTGATAGACCTTCCTCCGAAAAGATGTCCTGCCACGACAATGTCGATCATCTCTGACATGACAAGGAGCACCAGCATTATGGTGGCAGATGTCATCATGGAGTAAAATTTCTTGCGGCAGAAAACCTTCTTCTTCACAGGCCCTTTCTCCTTTCCGGGTCTTTTTTCAAGGTGAATATATTGCGGTTGTAGTTCTGGGTCAAGAGATAGCTGGAGCGCGACACATTCTGAAGGAACTCGTAGACAAACATGCTGCGGAACGACAGAGCAGCATCAGGGTCAGAAAGATTATAGGCAACACCATCATCACGGATGGCAACCTTTACATCCTGCTTGAAGCGGATTGATATTTCTGCCAGCACAGAACGCCCTTTATTCTTGTTGATTATCAGCATCCCCATATCCTCGATCAGCACCTCAAGCTTTGTCTTGACCGAAGATTCAATGCCCCGCTTATCGCACTCTCTGCCGGCCCAATCCCTGACCTTCATAAGATTATCCACTGTAAGGACAACATCCTGCGATACAATATCCTTCTCTGCAAGAAGCAGGGGAAATCTTTTCCCATACTGCTGCAGAAGTATTATGCTGAACAATGCAAAAGCAGCCACATGGGCAAAAAGCATTCCAGCCCAGAAACCTTTCATTCCAAAAAGCAGGCCGAAAACTATCGGACACAGGGTGCTCAACACAAGGTCCCGTACGGGGGCAATCTTGAAAGTGATTCCGATATGACCGGTGACAGAATAATAGGCTGCAAAAAGATACATAAGGGAAATAAAGGGCATGGCAGGGGCAATTATGCACAGTGCCATAGAGCTCATTTCAATTATAGGCTTAGGGCGTATTCCATACAGCTTGGGAAGACTTCCGTTGAAGATAAGCATGATCAGCGTCACTGCCACCCCTGCAATCAGCGAGAGCCGCACTGCATGCTTCATAAGCTTTTTTATACCGTCTGGATTTTTCTCGCTGTAATAGATGTTGGCCATAGGTTCGGCCGCCTGCGCTATTCCCTCGAAAAGCAGAGCGAGTATCATTACATTGCTGACCACTGTCAGAGAAGAAAGCCACTTCCCGCCGAAATGAAGCGTAACAAACTTGTTCAACACCATCCGCCTTATACCGGCATAAAGGGCCAGAGATGCAGTAGCATAGCTGCATTGGAACACTTCCCAGACATCCTTCCATTCAAAATGCCATCTGAACCGGATGGTGCAATGTTTATCCAAGAACCAGGTAAGGTACACTATAATCGAAGTCAGGAAACCCAGAAGAGTCCCAAGGCTCAAGCCCGCCATACCCATAATCCGGCCAAGGCCATAAGAGGCACATATATTCACTGCCACCTGCAGCACTGTGGCATATACACACCACTTCCCGCCGCCATCATTGTAGACCAGCTCCTGAAAAAGAAAATAGAATGGATATAGTAAAAAAAGATAAGGGACAAAGGTATAGTAAGGCCAGGCATAATTTGCCATCTTGGTTGAGTAGGTGACCGATTCAAGATAATTAGTTTTTATTGCGAATGACCAGGCAAAAAGAACTGCCGAGCAGATGACAGCCAGAATAAGGCCCTGCCCTGCGGCCTCTTTAGCCTTGTCCATCTTGAACTGGCCTTTCAGGTAAATATAGTTATGCTTGGTTCCGCCTGCCACCATTATAGATGCAAATGTGGCCACCAGCAGAAGTGGAGAGATCAGGTGCACGCTGCTTATAGATCTTCCGCCGAAAAGGTGTCCTGCAATCAGGACATCCACCATCTCGGCAACAACAATCAGAGCCAGCATAATGGTGGCAGATGTCATCATGGAGTAAAATTTCTTGCGGCAGAAAACCTTCTTCTTCACAGACAGTTTTAATCCAAAGTATATTTCTTATTCTTCTCCACAATCACAACATTCGGGAAACCGTTGTCCATAAGGTATTTCTTGAAAGCAGTCTGGGCATCTGGGTCTCCATGCACAAGGAAAATCTTCTTGAGTGCAGATGTATCCATGCTCTTGAGGTATTCCAGCATCTCCTGATAATCGGCATGACCGCTCAATCCGTTGATCTCTTCCACATGGGCCTTGAGGTCGTACATGTCGCCGAAAATCTTGATCTGCTTTTCTCTGTTCTTGATGCGGCGTCCCAATGTATATTCGGCCATATAGCCTACCAGCAGGATTGTGTTGTTCTCATTCTCTACATTGTTGATAAGATGATGCAGGATACGGCCAGACTCGCACATTCCCGAAGCTGAAATAATCATAGCCGGGCCTTTGATGTCGTTAAGTTTCTTAGATTCCTCCACAGTGTCCACATACCGTACATCATTGAAACCGAATGGGTTGTCGTGGTGCTTGGTGAATGCCTCGTGGGTCTCTTCGTCGTAGCACTCCTGATGCAGCTTGTAGATAGCTGTAGCATTTACTGCCATAGGACTGTCCACATAAATCGGAATAGATGGAATAAGATTCTGGTCGTGCAGCAGGTGCAGATAGAATACCAGTTCCTGGGTCCGGCCAACTGCAAATGCAGGAATTATAATTTTTCCGCCCCTTGCAACAGCATCGTTCACTATTTTAGCCAGCTCCGGCATTACATCTTTCTTGCCTTCGTGGAGCCGGTCGCCGTAGGTGCTCTCGAGAATTATGTACTCAGCAGGATCAGCAGGCTCCGGATCCTTAAGGATAGGCTGCTCTTTCCTTCCCAGGTCTCCGGTATAGAGGACGCGGACTGTCTTATCTCCGTCCTTTATGGTGAAGTGAGCCAATGATGAGCCCAGGATATGGCCTGCATCGAAGAACTTCACGGCTACACCGTCGGCAACAATCTGAGGTCTGCCGTATGAAAGGGTAACAAACTGGCTTACTGCCTCAACAACATCAGTATCTTTATAAAGCGGTTCCCAGTTGAATGTCTCACCCCTCTTGGCTGCCCTTTTAGCCAGGAATACTGCGTCTCCTGCCTGGATTTTGGCAGAATCCATCATGATAAGGTTTGCCACATCCCGGGTTGCACCGGTTGAATAGATATTTCCCTGGTATTTATGTTTTGGCAGAAGTGGTATAAGTCCGCAGTGGTCGTAGTGGGCATGGGTCAGAACCACAGCATCCAGCGCCGAGGCATCGAAATCCCACTGGCGGTTCTTCTTGTCGGACTCTTCCCGTTTACCCTGGAAAGCTCCGCAGTCTACAAGGATTCTGGCTTTATCTGTAAAAAGGAAATGACGGGAACCGGTTACCTCGCCGGCAGCCCCCTGTGAAAAGATGGTGATACTCATTCTGTCCTCCCAAATTACAGTATAGCATATTTCAAAAAAAATTGGTATTATTAAATAAGAGGAAACCTATGAGCGAAGATAAAGATACCAAGACCACAGAAAAACAGGATAACAACGAGACACTGCTCAAGACCCGTTCTATCCTGATCTCCGGAGAGATAGACAAAAAGATGGCAGAAAAGGTGGTAAGCCAGCTGCTGCTTCTGGAAGCAGAGAATGATGATCCTATAAAGGTGTTCATCGACTCCCCCGGCGGAGATGTGGATTCAGCCTATGCTATCTTCGACATGATCCGGTTTGTGAAACCTAAGGTGATTATGGTTGCCATGGGCCTTGCAGCCAGTGCCGGTGCCCTTATCCTCCTGGCAGGAGATAAAGAGGACCGCTTCGGTTTCCCCAATTCCCACTACCTTATCCATCAGCCTTTGAGCGGTGTGCGGGGTGTTGCCACAGAAATCGAGATCCACGCAAAAGAGATTGAGAAGACACGGCAGAAGATAAATGCACTTATTGCCCAGGAGACTGGAAAAAGCCTTCAGCAGGTGGAGAAAGACACTGACCGTGATTACTGGATGAGTGCAGAAGAGGCTATGGAATACGGCCTTATCTCAAAGATAATCTCAAAGCGCGACCAGCTGGCCTGATCACATAAAAGCCTTCATCACATCATGAAGGAACGCAATCTTTTTCTCTATCTCGCTTTTCCTGAACTCAAGAAGATTTTCAGCAGGACCATAAATACCAGTTTTTACAGTAAGCTTGGGCTGATCCTCCTTAAGCTTCTGATACAGCGACAGCCAGTCATCCTCTTCCATGATTGATTTGACAGGCAGGCAGGAGACTATGCTGCGCCAGTCCTTCTTAAGCTCCCATCGGATAAGGGCAAGGAAGATAAGTTCTTCGGGCTGGAAATCGGAGAAGATCTCCTTCTCGTTCTGGGCCTCGGGATATAACTTTTTATAGAAATCGAGATACTCTTTCTCGGCCTGTTCCAGGTTTCCCTGGCGGTAATAAAGCTGAGCCTTAATCGGCATATTGTGGGTAAGCATATACTCCTGGGCCTCGGTGCTTTCGATAAGCTCAGCAGCTTTTGCCACATCTCCCTCTTCCACCAGCATTTTGGCCATAACCACACCAAGCCCTGCATCATGGGTTTTCTCGTAACCCCGGGCAAAGATGTCGTAGATTTTTTTCATATCTTCCGGAGTGGAATAGTACTGATAGTAGACATGATACACATCGGTGGCAGCAGGGAACTCCTTCATAGCTCCTTCAAGCACCTGGTCGGCCAGATCAAAGTGCTGCCTGTCCCGGAGGTATTTGGCAGAAATAATCTTGCGTCTCCATTTGGGAGTTTTGATATTAGGATAAATATATGCAAGGAAGAAGATGGTTCCTACAACAAGAGCCACCATTCCCAATTTCCAAAGCAAGGAAAAAGACATCATTACCTCCTATCTCATAAGCCAGGGATTGAATTTATTCTCTCCCTCGATATCGGTATCGGGACCATGGCCCGGGAACACCTGGGTCTGCCCCGGCAGCTTGGAAAGCTTTTCACGCAGGCTGTGCATAAGTGTGTCGTAGTCGCCGCCAGGAAGGTCGGTGCGTCCTATGCTTCGGCAGAAGAGGGCATCGCCGCAGAAAAGCACATTGTCATCCTTGCTGTAAAGGCTGATGGATCCTGGTGAATGGCCTGGTGTAAAGATGACAGAGAGCTTCTGGTTGCCGAACTCTACAGTGTCCCCCTCTTCCAGGTACCGGTCGGGCGCCGGGTTAGGTACGCTGCGGGAACCCAGGATCTCTGCTCCGCCGCCAGCCATCATAAGCTTGGAATCCAGCTTGTGGATTGCAATAGGAATTCCCTTGTCGTGGAAATAACGGTCTGCCCCGATATGGTCGTAGTGGGCGTGAGTGTTCACCACCAGGACAGGATCAAGACCTTCCTTTTTAATCAAGGAATCAATCTTTTCACCCTCGTCGCCGGGGTCCACGATAACAGCTTTCTTGGTATCTTCGCATGCAAGGATGTAGCAGTTGGTCTGAAGCATACCCACAGGAATACAATAAACTCTCATAACACTCTCTCAATGTAAAAAAAAGTCCTGCCAAGCGGACAGGACTTAAGAGGTGCCCTGCGGATTCGAACCGCAGTATAACGGTTTTGCAGACCGTGGCCTTACCACTTGGCTAGGGCACCATGTTGCTCTACTATATCAGCATTTATTCTTCTTGTCCATATTTCCCGCGTTTTTTTTCATGCGCAGGTAAAAGTAGTGGGA
>JAFZIU010000067.1 GCA_017554185.1 Spirochaetia bacterium
AACATATGTATTCCCATATACTCAGGGAGGCGGAATCCTCTATGGCGAGAAGGGGCGGACAGGAATAACAGTACGTGGAATCCCCGATACCCTGTTCAGGGAGGATGAGGGCTTCAGGCGGTTTATAACAGTGAAGGAAGGGGAGTTTGATCTATCGGATCCTGACAGTCTGATAATAAGTTCAGAGACAGCACAGCGGCTGAAGGCCGGTGTGGGGGACGAGATAAAGCTGCTCACCGCCAAGGTGGTTCCCGGCAGGCCTATGCTGCTGCGTCCTACCCGGTTCACTGTAAAGGGAATCTACAGCTCGGGATATCAGGACCTTGATATGCTCTCTGCCTTCATAACCCAGCAGTATGGGGAGCGCCTGTTTAAGGAAGATGCCAGCCGGATGATAGGTGTCAAAGTGGCAAGCCCCCACACCGGGGAGCTCTTTGCCATTGCCGACGAGATACGCTACTTAAGCGACGGTATCCGTGTGGCGACCTGGGATGTGCTCAACGACAGCCTTGTGGCATCGCTTAACACTACCAAAAAGTTCCTGGTGTTCATAATGATACTTATCATGGGGGTGGCATCGGTGAACATATCATCATCCATGATAATGATGGTCATTTCAAAGAGGCAGGACATAGCGCTGCTTAAAAGCGCCGGGGCCTCTGACAGCGATGTCTCAAGCATATTCGTATTAACTGGCCTTTTCATCGGCATCTGCGCCGCCGCCCTGGGCACTGCCGCAGGAATAGCCGCCGCTGTCAACATAAACGAGATTATCGACATTATAGGGGCAGTGCTCCACTTCGACCTGTTCAACCCGGACTACTACCTGGAGAAGATACCAGTGGAGCTCAGCCTGTACAAGCTGTCCGGGGCGGCGGCCCTGGCGGTGCTCTTCGCAGTGGTTGCATCCTGGGTTCCCGCCCGGCGTGCAGGACGCATCAACCCGGTGGAGATATTCAGAAAGCATTAAAAGGAGGAATATATGCCATACATTGCAGTAAAAGCTTATCCAAAGGATCCGGAGATCAAGAAAAGAGTAGCAGAAAGGATCAACCAGGTGTTCCTGGAGGAGTGGGGCTGCCCGCAGAAGGCTATCTCGATCTCATTCGAGGAAGTGGCTCCAGAGAAGTGGGAGGAGACTGTCCACAAGCCGGAAGTGCTTGCCAAGGTGGATAAGATGTTCATCCTGGACGGCGAGAAGAAGTTCTGATTTTTAGGATAAAAAAAGGTGCTGCCTTTTACAGCAGCACCATATTCAGTCGGGCTGACCGAACTCGAATCGGTGACCCCAAGTCCCCCAGACTTGTACGCTAACCAACTGCGCTACAGCCCGATGTTTTATCTATTATAAACCTTAACGCTCCTCCGGTGCCATAGGGAAGCCCTGCACCAGCTCGTCGCTGAGCGCTTCCTTGATCTCTGTCACCTTGACATCGAAGAACAGGGCCTTTCCGGCCAACGGATGGTTTGCATCCACAGTCACTCCCTTGTCATCTACCTTGATGACAGTAAGAATGTAGGGCACATCATCAATGGCAGTCTCGAACTCCATGCCCACCTTGATGTCCTGCTGAACCTCGTTAAGTTCGTCATCATCCCCCATCTTGCTCAGGAAGTTCTCCTTGGGCAGGGTGAAGACCATCTTCTCGTCCCTGATTCCATAGCCTTTCTCAGGCGGTACAGCCACAGAGAAGGTATCGCCCACCTTCTTGCCGTCAAGAGCCTCCTCGAGGCCTATGGGTATATTCTTGAATCCGTGGAGATAAGTAAGGGTGCTCTTGTCTTCAAGGACTGCCCCTTTCTCATCCTTAAGGGTGTATTCAATGGTAACAACTTTCTTGCGTTCAACAATGCTCTCTTTCTCTTTAGCCATCACTTTCTCCTGAGCGCCATAGTGCAGATTTTCTCACACAGCTGTCCGAATGACATTCCAACAGCTTTTGCCGATTTTGGCAAGAGGCTGGCGCTGGTCATTCCAGGCAATGTGTTGATCTCCAGGACAAACAGGTTTTCATCCTTGTCCAGACGGAAGTCCACACGGCAGTAGCTCTCTATCTTGGCAGCCTTGGCCGCATCCAGTGCAATCTGCCGCATCCTGTCCGACAGCTCCTTGCTTATCGGGGCAGGGAAGATCTCTTCAGACCCTCCTGGCATATACTTGCTCTTGTAGTCGAAGATCTCCGACAGCTTGGGGATGATTTCCCCCGCAGCCAGTGCCTGGCCGTCCAGCACACCCACGGTGAACTCCCGTCCCGGGATGAACTGCTCCAGCATCACCTCGTTATCATAAGTATAAGCAGTTTCCACTGCTTTGTCAAAATCCTTGATATCCTTGACCACTGTAAGGCCCACGGTGGAGCCCTCCTTATTAGGCTTTACAACAAGGGGGAGACCCAGCTCTGCCACTGCTTTCTCGGCAGTGACCGGCATCATGAGCCACTTGGGAGTGGGGACGCCCTGCCGTACAAACAATGTCTTGGTTATATCCTTGTCCATGCAGCATGCGCTGGAGGTGTGGTTTGGGCCTGTGTAGGGGATTCCCATTATGTCCAGAAAGCCCTGCATCATGCCGTTCTCGCCGTTGCCGCCGTGGAGTGCCAGGAAGCATACATCCCGATCCTCAAGCTTTCCGCTCTGGATAAGGGGCAGAAGGCCGTTCTTCATCATCTTGAGGCCGTTTATGTCCGGCGGCAGAGGCTTTATGCTGTTGTTCATGAATGCAGCCTCATCCTCCGGCCCAATCAGTCCCATGGCTGTATCTATGGCTATGACATCATGCCCCAGCTCCTTAAGTGCCTTGTAAACCTGTGATGCGCTTGATATGGACACATCCCGCTCCGAGCTCTGTCCGCCGAAAAGTACAGCTATCTTCATATTAATCCTCCACATTTTTTATCGGCACCAAATAGTATATATATAACATTAAGTTATTTTTATTGAACAACACCCGCTTTTTTGGTAATATAAAAGTATAAAAATCAATTAATCGAGGTATCTATGGCAGTTTCATCTCAGATTGTAGAATCCATGAAAAATTCATCCTGGATCCGCAAGATGTTTGAGGCAGGTGCTGAACTTGCCGCAAAGTATGGGCCGGAGAATGTCTTTGACTTCACTCTTGGAAACCCAAATATCGAACCCCCTGCAGAGTTTGAGCAGATTCTCATCGACTATATAAAATCCCCGGCAAAAGGAAAATATGGCTACATGGCCAATGCCGGCTACATGGATGTCCGCCAGAAGGTGGCAGACTACGTGGGCAGTATCGAGAAGGTGCGCATTCCCGCAAAGAACGTGATCATGTCATGCGGCGCTGCAGGCGGTATGAACTCGGTGCTCAAGACTATCCTTAACCCTGGCGACAACGTGGTGGTTAGCGCTCCGTTCTTCGCAGAGTACACATCCTATGCAGCAAACCACGGCGGAAAGCTTAT
>JAFZIU010000068.1 GCA_017554185.1 Spirochaetia bacterium
GTAGGCCTTGAGGCCGGTCTTCCGGGCCAGTTCCTCATCTCCGGTGATGAAGATACCTTTCCAGCCGTCGAACCGCTCCTTGAAAATATTGCCCATGTCGGCGTAGAGCACCCGGAGCGCCTCTATCTCGCCCAGCCGCTCTCCATAGGGTGGGTTCACCCCGATAAACCCCGGTTTATCACCGGCTTCTGTCGGTATGGAGAGCTTGTGGAGCTCTTTCTTTGCAATGTGGACTTTATCAAGGAGCTCCGGGTACATGGAGAATGCCTTGGATACATTCTTCCGTGCGGCGGTTACGGCGTCGGTGCTGTAGTCGTAACCGAAAAGGTGAGGCACTGCAGCTATGTTTGCCTTTATGGTCTCAAGGGCATCCTGGCGCAGTTCTTCCCACAGGTCGCCCCGGAACTTCTTCCAGTATTTAAAGCAGAAATAATTTCTGTCAAAGGTACTTGGAATCTTGGCTGCCATCATGGCTGCCTCTATGACCAGTGTGCCGGAGCCGCACATGGGGTCGATGAAGCTGCCCCCTGCCTTTGCCACAGCTTCCCAACCGCCCCGGTACAAAAGGGCTGCTGCAGCATTCTCCTTGAGGGGTGCCTCCACATGGGCTATCCGGTAGCCCCGGCGATGCAGGGAATCCCCTGCCATATCCAGGCTAACGGTGGCGTGATTTCTTTCTATGTATAAATTTATCCGAATATCGGGCTGGCTTGTCTCTATGTCGGGGCGGCTTCCTGTCTTTTCCCGGAAGCTGTCTGCTATTGCGTCCTTGAGAACAAGCGAAAGGTATGATGAATTCTTGAAGCTGCCTGTGGAAAGGACTGTATCCACCGCAAAGGTGCGCCTTACATCAAAAAGAGCTGGCCAGTCGTAGCGGCGGGCATTCCTGTAGACATCCTTCTCCTCGTGGATATCGAAATCGAAAAGCTTTAAAAGAACCTTGGAGGCCACCCGGGACCATAGGCAGACCTTGAGCCCTTCGGCCTGAGTGCCGGAGAAGGTGACGTTCCCTTTCCCTATGGAGTATCTGGCAATTCCCAGGGCTTCCAGCTCCTTTGCAATGAGGCTTTCGTATCCGTTTGCAGATGTCACGGAGAATGTATAGAATTCCATGCTTTTACGATACCCTTTTTTAGCCGTATGAACAATAGCCAGTTGTATTTCGGTTTAAATTCTTTTATGCTGATAGTATGGAAATGAGAAAACCTGAACTGCTTGCCCCGGCCGGGGACTACGACTGCGCTAAAGCTGCCATACTGGCCGGAGCAGATGCTGTTTACATGGGACTCAAGAAGTTCAATGCCCGGGAACGCGCATCAAACCTAGGACTGGAGGAGCTTAA
The DNA here is from genome assembly GCA_017554185.1 of Spirochaetia bacterium. Lineage (GTDB taxonomy): Bacteria > Spirochaetota > Spirochaetia > CADAEX01 > CADAEX01 > CADAEX01. The sequence goes on from JAFZIU010000068.1 coordinate 1,343, forward strand.
GGAGATTGTCTCCATAGCCCACAGCCACGGGACAAAAATCTATGTCACCATGAACACTCTCCTTACCGACATAGAGCTTTACGAGGCAGTCCAGTGCGCTTCTGACATCTTAAGCGCTGGGGCAGATGCCCTTATTGTTCAGGATGCAGGTCTTGCCTATGTGCTCCACCATTACTTACCGGAACTTGAGCTTCATGCCTCCACCCAGATGACTACCCATAACTCTCTGCAGGTGGACTTTCTTAAAGAACTGGGAATCAAGAATATAAACTTTGCCCGGGAGCTTTCTGCTGATGAGCTGGAAACCATAATAGCCTACACAAAAGAGAAAGGGATAAAGACTGAGATTTTTGTCCACGGCGCCTACTGCATCTCCTGCTCCGGCATCTGCTACATGAGTTCCTTTATATCATCTCAGGCGGGGAACAGGGGCAAGTGCCTCCAGCCCTGCCGGCGTCGGTACAGCCTTACTCCGTACGGAGAAAAAAGTTATTTCTTCAGCCTCAAGGATAACAATGCCCTGCCTAATCTGGAGCGGATTAAGGAGATCGGGGCTGATGCTCTTAAGATAGAGGGTCGGATAAAGAACTACGGCTATGTCTATACCACAGTTTCGGCTTATCGCCATGCTCTGGACCATGAGAAGCAGGAAGCAGATGATGATGTGAGCCAGGTATTCAACCGGGGCTTTACCACCGGCTATTTCGACAGCTGCATCAGCCCCGGCATGTTTGTGGAGTCGCCACTGGATCAGTCCATGGTGCAGGCCGGTACAGTCCTTTCCTATACCGCCGACCGGCAGGAGCTGGCCGTGGAGAGCGCTGGTGTCAGCATAGAGGATGGGAGCCGCATCTCCATCTACACACCGGAGAACAGTTTTATCTGCAGCGCCATAATTAAGCAGGTGTTGGGGCAGTCACGGTATAGAATAGAAATAGAGAACCTGCTCCATGGAAAAATACTGAAAGGGCAGATTGTGGCCTTGCTTCCCCAGCCCCAGAGGATGCAGCAGCTGGCAAAGCAGCTGGCAGAGCTTAAGGCTATGCCGGCCGTGTTCGATGCCGAAGTTTTTGATGAAGCGGGGAAGCCGCTCAGGGCAGTGTTCCAATACCAGAGCCGCCGGGCCGAAGTGCAAAGCTCAGCGCCGCTGGAGAGGGCCCAGAACAGGGGCCTCTCGGAAGAGGGGATCCGAGCCCAGTTCCAGAAAACCGGGGATGCGCTTCTCTCCTTGGGTAAGCTTATATGCCATGGTCTTGAGGAGCCCCTGTTCCTGCCGGTTAAGGAACTTAACCAGATGCGGCGCTCTGCCCTTGAGGCTCTGTTTGCCCCAGCCCCGGCGCCCCAGGTGCCGCACCTTTCATACCAGACCCACATGGAAAAATCGCTGGCAGTGCTGGTATCAACCGAAGATGATGCACAGCTTTTTTCAAGACGGTGCGACAATGTATTTGTAGAGTGGTTCCCAGACTGCAAAATCAGGCTGGGGAAGAACATATATCCATGGCTTCCAGCCTTTGTGGAGGATTCTGCGGTGCCTGACTACTTGGAACTTCTGGATACCAAGCCTAGCCTTTTGGTGTCGGACAATGTGGGGCTGGGGCTTGAGGCTTCCCGCCGGGGCATCCAATGGATTGCAGGCCCTATGCTTAACAGTTCCAACAGCTACACACTCAAGGCATACCAGGAGCGGGCTCACGCCTGTGGCGCCTTCCTCTCTCCCGAGCTGAACCGGGATCAGCTGGCGCTGATCTCAGCCCCTGCCGGGTTCAAGCTTTTCCTGCAGGTATTCGGCCCAATAACCATGATGACCACCCGGCAGTGCCTCCTGGCCTCTGCAGGCCGTTGCCGCAGTGGCCGGAACCGGTTCAGCGCCTCGTGCAGACTCTGCAGCGGTTACGAGACTTTCTACGATGAAAAAGAAATTCCGTTCCACATAGTAAAAAGCCCGGGCTATATCAACCGGGTATTCAACGATGCCCTTCTGTACATACCCGAGGCTGTGAACCAGGTGGCAGCCGACTGCTTCCTCCTGGATTTCAGAGCACTGCCATTCATCCACATGAGCCAGGAGGACAAGCTGACTATCTTCGACTGTTTCAATGGCGACCGCGCCTTGTCCGAAAAAGCCAAGGCCGCAGCCGGCTCTATAACTCGCGGCAACTGGCAACGCGGCTTCTGACCCCGCCTCATTCGACACCGGAGGCTATAATATAAAACCCTAACCAAGCCCACAGCAAAAGGCACCCCTGCGGGAGTGCCTGTCCGAGGCATTGCGCTCTGCAGCAACAAGGCTTCTAACCTCATTCGATAACAGAGGTTATAACAGATGGCACCAACCAAGCAAAAGGCATGCCCGGCGATATTGCGGCCCGAAGGGAGCGCACTTTATCGAGCGGGTATGCCTTATTGCTTGGTTGTATTATTTCTTTTTTTATATTATAGTCCCTGTAGGAGACAACATGCAGAAAGTAATTTTCCCGGGATCCTTCGATCCTGTCACAAATGGACATCTCAATGTAATAGACCGGGCCACCAAGCTTTTTGGCAAGGTGGAGGTGGTGATCTCTGTCAATCCTCAGAAAAAATATATGTTCTCGGTGGAGGAGCGCTTCGACATGATGGAGAAGCTGACAGCCCACTACAACAATGTCCATATTTCTGTATGGGATAAGCTTATTGTAGACTTTGCCAAGAAGATTAATACCTTTCTGATCATCCGTGGTGTCCGCTCCCTCAACGACTTTGCCTACGAGTTTGAGCTCTCCTTGATGAACCGTGGCCTGGACCACCGTATTGAGACACTTTTTATGCCCACCGACTCCAAATATTCTCTCCTCAAGTCGTCTGCCATAAAAGATCTGGCTTATTTCGGCGGAAATATCTCCAAGATGGTCCCGCCGCTTGTGGAAGAGGCCCTCAAGGCAAAATTTAACAGGGGTTCTTGACAATCTATCCCTATTTGTCTTAAAGTATACTCTGCATAATTATTATTATGAAATTTATTTTATTGATTATAAGAGGTAAATGAAATGGCTGTACCTAAAAGAAAGCCTTCAAAAGCAAGAAGTAGAAGAAGAGAAGCAATAAACATGCGGCTGGAAAGCCCGGCTCTGACAGAATGTCCAACCTGTGGAAACAAGGTGGCACGGCATCAGGTTTGTCCAAAATGTGGTTTCTACAAAGGCAAGCAGTATATTGACGTAGAAGAGATGGCATAAGGAGAACTGCATGGACGAAGTATTCGAAAAAGTAAAGAAGATCATTGCTGAAAAGCTTGATATTGAAGAGGATAAAATCACTATGGAAGCTTCCTTCCGCCAGGATCTGGGAGCTGACAGCCTTGATACCTACGAGCTTATCTATGCTCTCGAGGAGGAGATGGGAATCCAGATTCCAGACGAGAAAGCAAACGAATTTGAGACAGTAGGCAACGCTGTAGAATTTATTAAATCAGTAGCAAAATAAGTTTCCGTGTTTAATTTTCAAAAGAAAATTGCTGTAAAAGCTCCCCGGATCGATTCAAAGAGAAAACGGGAGCTTTTGTTATTTCAAGACCAGGTTGGACTTGATTTCATAAACCTGGATTTACTCAACCTTGCATTCTGCCACCGCTCCTATGTGAACGAAAGTTCAGAAGACATAGAGAACAACGAGAAGCTGGAATTCCTGGGGGACTCTGTGCTGGGGCTCATCACCAGCGAATATCTCTATCTCAATCTCAAGGATAAGGCAGAGGGAGATTATGCCCGGATCAAATCCTTTGTAGTAAGCGAGAACTCCTTAAGCAAGATTGCAAAAGCTATCCGCATAGACAACTTTATCCTTATCGGAAAAGGTGAGGAATATTCCGGCGGCCGCTCCAAGAAGGCTATCCTGGCCGACTGCATGGAGGCTCTTATCGGTGCCTACTACCTGGATTCCGGCTTCAAGCCGGTGCAGGATTTTGTCCTGAGCTATCTGGTGCCGGAGATCATGAATGTACTGGAGAACAAGCACGAGCAGGATTACAAGACACTGCTTCAGGAGTTTGTCCAGAAAACATATAAGACCTGTCCTAAATATAAGCTGGTCAAGAAGATTGGTCCCGACCACGACAAGACCTTCCTGGTTGAGGTTGTGATCAAGGACGAAGTTTTCGGACCTGGCGAGGGAAAGAACAAAAAGACTGCCGAGCAGCATGCGGCCCATATTGCATACGAAGAATTCAAGAAAAGAGAATCTGAATAATTATTTCTGATCGAAGTTACGGGTCTGAGGCATCCGCCTCTCAAGCTCTGCCATTTCTCCGGCCACTTTCTTTATCTCATTGCGCAGGATGAAGATACAGTCTGTCTTCTGAGCCTTTCCTGTCACAATATCCTCTGCAAGAGAATGGCATGTGGGGGCGCCGCAGGAACCGCAGTCAAGACCGGGGAGCTCGTCATTGATCTTCTCGATCTCATCCATCATCTTGATAGCCTCGGACATATTCTCGCTGAGCTTGAGCACCGGGCGTGAATAGATTTCCTGGGTCCATGCAATATCGAATTCGGTAAGCTGGTCGGATCCCTTGATTCCGCGGTTCTCGCAGGCCATGCTGTACCGTTTGAGCCTTGAGCGGGCAATGAACGGATTCTCCACAGTCAGGGTGCCGCCTACGCAGCCGCCGGGGCAGGCCATTGCCTCGATGAACTCGATGTGATTGAAGTCTTCGCTCTCTATCTGCTCAAGCACCTTGATTACATGGTCAATGCCGTCCACAGAGATACTCTTCTTGGAGTTCACAGCCTCGCTCTCGCCGTCGCTGTGTCCCCATTTGATTCCCAGGCTGGAGGCCTTGGAAAGGTGCTCCGGTTTATCGATTGTCTTTATGATCTTACGCAGTGCAGGGTAGATATCCTTCTGCGCTATTACGCCGTCCACTGCAGACATCTCGTTGCCCAGAGGAACCCGGACGCTGGTGACCTTTGCAGGACATGGGGAGATGAAGAACACACCCAGTCCCCGCTTGTCGGGATAAATCTGGTTCTTTACAATGCGCGCCGCAATCTCCATAGGGGTTTGGATTTTTATTACATGTTCAATAAGGCTTGGGAACCGTACCTGGATAAGGCGCACCACTGCAGGGCAGGATGAAGATATCATAGGGCGCGGTGACTTCACTTTTTCCAGGAGCTCGGCTGTTGCAAGGGATGCTATCTCGGCTGCGCTGGCAACCTCGTACACATCATCAAAGCCCAGCTTCTTAAGGGCTGTGAGCACTGTATCAATAGGAACATTCTTGAACTGGGCGTAGAAGCTTGGTGCAGGAAGCGCCACCTTGAAGGTGAACTTGTTGAGCATATCCAGCGGGTCGCTCACCGCTTTCTTTGCATGGGAAGGACAGGTCCTGATGCACTGGCCGCAGTCGATGCACCGGTTCGATATGATCATAGCTTTGCCGTCCCGCACACGGATAGCTTCTGTAGGACAGTGGGAAATACAGTTTGTACACCCTTTGCAGAGATCTTTGTCCAGTGTTACGGAATGTAAGTATTCTTCGCTCATCCTGTCATCCTATCTTTATCATTATCTTTACTGTAGTTCCCTCTCCCGGGACAGTATGAATCTCAAGGGAATCTGAGTTCCTCTGGATATTCGGCAGTCCCATACCTGCACCGAATCCCATCTCCCGGATAGCGTCGGTTGCGGTGGAGTATCCCTCCTGCATAGCCAGGTTCACATCGGCAATACCAGGGCCGTGGTCAACCAGTTCGCACTGTATCTCGGTAGGGGTCACATTTATGGTTATATCGCCCCCGCCGCCATGGATCACCATGTTGATCTCGGCCTCGTAAAGGGCTACTACTGTACGCTTTATTATAGAGTTGTCAACGCCGATCTGCTGGAGTTTTTTCTTAAGGGTGCTGGATGCGATTCCAGCCAGATCCATATCATCGCCGGGTATAGAAAAATTAAGCTGCATAAATCACCAATATTAAAATTATAGCAGTAATCGGGATAAAATACAACAATAATTGTATATGAAGCGGTTTCTTGAGGCTTATAGGCCTGAAAACAGTGGGCTTGGCCTTTCCGACGCCCCTTATCTCCAGCGCCATGGCCAGGGTAGGGATATTCTTTACAGCCTGGATGAGGACCGATGCAAGGACTGGCAGCATTGCACGGAAACGGGCTATGAAGTTCCACCTGTTAAGAGCAGGGCAGCTTTCGGTGTAGCGCAGCTTGTGGGCTGCTTCGGCATCGTGGTAGGTGTCCAGGAGCAGGGGGATATAACTGATAGATATGGATATGACAAGGGCTATCCGGTAAGGCATGCCGAAGAACCGCAGGGTCTGGATAAATTCGTCCGAGTCGGTGGTCTTGAAGTAGAGGAAGAAAAGGGCTGTTATACCGATGAACCTGAGGATTATGCGCACTGTCTCCTGGAGCCCTGAGAAGAATGGGGTCACTGCCGCAGTCAGTATCAAGATTGGAAGGATAAGCTTGAACACCGAGAGGAAGGGCTTCCAGCCGCAGGTGATAAAGCCTGATGCCACCACCGGGATAAGGAGAAGGCCATACCGCAGGGCAGAGACTGGGCAGAAGAAGGCAGCTGTATAAAGCAGCATGAGGATAAGCTTCAGGCGCGGGTCGGCTTGGTAGAGGAATGATTTTTTCATAGCTGGCCCATCCTGAATATGCTGTCTGCTTCCAGGGCCGCCAGCTGTATATCGTGGGTGATTATCAAAATGGCCGGGTCTGCAGGTGACTGCCTGAAAGCATCTATGATCTGGCGGTATTCCTTGGAGGAGATGCCCGAGTCGGCCTCGTCTATGATCACAATTTTCTTTTCCAGAAGCCAGTAGATGGCGGCCTGCAGCTTTTTACGCTGGCCATAGCTCATCAGCACAGGCGGTGCATCGGGGTGCTCTATGCCGAACACTTTTATTGCTTCCTGCACCTTTTCTTCTATCTGGTCCTGGGGCAGTTTCTGGAGCTTGAGGCCGTATTCCAGCTCGGCCCGTGCTGTGGGGAGGAAAAGCTGGTAGTCGGGGTTCTGGAAGAGGTAGGAGCAGTTGCGGTTAAGCTTTTCTGCAGAAACTTCTTTCCCCTCCAGCAGCACCTTGCCGGCCTCCGGCTTCAGAAGCCCGGCTATGATGTGGGACAGTGTGGATTTGCCGCAGCCGTTGGTCCCTATTACAGCAGTGGTTTTCCCCTGCTCAAGTGCAAAGCTGTCTACATTCAGGGTAAAGTCGGAATCGGGGTAGGAGAAACGCAGGCCTTCAACTTGTAGAATTGGATTTTCAAAAGTTACAGATTCTAGGGTCTTGAGTGCATTTTCATCCGGCATGTCGCCATCCAGGCAGAAGCCCCCCTCCTTCACAGCATATGCGAATTCCCTGCTGCTGCCATCAGCGAACTGCAACAGGGAGCCGCCGGTGTAGACAAAGAAATTGTCGGCGTACTTTTTATATACATCCAGCATTTTTGCTGTGAGTATAAGTATTGTCTTTCCACTTTTCTTCAGGAAAGAGAGTATCTCCTCCCTGCCCCGGATGTCGATTTCCTCAAGGGTCTCGTCCAGGATCCACAACTCCGGGTCGGTGGCACACAGGACGCTGATCAGAAGGCGCCGCTTCTCGCCGCCCGAAAGGTGTATAGGCTTCTTGAACCGCAGGTACTCTATGCCTGTTTTCTGGAATGCTGCATCGGCGCGGTGCCCTATCTCCTCCCGGGGCAGGCCGGCGGCTTCCAGCGGGAAAACCACCTCTTTCTCGGCAGTGCTGCAGAAAAGCTGTTCATCCGGGTTCTGGAACACAATGCCGGTCTCGCCCCCTTCTTGGATGTCCCCGGAAAGCTCGCCACCGGTATAAGCCGGTACAAGGCCGGTAAGTATGCGGGACAGGGTGGTTTTTCCCGCGCCCGGCAAGGCCAGCAGCAAGTTCATGCTCCCTTTCTCAAGGTCAAAGGAGAGGTCCTTGAACAGGCTTCTGCTTTCAAGGCCTGGATATGAGGGATACTGGAAAGATAAATCTTTTACAGAAAGGGCGGCTGGCATAATATCAGAGCTTATTCTTCAGGCTCTGCTCCATAAGGTTCACCACATCCTTGAAGGTCTGCTGGTTTTTCTCGTTTATATTCATCAGACACCGGTGTGCATCCAGCATCATGATGGTCTTGTCCTTCTTCTCGAATTTATCGGGTTCGATGACACCGAAGATATCGTCAAGGTTCGATTTTCCCTCCACCAGATTGAACACTTGGTCAAAGCCTACTCCGCACAGGGTCTGGTTAACATCCTTGGAGGTGGAATAGATAGTGGTCTGGCTGCCATTTTTGTCCAGCATGAACTGGGCTATCTTGGCAAGGAATCCCAGGTTTGTGCTGTCCAGGAACTCTGCTTCGGTCAGGTCTATTGCAATCGATTCCACATCAGAGGCGTGGGCGATAAAGTCGTCAAGGAATGCGTCAAAATGGCCGCAGGTGGTGTATTTGAGCACCCCGGTGAGCTTGAAATATACCTTGTTGCCGTCCTTTGCAAAATAGTAGTTTCCCATCAGCTTTCCTACTTCCCGATACGCATGAATGTTATATCATCAGGCAGACTGCCATGCTGCTCCACCTTGAAGCTTTCTATAAGGCTTTCCAGCGAATTCCCCTCTTTTGCCAGATTGTCCAGGATCATGCTGCTCTTTGCATCCAGGTCGCCTTCCAGAATATCCAGAAGTCCGTCGGAGGTCAGAAGCATGGTGAAGTGTTCAGGCAGCTGTATTTCGTTGGTCTTGATCACCGGAGTCTTGAAAAGGCCCACCGGAGTACCTTTCTCTTGGAGGAATTTCTTTTCACCATCGGCAAAGAATGCAGGGCAGGGGAACTGGCCACAGTTGGCATAGCTTAAGGTGTTGGTCTCCATGTCGATGATGCCGTAGAAGATGGTCAGGTATTTGCCCAGATCCTCCCTCAGCAGGATGCTGTTTATTCTTGCACATATCTCGTGAGGATCCAGCACTGTCCTGTCATCAAGGAGTGCAAATTTCTCCACTTTGTTGTCTATAAAGTTCTTAAGAAGCACTGTCACTATGGCCGATGACATTCCATGTCCTGACACATCTGCCATATAGAAGCCGATATAGCGGCTTGATATTGAGAAATAGTCGATGAAGTCTCCGCTGAGCACCAGGGATGGGAAAAGCCGGCTTGCAAAATGATATTGCCCAATATCTTTCTCCGGTTTCGGCAGGATTTTGTTCTGGAGCTTCTTGCCGGCCTCCTGGTCCTCCAGCAGCTTCCGGTTGGATTCGTCCAGTTCTGCCACCCGTTCTGCCACCTTCTGCTCAAGTTCAGCGGTCAGCTTGTTGAGGGCATCGATATATTCGTAGTTCCTGATGGCGGCTATGACACAGGTTATGAGTTTCTGGGCCGACATCTCGGTCTTTTCCTTGTAGTCGTTTATGTCGTAGTCGATTATTACTTCTTTTTCGGGGGCATAGCCCGGCTGGCCGGTGCGGAGAATTATACGGATCGCCTTGTTGTTCATGATGTCCCGGATGTATTCCACCAGGCGCAGTCCGGCATCGTCCTCTTCCATCACCACGTCCACCAGGGCAAGGCACACATCCGGGTTCTCGGCCAGCACCTTCTTGGCCTCGGCGGCAGAGTAGGCGTCGCAGAACTCGATTTTCCTTCCCTTGAAGGTCAGGTCCCGCAGGACCAGCTTGGTGACAGTATGCACCTGTGGCTCGTCGTCCACCACCAGCACCTTCCAGCCTGCCTTGGGGGGCTCTTGTGCAGCCGGCGCTTCTGCCGGTGAGCTGATCTCGTCTGCAAATATAAGCTCGTCATCCTGTGGGTTCACGTCTTTCTCCACCTAAACTTAAATTATAGTATTAGTATATTGAGAAGTCAACCCGGCGAAGCCAGCCCTGCGACAGTACCTGCCATGCAGAGGAGCCGGCGAAGCCATCCTGTCGGTATTTTAGGCCGTAGGCCGCCTACCGAGCAGGGTGGCGTAAGCTGGCGCTCGGGTATATGATCAGGTATTCTCGCCGGGTTGACATTTTCGGGCCATTTAGTATATATATTAATACTCTAGGATTTAATAAAACTATGCTGGACGGAATTTCAAACAAATTCAGTGATTTAATCAGAAGAATCTCGGGCAAGGCATCCATCTCCGAAAAGAACGTGCAGGATGCAGTAGAAGAGATCAAAGTCGCACTTCTTGACGCCGATGTAAACCTGCGGGTTGTCCGCCGTTTCATCAATTCCACCCTGGAAGAGGCAGTGGGCGAGAAGGTTCTGCGTTCCGTAAATCCAGGCCAGCAGTTCACAAAGATTATCTACGACAAGATGGTCTCCTTCCTGGGGGATGAGAAACAGGATCTTCAGCTTAAAGGGCCCGATGCCCTTTCTCCTATCCTTATGCTGGGTCTCCAGGGTTCTGGTAAGACTACTGCATCGGCCAAGCTGGCAAACCGCCTTAAGAAAGAGGGGCGCAAAGTACTTCTGGTTGCAGCCGACCTGGTACGGCCAGCAGCAGTGGAACAGCTTAAGGTGCTGGGTTCCCAGATAGAGGTCGAGGTCTACAGCGAGGATTCCAAGAATCCAGTGGCAGTGGTCAAGAATGCCCTCCGCTACGCACAGAAGAACCAGTTCAACATCCTTATAGCCGATACATCAGGTCGTCTTCACTTAGATGACAGCATGATGCAGGAGCTTGAGGACATAAAGAAAGTCCTGAACCCGGTTGAGGCTCTGCTTGTTGCAGATGCCATGACTGGTCAGCATGCGGTAGACATTGCAAAAGAGTTCAATGAGCGCATCGGAATCACCGGTATTATCTTAAGCAAATTCGACTCCGACACCCGGGGCGGAGCAGCCCTCTCACTCAAGACCATCACTGGCCAGCCTATCAAGTTCATCGGTACAGGCGAGAAAATCCAAGATCTTGATATATTCTATCCAGACCGGATTGCTTCCCGTATCCTGGGCATGGGCGATATCGTAACCCTGGTTGAAAAAGCACAGGAGACTGTGGATGCCGAAGAGGCAGCCAAGCTTCAGGAGAAAATAAACAAGGCCACCTTCACACTGGAAGATTACCTTGAGCAGTTTGCCAAGATCCGCAAGATGGGCAGCCTGAAGTCCATGATGGAGATGCTTCCAGGGCTCAAGGGCAACATAGACGAGGATAAGCTGGACGAAGGTGCAATAAAGCGCGAAGAGGCAATAATCCTCTCCATGACTAAGATGGAACGGCAGAATCACCGTATCATCGGGCCGTCCAGAAGAAAGCGCATAGCAAAGGGAAGCGGCGTATCGGTAGGAGAGGTGAACAGTTTTCTTAAGAAATTTGATAAAACAAGACTTATGATGAAAAAAGTCTCGAAAAATAAGAAATACCAGTCGGACCTTATGTCACGGTTCGGCAGTTGAGTTGAATAGGAGGAAGTTGAAGTGAGCGTAAAAATCAGACTGAAACGGTTCGGAACAAAGAAGAGAGTGTACTACAGAGTAGTTGTTGTAGATTCACGTGCACCACGGGATGGAAGAACTCTGGAAGAGGTTGGACAGTATCATCCTGTCGAGGCCGAGAATCAGATTACTCTTGAGGCAGACAAGATCAAGGCATGGATTGCCAAAGGTGCTTTACCAAGTCAGACAGTGAAAAAACTCCTTAACAAGCAGAACATCGCTGTAAAATAAGGGGAGTGTCCCATGAATTTGGAAAAGGATCTTGTGGAATATATCGCAAAGTCCCTTGTGGATGATCCCGAGAATGTAAGCGTAAGCATCATCGAAGGGGAAAAATCCACCATTCTTGAGCTCAGGGTTTCACAGGATGATATCGGCAAGGTGATCGGAAAACACGGAAGGATTGCCAAGGCGGTACGGACTGTGCTGAGTGCAGCTGCATCCAAGACTGGAAAGAGGGTTGTGCTGGAAATTCTCGACTGAGGCAGCAGGTGGAAGGGCAGGATCTGATTGCCATAGGGTTTGTGAGAACATCCTATGGAGTGAAAGGGGATATCAAGGTTTCAAGCTATTCTGGCGAAACTGAACATTTTCTCCCCCTTAAGGAAATTTTTCTTAAGAAGGGAGCTGTACAGAAACACTTTGATGTGGAGCGTGTGCAGGTTTTGAATGGAGATATTCTCCTTAAGTTAAGAACATTGGACAGCCCCGAAGCTGCAAAGATGTATGCGACCTGGGACATAATGGTTCCCCGGGAGTTTGCCTCTCCTCTTGAGGAGGGAGAATTTTATTATTGTGATCTGTTCGGTAGCGTTCTGCTGCATGATGGAAACCGGATGGGAGTGGTCAAGTCGGTCATAGACAATGGCGCGTCGGCCCTCCTTGAGATTGAATGCGATCCTGATACAGAGGGGAAAAAGCGGACAGTGCTGGTTCCTTTCCTGGATCAGTTCATCGGTCAGGTGGACACAGAGGGCAAGACTATCGAACTTAAGGAAACATGGTTTTTTGAATGAAGTTTACTATTCTGACTCTGTTTCCTGAGATTATTGAGGGGTACTTCAAGAGCTCCATAATGGCCAAGGCGGTGGAGAAAGGTATCATAACCTACCAGGTTGTGGATATCCGCAGCTTCTGCCTGGACAAATACAAGAGCTGTGACGACTATCCCTACGGCGGAGGAGCCGGCATGGTCATGAAGACCGAGCCGTTGGCACGGGCTTTGGATTCGGTGAACGCTTCCTCCATTCGGACTATATATCCTTCCCCCAGCGGGAAGCTGTTTAGTCAGAAATATGCCTCTGCTCTGGCAGAGGAGGAAGAACTGGTTTTTATCTGCGGCCGGTACGAGGGTATTGACCAACGGATAATTGACAGTTATGTTGATGATGAGATCTGTATCGGAGATTATGTGATATCTTCCGGAGAGATTGCATCGCTGGTTATTGTGGATGCTGTGTACCGTCTGTTCGACGGCGTGATCAGCAGGGAGTCCCTGGAGGAGGAGAGCTTTTCCAACGGGCTTCTGGAGTATCCCCAGTATACCAGACCCGAGGTGTTCCGCGGCATGAAGGTGCCGGAAGTGCTTCTTTCGGGGCATCATAAGAACATACGGGATTGGAGGCTTATGAAAAGCCTCGAGAAAACAAAAATGAACAGGCCTGATCTTCTGGGACCTGAACATATAGGAGGAAATCAGAATGGATCTGATTAAAGCAATTGAGGCAGAACAGATAAAAGAGAATGAGATTTTTGGAATCGGTGACACAATCAAGGTCTTCTTCAAGATCATCGAGGGCACCACAGAAAGAGTTCAGGTATTTGAAGGTGTCTGCATCGCAAAGAACAACACAGGACTGAGAAAGACATTCACAGTACGGAAGATGTCATTCGGTGTGGGCGTGGAGAGAGTATTCCCGTTCAACTCACCAAGAATTCAGAAGATCGAAGTTGTAAAATACGGAAAAGTACGCCGCTCTAAACTCTACTACATCAGAGACAGAGTAGGTAAGGCTGCCAAGATCAAAGAACTGATCAAGAAAAAGGAAGAGGCAAAATAAAACTTTTCTGATGAATACCTTTAAAAAAGGTAAAATTGGCGAAGAATCTGCCGAAAAGTATCTTATAGAAAGGGGATATACCCTCGTTGCCCGGAACTTCAAAGCGCATCCTGGTGAAATTGATTTAATCATGACATCAGGCTGCGATTTGGTATTTGTAGAGGTCAAGGCATGGAAGAACCTGCCTGTCATGGATCTGGAGATCAGCATAGATGCCCGTAAACAGCATCGGATTATTGCTGCATCCCAGGTTTTCATGCTGCAGAACCAGTGCTTATGCCGGGGAAAGACAATCCGCTACGACGTGATATTTGTGGCTGGCGAGGGAGAAATAACCCATATTAAAGATGCTTTCGGAGATTATTGATGTCCAGGGTGGCCAAAGAGACAGCTCAAGAGCGGCTTGAAGAACTGAAAAAAGAAGTTAATACGGCAGAGTATATCGAAACTGCTGTAGAGAGGATTTCCTGGGTGCTTTCCAGTGAGGTTCTCGAGATGCAGGAAAAAAATGAACGGTGACAGGGATAAAAGGAATTTTAAGCGTGATCCCAGACGCAGACAACACATTAATCGGGATAATACCATAGTATTCCCCGAGAAGCCAGAACTGGTGTGTGCCCTTTGCGGCGAAGTCATAAGAGAGGCTGCATCTACACTGGCTATGCCGGAGACAGGCGAACCTGCCCATTTTGACTGTGTGATGAAGAAGCTTGAAGAGAACGAGACCTTGGAAGAAGGGGATACTATCGCATACCTTGGCGAAGGCAATTTCGGTATAATTAGGAAAAATTCCCAAAATCCGGCAGGATTTGA
>JAFZIU010000069.1 GCA_017554185.1 Spirochaetia bacterium
CATCTTGCCTGCCAGAAGAAGTTCTTAAGGAATGTGCTGCAGAAATGCTGAATTACAATGGAACAGGCCAGTCTGTAATGGAGATGAGCCACCGGAGCGCCGCATTCAAGCCTATCATCACCGAGGCAGAGGCCAAGGTAAGAAAGCTGATGAACGTGCCGGACAACTACAAGATCCTCTTCCTCCAGGGAGGCGGTTCCACACAGTTTGCAATGATCCCTCTCAACCTGGGAATCAAACACAAGAAAGCCGCATACATCAGGACCGGAGTTTGGGCAAAGAAAGCTGCCGCAGAGGCTAAGAAGTTCATCACAGTTGACGAGATTGCTTCTTCCGAGGACAAGGGTTTCAGCTATATCCCTAGAGTTGAGAAAGTTACAGGCGATTACGACTACGTATATATCTGCTTCAACAACACAATCATGGGAACCCACTACGAATATATCCCGGACACAGGCGACATCCCTCTGGTTGCAGATATTTCTTCCTGCATCTTGTCAGAGCCTCTTGATGTAACCAAGTTCGGCCTGCTCTATGCCGGAGCACAGAAGAACCTGGGACCTGCAGGCGTTACTGTAGTTATCATCAGAGATGACCTTATCACCGAGACACCGCTGGCCGGAACACCGACTATGCTTACATACAAGACCCATGTGGACGGCGAGAGCATGTACAACACACCTCCATGCTATGCAATCTATGTTGTAGGCAAAGTGCTTAACTGGATCGAGAAGAACGGCGGAGCTGAGGGAATGGGCAAGCGGAACCACGAGAAGGCCGACTATCTATACAACTACCTGGACAACAGCAGCTTCTACCACGCAACAGCAGCAAAGGGAAGCCGGAGCCTTATGAACGTTCCATTCCTGACCAAGTACACAGGCGAAGAGGCAGATGCCATCAATAAAAAGTTTGTAAAGGAAGCTGCAGCAGCAGGACTTGCAAACCTGGGCGGACACCGCCTGGTTGGCGGAATGAGAGCCAGCATCTACAACGCAATGACACTGGAAGGTGTTAAGAAGCTGGTTGAGTTCATGGAAAAATTTGCAAAGGAGAACTGAGATGTATAAGATTCAGACCCTTAATAAGATTTCACTTGCAGGACTCCACCTGCTTGAGAGGGATAAGTACGAAACCGCTTCCGAGATGACAAACCCTGACGGAATCATCCTTAGAAGCTTCAAGATGCACGACATGGAGCTTCCTGCTTCCCTCCTGGCAGTAGCCAGAGCCGGAGCCGGAGTGAACAACATTCCTATAGACAAGTGCACCGAGAAAGGTATTGTTGTATTCAACACACCCGGTGCAAATGCAAACAGCGTAAAGGAGCTGGTCATCGCATCCATGCTGGCAGCTTCCAGAAATATGAATGCAGCCATCGACTGGTGCAAGACATTGGCCGACAAGGGCGACGAGGTTCCACAACTGGTTGAGAAAGGAAAAGGCCAGTTTGTAGGCCACGAGATCAAGGGAAAGACACTTGGTGTAATCGGCCTTGGCGCAATCGGAGTAATGGTTGCAAACAGCGCATCTGCACTGGGAATGAATGTAATCGGAAGTGACCCTTACATCTCTGTAGATGCAGCATGGGGACTTTCAAGAGACATCAAGAAGGCCATAAGCCTGGACAACCTGATTGCAGAATCTGACTACATCACAGTGCATGTTCCTCTGACAGACGGTACAAAGGGAATGTTCAACGCAGACAAGTTCAAGATCATGAAGAAAGGAACAGTGCTCCTTAACTTTGCACGGGGCGGACTGGTAAAGAACGAGGACCTTAAGGCTGCCATCGAGAACGGCACTATCGCCACATACATGACAGACTTCCCAGATGCAGAGCTTATCGGAATGAACAATGTAATCTGCGTCCCGCACCTTGGAGCATCCACCGAAGAGGCCGAGGACAACTGCGCCGCAATGGCAGCACAGCAGCTCAAGGACTACCTGGAGTTCGGAAACATCAAGAACTCTGTGAACTTCCCTAACTGCTCAATGCCGTTCACAGGAAGAAAGAGAATCACTGTTATCAACAAGGATATCCCTAACGTAATCGGACAGCTCACTGCAATCATGGCAGAAGAGAAGATCAACATTGCCGAATTCATCAACAAGAACAAGAACGGCTATGCTTACAACATCATCGAGATTGACAGCGAGATCACTGATGAGCTTATGGCCGAAGTGATGACAAAACTTAAGGAAGCCGAAGGCGTTATCGCAGTCCGGCTTATTGGGTAATCATTTCAATCTGGAGTCGCCCCGCTGGTTCCACTGCGGGGTGTACCCCAGCTTTTCCAGTTCTGCACCTAACTTCTTGGCATCTGCGATGGTATCGTCCAGCTTGCCTTTTCTTTCGTAAATAGAATAATTGTCTTTGTACTTGGCTGGGGTGGTGTTTGGCATCACTACGTTCGCACCGGCGGAAAGGGAGAGCTTCCGCGCTCCCGTATCCACGGCGTCCAGAGCGGTGGCTGCCGCAATATTCACCTCCGGCATGGCAAGCCGGATTTTGGCATATATATCCAGGCACCGCTCGAGGCCTGCGTGGATACCGGAACCCTCCATGGGGGTTCCTTCCGCCGGGATGAAGGGGCCGCAGCCGACCATGGCAACACCCAGCTCCTTGAGCAGGGCTATGTTCTGGTCATCTGCATCCGGGGCCTCCCCGGGGATGCCGAACATAAAGCCGGAACCCACTTCGTAGCCCAGCTTTTTCAATATTTTTATGGTATTTATTCTGTAATCGTAATCGTCATCCGGGTGGAGGCTTTCGAACAGAGCCCGGTCGGCAGTCTCGAACCGCAGCAGGAACCGGTCGGCCCCTGCATCCTTGAAGGCCTTATACTCCTCCTCGGTCCGCTCCCCGATGGAAAGGGTTATGGCACACTCCGGATCCAGAGCCTTGATACGCTTAATTATGTCTACCAGCACATCCTTGGTGTAGGAAAGGTCTTCCCCGGACTGCAGCACTATAGTCTTGATCCCGTGCTTAAGATTTTCCTCTGCCTTGGCCACAATCTCGTCCGGGCTCATCTGGTAGCGGACCACGCTGGTGTTGCCCCTGCGGATGCCACAGTAGTTGCAGTTCTTGCGGCAGCAGTTGGAGAACTCGATTATTCCGCGGATATAAACCTTGCTGCCGAAAATCTCTTTGGTAAGCTTATCTGCCTGCTCCACTCTGGCCTTTACAGCCGGATCCTTGAACTCCAAATCAGACCTCCACTGTCACAGGGCAGTCAAAATAGGACTCGAAGAAGGCCCTGACCTCATCCTTATAGTCTTCCACCCCGCCGAACTGGGTGCTGTACCCTGCCACTTTAACCTCGTTGTCACCTATTCCCACGAAGGCGCCGCCCTGGACCTTGCTCAGGTCTATATTATGGGCACCTGCTATATCCTTGTGGTACAGGCTGTCCTCTCCGTAGTGCTCCTCGAAGTACCTGAAGAGCTCAGGATCGAATATCACCTTACCATCGGCCACAATAAATTTGATGAAGATGTTCCGTTTTTTCAGGGTTTCCGGGTCTATTTTCAGCACTTTTCGGGCAAAATCGGCAGTAATCATATCTGCAAATTATGTAGTTAATAACAAAATGTCAATAAAAAATAATAAAAAAATTTGACAGATTAAAGATAATGGGTGTAATATAGTTAAAGCATATAACTAATTTGAGTTTCTCTTGAGTTTATAGGGAGTTAAGGTGATTAAAACAGGTTTTCCGGTTATCCACTTCTATGATCAGGACTTCGTGGACATTTACAACAAAACATGGCTGTGGCTTGGAGATTTCTGGAAAAAAGGCAACAAGAAAAACGGGTTCCAGAGCAAGTATTACTGCTATCCAGAAAGTACAACTATAAATCAGTTCGAAGCATGTCTCTCCACATTTTTCTTAGTTTACAGCAACTCTACATATTCACCGGCACCGGCGCTGGACAACTTCTATAACAAACAGGAAGACTCGGGAGCCATCAGGGGCGTCTACAGTGAGACTGATGGAAAAGCTGTTTTCACACGGGACAATCCGGAATGCCTATATCCACCTCTGTTTGCATGGGCAGAGTTCAATATTTATCACAAGGTAGGTATTAAGAAACGACTCAAAGAAGTAATTCCTGTCCTTGAGAGATATTATGAG